>JBCCWF010000006.1:0-38159 GCA_039194035.1 Cyanobacteria bacterium P01_E01_bin.6 | reverse complement strand
GTTATGTCCCCAAGGAATTTGTCCAACAACCTGTTGGACAACTACTTTATCTGGATAGGCTTCAGCAAAAGCCCGCATATACATAAGATTGGTGCGAGAGAATCCTGTTATATCGGGAAACTCTTGCTTTAGGTCTTTTGCCAAACGGGTAATGACCTTACTGCCCCACCCTTCATTCTGCTGACGCTGCAGGATATCTTGGCCAATGTGCCAATACATCAGGATCAGCTCACGATTAACGGCTAATGCGGCCTTAACCTGTGCCGTCCGAATGCGAGTCTTCAGGCTAGAGAGAAATAGATCATAATCATCAGGCAGAACAACAGATCGTTGACTAGACATAACAGAAGAAAGTTCTCGTTCTCGAATTTGCGGATTTATTCGGGGAAACTTGCGATATCTATTGAGTCCAAATTTAGCCTAGATACCAGCAGCCAAAAATGGAGTGAACATCTCAAGGGTCTAACGGCTAACTTAGTGTAAGTTTAGTGTAATAAGCGTGCATAGCTCGTTTCACGCACTTTTTTGAGAAAACTATTGCTTTTCCGAGTGAATCTTTGCATCCATAGGCAAGTTCAAACCAGTGATAATGACGAAGAATGAGGAAGTTTGAACGGTTATAGCTGCTCAAGCTGATTGACAAGTTCTTGAACTTTCTGAATAGCCTCGTCAAGTTCGACTTTCTTACTTTCTGGGACAGTGCTAAAGTCAATTTTTCTTGCCTTTGTACTCATATTCCGCAGTACTTTTATGGGTTGCCAGACTTGAGTTCGGTCATTTGACGTCTTCTGTTTAGCTTCTTTAACTGATTGTTTAATCTCAGCGACAGACATCTGCATGGCCTCTTGAATTAATTGCTGTCGTAGTGATTCATCTCCCACCTTATTAATTTCGATCGCACTAGCAGGGGACATTCCTCGCTTGACAGCATCTTTCAAATCATCCTCCAACCTCAATAACGGCAAACGGCTGGAAGCAAAACTTTTAATTGAAATTTCAAACTTATTTCGATCCCAAGTGTCTCGTATACAAGAAACCTTTGAAGCATCAACCCTCTCAGTCTCTCTTGCAATTTGTCGGATGAGTGCAACGAGTTCGTCTATATCCACAGGCTCACCTTGCAGTGAGAGTGCTTCAGTCAAGATATCGAGAACCGCATACGTATCATCTAGAGCGCTTAATGGACGTCCAGATCCATTAAGCTGATAAGAAAACTCAGCAAGCGCTAAAGAATTATCTACAGCCTCAACTGAAACTAGAACATTTGTATGACCAAGCCGCTTTAGGGCTTCTCCAGACGTATGACCCCCCAGATACTCATAATCAAACTCATCATCGTCATCTACCTCAACAACAGGCAAGCTACCAGAAAAACCATTTTCTCGAAAACTAGCCATGAGCTGAGCAATGTGCTCTTCTTCCGTATAAGAACGATACTGCTTTCTACCTTTTCGAATACGAGACAACTCTACGTTCCTGAGCTTATTGTCTTGCGGCAGGCTGACAGAAGGTTCATCGAGCACTGCAGCAGCTTTGGTCTGCGTACCCCAAGATCCAATTTTTTTGAACTTGCTCATTTAACATTCTCCAATATCTCACTAGCGATAGACTTACAGTCACCCCACGCAATACCTGCACTCCCATCTTTTCGTCCGCTCTCTGATCGAGCATCTTTTACAAGTACCCCTTGGGCAGACGCTTTGGTATAAGCAGAAAACGCTCGCATAAAACCATCGAGAAGAGGCTGGTCATGCTCACTCAAAAAGCCCCGCGCATCTTGCTCATCTCGTGTACGGCTATCAACGATAGTCAAACAAAATGCATACGGGACATTTCCACCCAAGTTGGATAATCGCTGCAAAAACTGAGGTAACGTATCTAAACTGAGGGCGTGCGCAGTTGTAGGAACTAACAGTAAATCTGTATCTTCCAGCAGATCCTTTAAATCTTCATCACTGGGTCTAGCTTGAGTGTCGACGATAATATGGTCGGCTCGGTTTCCTTTTTGAAACCATTTATGCGCCTGTTTTTCTCCAACAACTGTAAAGGGAAAAGTATTTTCTCCTCGTTCAGCCCAATTCAGTACAGAACGGTTTGCATCTCCATCAATTAGCAGGACTTTACTCTTTTGGATTTCTGCGATCGCTGCTGCCAGATGAAAAGAGAGTGTTGACTTACCGACCCCTCCTTTATCTGATGCCGTAGTTATGATCATGAGTTAAAGTTTTAGCTTTCAAATTCTCCTTATACAATACCAGTCGCTTAATAAAACCGCTCGTGACCGATAAAACATTTTATCGGTTGGACTTCTTTGGAACCGATAAAATGTTTTATCGGTACAGAAAAATTAGAATTTGTTCCAGAAATCGGTGTTAGAAACAAGCTTCAGATTTGACAAGCTCCCAAGGCTAAAGCGCTTGAGAGTTTGTCAACCTTTGAGAGATTTAATAACCCTCGAAGCTGTTCACCAATAGAGTAGCGCCGACGGGGAACGACGATAATTCCAGTGTTTTTTTAACCCATAGTCAAGATTTTGGTATGAAGACGGCTGAAATCTCGAACATTGAAGCTATACAACGCGCTGCCTTGTTCAGTTGTCCATGCCAATTGGTCTTCATCGGAGAGTCCAAGCCGATTTACGTCAGCTACCGTTACGATGTCCAGGTTAGCGTCTCGAAGTGCTGAAACAAAGGTATTTCGCATTGCGTCTTCGTCGATATCGAGCTGCGCTGGGGCTGGGTTGACGTTGCCCGTTGTGAGGTTTCTCAAGCCCTCACATCCTTCCCGTTGATGGTCAGGGATATGTTGGCCGACAATGCAACCGGGATGGGTGTGGAACGATGCATCTGGCAGTGGATGGCGATCGCTGTGAGTATCCTAGAATTTGTCTAGGGCAGGGCGATCGCGCCTAGGAATTTTGATCAGGAAGACAGATTTTCTAATTTTTCAGCAACCTCATCAAGTTCTTTTTCAATCATTTGGATACGACGTTCGAGTCTCCCCCGAGTCACATCATCAATTGAGGCATTCATCTGGGCAAAAGCAGCATTGTAGTCGTCTTCAAGAGCAGATAAGTGACGCTCAAGATTTTTAGCTTTGATTGCCTGCAATCGGCTCATTGCCGATTGCCGATTGGCGGATGCTTCAGGTGGGAAATCAATTTCAGAAGGAGTGGGTTGAGTTGTCGTGTCTTCCTCTGGAGCCGTACATACCCCAGGAAAATCAGGTTCTTGCTCTGGTTTAACCCGATCCTCCAAAGATTCGAGTAGTCGTTGTTTCGCTTTTTCTTTGGAGATCCCAATGAGATCGACGTAGACTAAAGGCTTGAGCAGTCCTTCGGGCTTACACTCTTTGACTTTCACGGGAATAAGCTTACGTTCTAAACTGCTCGGGTCATCAACAAACGCAGCCGCCCATTCAGGTTGAGTGTAGGCTGATTTCAAGTAGGTTTCAGAGAGAACGGCAATCGTTTTCTTGGATTCGGCAGCGGCTTTCTGCATGTCGATGACAAAATTGCCACCCGGACGAAAATCCCAGGCTTGGATAAAAACAGAATATTCAGCGTCTTCGAGAATCCAGGCAATCCATTCGGCCCATTGTTTGTCGAAGCGGTTGTAGCTGATGAAGAAATCACGCATTAGTCATGAATGGCGACAGGCTTGTTATTATTAAAGCCTGAAAATAGAAAAAATCTTCGGAATCGTAGACGAACTTGCTGAAGCGATCTATAACCGATGAGGCAGGGTCAATAACAAGTGGGCGATCGCCTCTAGAAAGCTGTGGTTAAGGATTATTCAGGTAGTATTTGTGGAAAGAGTTCTAAGGATCAAGGCTGAGCAGCACCAGCGCTGGGAAAAACAACTGAATGAATTGCAGGCAGATTTAGAGAATGCCTTTGAGCAATTAAGCTCAGAGAATGACGACACAGCAAGAGGGCGCATCAAGCGACGGATCGATACTCTACAAAAAGACCTCGAAGATACGGCCCAGCGATGTGAGCAACTTCAGTCCTCCTTGAACGCGAGTGGTATTTCAGATATTCAGGTGTACTTGGGACAAAATCAAGCCGAACCCCAAACGCTGGATAGTCTGTTAGAGCCCTATCACGAACTTTTGAGAACGCAATTTGAAAAAGCCTATCAAGCGTGTTTGCCAAGGGGATGGCCTGACCCGATTCCTCCAAAATTGAGTGGTAAGTTGGCTGGGTTAGCAAATATTCCAAGTGCCTCTAAGGAGTTGCCGATAGAATGTCGGTTTGTCGCCTATCTTGTCGGCGATCGCTCTGTTTCGGAAGACGTGAGGCGTGTGTTGACGGAATGGGGATGCGCAAAAAGTGACGACTTTGAGCCGTTTATCAATTCTATTCAAGGCCAGTTCAATGCATTGCCACAAGGACATCCTTATCTGCTTATTGTGTTGAACCCTAGTCCTCAGCAAGGCAAAGGGCACTATTTCGTAGATGCTTGGGTCATTCCAGATAGTGAAGCCTATACCCCTAAGACCGGTAAAGGATGTCAGCAAGTAGAAGTAGAGGGGATTAGCGGAACAGCGATCGCCTTTGATGAGCTTGCAAACGTCATGGGTCAATTGTTAGATGAATGCCCGAACTATATCGACAGTGATCCTCGTCTTGATATTTTTGTGTCGATGGATTTGATCATGGAGGCCGTTGATCAGTGGGCTATTGACGATGGCATTGCCCTGTTCCCAGAACCCATAGGGTGTAAATATTATGTATCAATCCGTTCTTCAGAGCGGTTATTAAAGACGTATGGCAAGTATCTCAGTGCATGGAATGAGAAGTGGGCTTCTTTGAAGGCTCTTGAAGATGCGATACTCATTCACAATGTCCGATCTGGAGACGTAGACGATCTCAAGAAATTGACTCAAGAGCTATTCCAAGCAGATGTCGTTGGCTTGAAAGTGGCAGGTGGACTTGAGAAGCCTGAAAAGCGTAGTATCTTCAGAGTGATTTTGCAAGCGGCTTTACCGATTGCCGTTTGGGTACGGCAACAGTTGTCTGGGGTCAATTGCACAACAGAGATTGATAATCTTTTGGAGTGTTGTGCCAAGGAGTTATCCATACAGGTGAAGGAGAAGCGAAAAGAAGCTCAGGATCAATCCACAGATAGCCATATAGGGCACCATTTATCGGTATTGATTGAAAATCCCAACTTAGTACCGCCAAAGATGAAGTATGAGACTTAATGACTGAGATAGACGCACATGAATAGCTGGCAAATTTTTCAGGGCAATCGAACCCCTCATTCAGATGTGAATCATCTACCGCCACCCCCCAGTTGGCGGTCATTTAGTGATGAGGGTTCAGATCCGTCTGATCCTTCAAGTCAGGAGTCTATGCCACCCGTTCAGTCTCAGAGTCAAAAACGGGGCTCAACGTTTCAGGCACGAGAGGAAGAGATTGATGTGGTGAATGCGGCGCTCTACCTCCGTCGCCCTCTGTTAGTGACTGGACGACCTGGAACAGGGAAAACATCGTTGGCCTATGCCGTCGCGTATGAACTTGGGCTTGGAGAAGTCTTATATTGGCCCGTTACCACTCGAACCACCCTGAAAGACGGATTATATAGTTACGATGCCATTGGACGGTTGCAAGATTCCCAGCAGAAGGGCGAAGACGGCAAGCTAGAGGATATTGGGCAGTATATTCAACTTGGCCCATTAGGAACGGCGCTACTCCCGTCTGATCAGCCTCGGATGTTATTAATTGATGAAATCGACAAGAGTGACATTGACTTGCCAAATGATCTGCTACATATGCTCGAAGAAGGGAGATTTCAGATACCAGAGTTAGTCAGAATTGCGAAAAAAGTCGAAACCGTTGAGGTACGAACAAGTTACACCGATGAGCTTGAATCGACGTACTCAGATAGCATGATGGCTATCACAGCAGGACGAGTGCGGTGTCGGGCATTTCCCTTTGTGGTGCTGACGAGTAATGGAGAGAGAGATTTCCCACCTGCATTTTTGCGACGATGTTTGCGTTTAAGTATGAAAGAGCCGGATGAAGACGAACTCGCGCGGATTGTGGCCTCTCATCTGGGTCAAGACGTTGCCGATCAGTCCCGAAAATTGATTGAGGATTTTAAGTCCCGTCGCGATCGCGGGGACTTAGCGACTGACCAGTTACTCAATGCCATTTATCTGATGACGCGAGAACGGGGTCCTGTGGGAGCCGATAAAGAGAAGTTAATTGAGCAATTGTGGAAATATCTCTCTAGTACTGAGGATTAATGCAAGTATCTGGTTCTGCACCTGACCTAATTGCTGAATTGAGCGATGTGCTCAATCGATGTGGTCTGGATATGGATGCAGATAATTTAGCCGATCTTCTGTGGCTGTCTGTACACATCAATGGAATGTCTCGTGATAGGAATGAAGCCGGAGCGCTCCCAGGGATAACCCTTGAGGATGACGAGGGTGCTGACGGGGAAGAGATGCCGATCATTGATGGTCCTACGCCATCAAGACCTCCACCATTGCCTGAGAGTCCGGTTGCGCCACCTCCGGTTGCATCGCTACAAGCGCCGAGCCCAACACGCCATCAGACTCAACAGCGAGACACAAACGGGTTGCCGTTTCAAACACCAGGGGCAAAAGCCCTGCGAAAGCCTTTGGCATTAGGGCGATCGCTCCGTCCACTCATGCGTAAATATCCGTCGCGTGACACCACGGTTTTGGATGAGGATGCTACAGCCAATGTGATTGCAGAGCGTGGGGTTTGTATTCCTGTTTTGAAGCCTGCGCCAGAGCGATGGTTGAGTGTCGTTCTGGTGGTTGAGGAAACCCGCTCTACAGCCATTTGGCGTGACAACATTCAGGATTTCCAAACTATCTTAGAGCGACTGGGTGCCTTTCGAGATGTTCGTACTTGGAGCTTACACAGTGCTTCAGATGGAGCGTTGCAGTTATTTTCTCAGCGCTATCGCACCTCTACTGAGCAGCGCCCCCGTCGGCCAAAAGAACTATTAGACCCCAGTGGTCGCTCGTTAGTCTTGCTAATGAGTGATTGTACGTCTGCGGCGTGGCGACAGGGCACGATTCATGGCTGGTTGCAGCAGTGGGCTCATCATCAGCCTGTCACCATTGTCCAGTTTTTGCCTGAACAGTTTTGGGAACGGAGTGCGTTAGGGTTTGGCATTTCAGCTCAGCTCAGGACATTTATGGCTGGGGCAACCAATGCTCATTTGGTGGCGGAAGAGTTGTTTACTTGGGAAGAGGTTGATACGAAGACGGCCTTAAAATTGCCAGTCGTGACGCTTGAACCTGAGTCGATGGCTCGATGGGCAAGGGTAATGGCTGGGGTAGGCAGTATCAAAACTGCGGGTGTGGTATTTGATGAGGGTGCCCTTCAGCAAATTGAGGCACGAGACGGCAGAGACGCTGACTCCGATGACTCCGATGATGCCCTTTCCGCTGAAGAGTTGGTGACTCGATTTCAGGCGACAGCATCACCCCTCGCTCGGCGGCTCGCTGGGTTCATGGCATCAGCGCCTGTGAGTTTGCCCGTGGTTTATCTGATTCAAGCGACGATGCTGCGAGCGTCTGATCAGGTACATGTCGCGGAAGTTTTTATGAGTGGATTGCTTGAACCCGTGTCTCATGAAGGCGATGGACTCCGGTATGACTTTGTGACTGGTGTCCGTGATGAATTGCTGAAGGCTGTTCCGATTTCAGATGTCGATCACGTACTGGATAAAATTTCAAAATATATTGCTCGGCGGCTGGGTATTTCTATTCGCAACTTTATGGCACTGCTCACCCTCAAACCGTCAGAGATAGAGGGCGAGGCAAGCGATGTGATTGAATTTGCGACCCTTACGCGGCAGGTGCTACGACAGATGGGGGGCGAATATGCAGCGTTTGTAGAAGACCTGGAGATGCAAGAGGTTGAAGACAACCGAAGGCAGTCTCGCTTAGAGCGAGATGAACAAAATACCGAATTCCCTGGTATTCCTCCCCTTGAAGACTTCAGCTTTACCCCTCCCATCATTGTTTTCGAAGACGAAATCGAGCTTCCCCCCATCGAGATGCAGACGATCGAAGTTGCGACCATTACGGTTATCAAAGACATCGGCGTTGAGATTCCTCAGCTGTCTAATGCCGTTGAACAAATTAGACAGGTATCAGCCCAGGAAAGACAGAAATTTCTAGCAGATGCCTTGGCCGCATCGTTGACCCTTGACCCTAGCGGAACGACTCCGCCTACGGTGCCCAGTCCATCGGAGATTGCTCGGCTCGTCGGTCTTGACGCTAGTCAGCTCTATGACAATGGAATTGTGTTGCAGCGAGATGAAATTGCTCACTTTGCTCAAGCATTGGGGCGATCAATCGAGCATGAAGAGATTAACACCCTTTTCAGGACGGCTGCCTATGGAGAGTTTTTTGGCCGAGAGATTTCAAGGATGCCCGTCGGAGAATCCCAATCAGCGACGACATCAATCTATACCTATGCGGAAGTCATCCACCGACTCGATCTTCCTGCATCCTGGATCTTTGACTCGTCAGCATTGCCGGAGACTGTTAGGAGCTTGTTTCAGGACTTGGAAATAGAGTTTCCATTCCGTCAGCCAACGTTGCCGCTTACCGAGAGAACACAAACGTTATTTCAGTTCCAGATCGCAACGTTAGAGAACCATGAAGGAGACTGGGTGATCGTCCGCGATACGGGTGAAGCTTGGCGTTACGTGGAGTCTTTGCCTGAGCAGATAGAACTAGAAATGGTGTCTATCCCCGCAGGAGAGTTTCTGATGGGCTCTCCCGACAATGAACCAGAACGCTCCGGTTCAGAATCTTCCCAATATCGAGTCACCGTCCCGGCCTGCTTCATGGGGCGCTATCCCGTCACCCAGGCACAGTGGCAAGCCGTAGTAAAGTTGCCTCAAGTCGAGCGTGAATTAGAGGCCAATCCATCACAGTTCAAAGGGGATGACCGACCGGTGGAGAGGGTCTCTTGGGCTGATGCGATAGAGTTTTGCGCCCGACTTAGCCGCCATACCAAAAAAGAGTACCGCTTGCCCAGCGAGGTCGAGTGGGAATATGCCTGTCGTGCAGGGACACAGACTCCCTTTCATTTTGGCGACATGATCACCACAGAGGTTGCCAACTACAACGGATCGGCATTCAACAACGGCCCCCAGGGAAATCGTCGAGGCGAGACAACACCTGTCACGGAGTTTGGCATTGCCAATGCCTTTGGCCTCTCCGATATGCATGGGAATGTCTGGGAGTGGTGCCAAGACCTCTGGCATGACAATTATGAGGGAGCACCAACTGATGGGAGTGCTTTAGAAGGAGGTAGTGATCGTCTACGAGTCCGTCGCGGCGGTTCTTGGGACGACTATCCGAGGAATTGCCGTTCTGCGTATCGCGACTACTTCTATCGCGACGACCGCGACTACACCGACGGTTTTCGTGTTGTGTGCGCCGTCCAGTGACTCCTTTGCGCTTTGCTCTTCTTGCCCTTTAGCCCTCTGCTTCAAATCCGGTAACTAAGCCAGGAAAATTGCCGTGTCAGCTCCACCCTCTAGCGATGTCAAGCCACAGGTCAAAATCGCGAAACAAACCCTTGAGGTGCCGTTTTTCCGTGAGCGGTTGAGCGATACCGTCGCCATCGAAATGATGCAGGTAAAGAGCGGTGAATTTCTGATGGGGTCTCCAGAAAAAGAACGCGATCGATCGAATAGTGAAGGCCCACAGCACCTCGTGCAAGTTCCAGGGTTCTGGATGGGGAAATACCCCGTGACTCAGTCGCAGTGGCGCATCGTCGCAGGGTTGCCACAGGAAGACCATCTACTCGACGAAACCCCATCAAGCTTCAAAGGGGATGATTGCCCGGTAGAAAGGGTGTCCTGGGATGATGCCGTTGAGTTTTGCAAGCGCCTCTCAACCTATACCAAACGCCCCTATCGACTACCGAGCGAGGCCGAGTGGGAATATGCCTGTCGAGCGGGCACCACAACCCCCTTTCATTTTGGTGAGACAATCACCACTGACTTAGCAAATTATGACGGCACAGATGATCCTGATGGCAAATGGTCAGGTTCCTACGGGGATGGCCCTAAGGGAGAATATCGTCAAGAAACAACCCCTGTCGGTCAGTTTGGTGTTGCCAATACTTTTGGTTTGTGTGACATGCACGGCAACGTTTTGGAGTGGTGCCAAGATCCCTGGCACGACAATTATGAGGCAGAACCACCGACCGATGGGAGCGCTTGGATAGAAGGAGGCAATGATCGTCTACGTGTTTTTCGCGGCGGTTCTTGGTACGACAATCCGAGGTATTGCCGTTCTGCGTATCGCCTCAACACCTCTCGCGTCAACCGCTACATCAACTTCGGTTTTCGTGTTGTGTGCGCCGTCCAGTGACTCCTTTGCGCTTTGCACTTCTTGCTCTTTAGCCCTATGGGGAAACAAAAAAATAATTTAATTTATAAAAATAAAAATTTCTGACGATAAATTCTACGATCTGATACTCAGAGAAAAGTGGAATGCAGCAAGAACTCCCCGTCATCCAGAAAACCTATGATTTAATTCGGTGGTATGTACCGATTCTCAATCGGTTGCCTAAAGACCATCGATTTGGCTTGGGTGAGCGGATGACCAAAACCCTCTATGAATTGCTAGAGGGGTTGATTCAGGCACGCTACAGTCGAAAAGAGAAACTGTCTCGTCTTCAGTTTCTCAACACTCATCTCGATATCCTGCGCTATCAAACTCGACTGCTCCTAGATTTTGAGTTAATTTCAATGGATCGGTATGACTATGCCGGACAGCAGCTCAGGAGTGTCGGGCAAGATTTAGGGGGGTGGATTAAGAGCATGAGACAGAAAACCGCAGACAGAAGACCGGACACAGAAGCGACAATCTAAAATTCTGACTCCTGCATTCTGACTCCTAACTCTTTTTCCTATGAAACGCTACGGAAACCTCTGGCATAAGGTCATTGCCTTTGAAAATTTATATCAGGCGGCACGCCAAGCCCAGCAGAGCAAGCGGTTTCGATCCAGTGTCCTAGCCTTTAACTATCGCCTGGAAGACGAGCTGCACCAACTACAAGATGAGCTGACTCACAAAACCTATCGCCCCGGCGAATATCGCTCCTTTCGCATTTTTGACCCCAAGCCTCGGTTGATTTCTGCTGCGCCCTATCGAGACCGAGTGGTTCACCATGCCCTTTGCAACGTTATTGTCCCACTCATCGAACCCACATTCATCTCAGATTCCTATGCGAATCGCTTAGGCTATGGTACTCACCGCGCCCTCAAACAATTCATCAAATTTACTCGCACCTCTCGCTATGTCTTGCAATGCGATGTGCGAAAATACTTTCCCAGCATTGATTTAGAAATTTTGAAACGCATCATTCGGCGGAAAATTCGATGTGCCGATACCCTCTGGCTCATCGTCCAGTCAAGACAGGCCAAAGCAGTTCTTCGCATACTCACTGTTAGGCGGGTTTTTCTTTATGGTTTGGGTAGCATCGGTCTGACACTCTTCAATAAAATCAACAGTGTCTGATACGATATTTGCCTGAAAACAACTAGACAGAGGTCAGTTATTCGTTGTCTTACATCATCGTGGTCATCCGTAACGAACAGGGTGTAAGTATGTCGTCCGTTGATGGGGAACTCATTATTGTGCTGCTCACCTCAGACGGGCAACTCATCACGCAACAACCTGTCAGAGTCACCGTTGCAGACGCCATCTTTGCAAATCTTCCCCCTGGTCGCTACACGGTCATCGCACGACACCCTTCTCTCAATCCCACAGAAGCTCGCCAAGAAATTGTTTTGTCAGATAACGTAATGCTTGGCGTAAAATACATCTACCTAGAAGCCGAGCAGCAACTGTTGAGAACCGAGGTTATTGAGAGGTCATTGGATGCCTGAATCTATGCCATACATCGTTTCCCCAGAATCTATCGAAGCCTATCGCGTGCGAGTCTTATTTCACTGCGAAGAGCTTAAACGGGAAACAGACCCAACAGTTCGAGCCAATATTGCCCTCTATTTGGCAGAAGCGGCCGCGATCCTTGCTCGTATGGAGGCAGAAGCCGCGCTGGCAGCAACGTCAGTGGCTTAGTTTGCGATGCAGGAAACAGGAAACAGAATACAGAAATCAGCCCCCTCTGACTCCTGACTTCTGCCCCTTAAATTCTCCTGTATACTCTACCCTGGGGCAGGCAATCAAAACGCGGCGGTTCTTGGAACAACAATCCGAGGAATTGCCGTTCTGCGTATCGCAACAACAACAATCGCGACAACCGCAACAACAACAACGGTTTTCGTGTTGTGTGCGCCGTCCAGTACTCTTCACGGCCAGAGTCGGTGGGTGGGAATTCATCGAGCGTGCGACGAGGAGTCCAGCTCTGCTCCTGTGATGCTCATTTGCATCCGAAAATCAGCCTGGGGGTTAAGAGCTTGGTAAGCAGCAATGCTGAAGAGTTTTTGCCCCCAACTCTGGGTTTATCTGGAGGGAGAACATATCGGAATTTAGAAGACAGAATGCAGAAGACAGGACACAGAATTTATATTAACTCCTGACTCCTGACTCCTGACTCCTAAGTTCCTCACTTCGTTGAACATACTTTATTCATCCCCCCTTCTTCCATGGCAAAACTCACCATCCAGCGCCCTGAGACAAAGACCAACCGCCGATTCTTTGAAGACCTAGGAAATGGTGTTCGTTTAGAGATGGTGTTGATTCCGGGGGGAACCTTTGAGATGGGTTCTCCAGCGAATGAGACTGATCGCATTGCTGAGCGAGAGTCGCCTCAACATCCTGTGACGGTACCCACCTTCTTCATGGGGCGGTATCCGATCACTCAAGCGCAATGGCGACAAGTTGCCTCCTGGGATACCAGCACGTTAGAAATCAGCCAGGAACTAAAGGACGCCCCGTCTAACTTTAAGGGTGACCTGATGCCCGTTGAACAGGTGAGCTGGGATGACGCCACGGAGTTTTGTAGCCGATTAAGCCAACGGACAGGACGAAAATACCGCCTCCCGAGCGAAGCAGAATGGGAATATGCTTGTCGCGCAGGAACGACAACCCCCTTCCACTTTGGCGAGACAATAACGGATCAATTAGCAAACTACCGTGCGATTTCCAAATATGGGCGAGGGCCAACAGGCGAGTATCGGCAAGAGACAACCCCTGTAACCCAATTTGATGCCCCCAATGCTTTTGGATTATGTGACATGCACGGCAATGTCTGGGAGTGGTGCCAAGACCCCTGGCACGACAATTATGAGGGGGAACCACCGACCGATGGGAGCGTGTGGGAAGACGGTGGAGATGATAAGTATCGTATCTTACGCGGCGGTTCTTGGAGCTACGATCCGTGGGATTGCCGTTCTGCGTATCGCTTCCTCAACCTTCGCGACTACCGCGACCTCCACGACGGTTTTCGTGTGGTGTGCGCCGTCCAGTGACTCCTTTGCCCTTTGCTCTTCTTGCTCTTTAGCCCTCTGCATAATCCAAAAAATAAAGTAAGATAAGATTGTTGGTGGCATCCCCTCTGGTTTGATCTTTAGGGCTAGTGTCTGACACCAGAATTTGACCTCGTTAACGAATTATAGCGATATGCAACCGAGCCGCGAAATGTTTTTCCTCAGCGTATTGTTCAGCCTTGCTATGTCACTGGTCAAGCCGCTGTCTTTGCCGACAGCAACATGCCGTTTGCTCGGAATGACGTTGACGTAGGCCTGCCAACAATCGGTGTAGACCTTGGCACACTGTCTGGATACAGCAGGTATTGACTGCCACAATGCGATCGCCGATTCTCTGGAGCGATCGCCAAACAATGCGGTGTGATTTGGCATCATCAAGGAGAGCCATATTTTCAACAGTAAAGAGGGACTATGTGTATCCTTTGTACTTTCAGGTTGGCTCGAATACAGGATCGCCTTCTAAGACTGCTCTGATTTGAACTCCTGGCCTCGGACACTAACTGCCAGAGAACCTCACAGTCATCGGAGAAACTCTGAATCCATTGCTGCCGAAGGAGTTGTTTCCCTTGATTTAGTACCTGTTTCATCGTTATGACTGCTTGGCGCTTTTTTTCTTCGTCAGCACAACGATGGCAAAATTGTCCAAAGCCTCTATGTCCGCAAGCGGAGTGCTTGCGATGTTTCCTACGAGACAAGGCGTCTTCGGAGGAAATGCAGGTAGCATTGCACCCTTTGTTTCAATCTCTGAGAGGGCTTTGGTTTCGTTGAGACCATTGAGCGATCGCACATCCAACTGATTTTGTTTCTTCGATAGCAGATTCAAGTTTCTCAAGGATCTCAGGCATGTTAGCAGACAGATCTACTTCACGGCGTTTACGCCCTCGGTGTTTCTCCCATTTCTTGAGGCTGGCGATCGCCTTCTTCAAAAGCGCATCTGAATCTACGACATCTGTCGTACTTTTTTCTTCTTCAGGTTCCTCAAGGTATCTCTGCAATGTGCGGATAGACTTGCCAACTACCGCACTAAGAGCAGGCATCAACGGTTTTTCATCCTTCTTAGGTCGCCCTTTTACCTCGACAAAACCAGCGTCTAGGAGTCTATTAGCAATAGCCTTACCATCAACCGCCCGATAGCAATGAACTGCGGAGCTGTGTGAATAAGCAACTGCATGTCATCGGAAAGATGAGACGAGAGCAGAAGGGAATCTCGGAAGAAGCCTTAGCCCGTTTGTGGATCGTGACGCCGACGCTATCGAAGGAACGGTTGAAGAGCATTGGAGCCCACGAAAGTGAGGCGTATGGGAAAGGCGTGTATGAATTCCCCTCTATCTTTCGGGGCATGATTGTTGTGATTCATCAACTCCGAGAAATCGAGGAAACGATATGGTTGCGGATGATCGGGAGTGGTCAAGTGCAGCAGCGAGCGATCGCGGAGATTATGTCGATGCCCGTGGGAGATCAGCGCAGGGAAACGGCATTGCGTGTACTATCGAATTGGAAGGTGATTAGTGAGCAGGTTGGAGTTGAAGAAGCAAAAGACGAGGCATTTGTTATGGCACTATCGCAAGCATTTCTAGAGTTAGAACAGGAAATTCGACAGCAGAGCCGCGAAGAAGGCCGCGAAGAAGGTCGCGAAGAAGGTCGCGAAGAAGGTCGCGAAGAAGAAGCTCGTTCATTTGTTATAAGACTATTAACTCGTCGATTCGGCACGTTCTCCGACGAGGAACAGGTGCAAATCAATGCATTGGCCCTGGAGCCGTTAGAGGCATTAGGAGAGGCATTATTAGATTTCAGTACTGTAGATGATTTACGCGAGTGGCTATCAACGAATAGACCGCAGAGCGAGCCATAAAATGAGCGTAGCGATCGCTGTCGCCAAATCCCAACACGCAAGCGGGCGATCGCTTGAAGGGCAGTTAAAAGTGGATGAAACCTGGCGGGAATTTATCGTTAAACCCTATAAGCGAAGGAACCGAGGGATGCGACAGATGAGCCGTGCCCAAGTAGCCAAACGAGTCGCCACGCTGCCGATAAGGGCCACCCGGACTATTCCAGCCGACGCACAGTGTATCGATCCTGGCTCCCGTCATCGCCCCACTCCATCAATCACCCCGTTAAATAGATCATCAAGTTTTGGCGACAGGGCTTTACCAGCCTTAATGACGATCCAAACGGCGGCAGCTCCTGCAAAACACCACCCTGCTTCCGTGATTTGGTTCTCACGCACCTTCGTGATGCCAACAAAACTGAGTGCCCCCGGCACTCCAAGGGTGATCAGCTTATGGTCGAGTAGCTCGAACACCTTATCGAGATTGGTCGGCGTATTATCGGTTAGCTCTGGAGACATGGGGACTCATCAGCATGGGGATGTCTTTAGTTTTACCTCAGAAACTCATCAGTATCTAGGGTGTTTCAACAAAGCCAGTGCCCTAAGCCGATATCCCCGCCGCGAGAAATGCTGCTAATGCCGAAATGGCCTGTTGAACATCATCTGGGTGGCTACTCTGAATGAGCGCGTGAGGTTGTCCGGCCTCCATCTGTACCCGAATGAGAGCGGCGATCGCCAGGTCGAATTTCCATTGCAGTTGCGATCGCGATTGGTCTGGCAATGCCCGCTGCAACGCATCTAAGAAAGCCTGACAACTCGCGTCAAATTCCTGAGCCGCAATACTTTGAATCGGTTCTGGCTCACTACGGCAGCGCCCCATAAATTGAGCGCGTACCGTGCGAGAACTTTCATCTCCCAGGAGTAAGTTCAGGGGTGCAGCTAAGAAGGCTGTCATAATATCTTCGACGGACGGGGTTTTCTTCTCATCTTGAAGCTGTTTTAATGCTGCTAACTCATGCTCCACAACAGGTCGAGCAATGCGTTCAACCACAGCTCGAAACAACTCTTCTTTTGATCCGAAGTGGTAGTGAACAGCGGCTAAGTTCACCCCTGCCATGCTGACGACATTCCGTAGGGTTGTGCCAGCAAAGCCGCGTTCGGCAATCAAATATTCCGCCACGTTCAGAATTTGTTCTTTGGTATCTGTCGAAGCCTCAGTACTCATGTCATTCAAGCGTATGAACTAAACCTATGCTAAGCGACCATTGGCCGTTATCTGAAACACACGTCCATGATTTTCAGATGTTAATCACTGGAGTGCTGTAAGTAGCTTGGCGTTATTAAACTAAAAAACAAAAACCTGGGGAGCTCCCCTCCGGGGAACTCCCCAGGTTTTTAAAGTGAGTTTATTGATGCCTATCTACTTATCTGCTTGCTATTTATTCAAACGTACGTTTTAATTATATCAAGCGTACGTTTGAATATTTATTTGCATCATACTAGGTTTTAAGGCTGCTCTAGCGGAGCATAAATTTCTCTAAAGGCCTTCTATCTAAGGACTGGATGGCGATCGCTTACTAGTTTGGCGCATGTCAGAGCAGTAGTAAATATAAAACGTACGTCTGATTTAATCTGTAACCTATCATCCAATGTACTATGACGTCTAACTCATTCCCGCCTGATGTGAACGCGACAGATTTGGCCTTAGGTTCCAGGTTCTTCGATAGAATTCAACGATATCCCCGCCGCACCATAGGATTTGGTGCCCTTGGATTATTGCTGTTGCTAGGGATTCCCGTGGTCTACACCCGCCTTGCTGGCTCCAGTGTTGAATCAGCCAATGCCGATCAGATCAATGTGTTGCCAGTCGAAACCTTCACGGTTGAAACGGTTGACAGCTACGACGTTGCTCGTGCCTATACGGGTGAAATTGCTGCACTCCGAGCCAGTGATTTGGGATTTGAGCAAGGCGGGCAATTGGTCGATGTGTATGTGCAAGAGGGCGATCGCATTTCTGCTGGCGCACCATTGGCTCGCTTGGATACCCGGAACCTGCAGACTCAGCGGCTACAGATGACCGCCGAAAAAGCGCGAGCGATTGCTCAGCTGACAGAATTAACGGCTGGGCCGAGAGCCGAAGACATTGCCGCCGCCGCCGCCGCGGTGCGCGATTTAGAACAACAATTGGCACTGGAGGAGGCTCGACAAACACGACGCGCATTTCTCTACAATGAAGGTGCTATTTCTAGAGAAGAACTAGACGAAACGTCCTTTGGTCAGGGTGCATTGGAAGCGCGGTTGGATCAAGCTCAAAGCAACTTAGAGGAACTCCAAAACGGTACCCGTCAAGAACAAATCGATGCTCAGAGGGCGTTGGTTCAACAACTGGATGCTCGCATTGCTGATTTAGATGTCACCATTAGCAAAAGCACGCTCAATGCCCCCTATGACGGGATTATTGCAACTCGGCAGGTGGATGAGGGAACCGTACTCAGTCCGGGACAACCCGTATTACGGCTTGTGGAAAACGCGGCTCCGGAGGCTCGTATTGGCATGCCAACGGACATTACTAATCAGCTGCGGGTGGGCACTCCTCAAACTCTGAGGCTCGGAACAGAAACCTATTCAGCAACCGTTGATTCTGTGTTGCCAGAAGTAGACCCAGAGACTCGCACTCAGATGGTTGTTTTTCGTCTAGAGTCCGCCGCGATATCTCGCATTAGCCCAGGTCAAACGGTTCGTGTAGACCTGATGGAAACCGCTCCTACGGATGGGGTTTGGCTCCCCACAGGAGCATTGACTCAGGGGATTCGAGGGCTATGGAACTGCTATGTCTTGATCTCGCCGGAGGACAGCACTCCGGATGTCTATGAGGTGCAGCCCCAAGCCGTGGAGATCCTGCATCAAGAGGGCGATCGCGTCCTCGTGCGAGGAACAGTGCAGTCCGGCGATCGCATTGTCGCGAGTGGAACCCATCGCCTGGTGCCTGGACAACAGGTAAAGCCGCTCTAGAAAATTCCCAGTTACTTTATCTAATCTATGGCGGTATGCAATCGCGTCAAGTAAGTACCTGGACGTCATTAAAACCAAAACCCCAAATCCTGTGCCGCCTGCGCAGCGGTACAGGATTGAGAAGGATACGCTTAATGATGGTCATCTACTTACAAAAGCGATGATGTGAGGCGCGCCGTTCCCCACATCACCGTTCCCTACATCACCGTACTGAATCAATCTGCACAGTGCTGTGCTTGTCTATTGGCCCATCAATGGACAACTAACTATCAACCTGCTCGTTACAAAGGTGACGCTATTATGGTTCGCCCGTTTTACCAGAACATCCGCCTTTTGATCTTAACGATCGTGATGCTGTTAGCCTGGGGGTTCTCCTCTTTTCAGGCACTTCCTCGTCAGGAAGACCCAGAACTAATTTCCCGCATCGCCGTTGTCCAAACAGCGTTCCCTGGGGCTAGTGCCGAACGGGTCGAAGCCCTCGTCACCACTGCCCTCGAAGAAGAATTATCTGAAATTGAGGAAATCAAGGTTCTAGACTCTGACTCACGGGTTGGCTTTTCCACGGTCTTAGTGGAACTCGTGGACTCGGTGAAAGACGCCCAGCCCATTTGGGCAAAAGTGCGAGACGAAATGGATGATGCCGCTCTTCGACTCCCGCCTGGAGTCATTGCCTCAGAACTCGAAGAGGCTTTCGTCAAAGCCTATACGGCGATCGCCTCTCTGACCTGGAATTTGCCTGGTGACCCGAACTATGCCATTCTCCGGCGCTATGCTGAAGAACTGGGTGTTTTCATGCGAGGGGTTGATGGCACGGAGGAAGTGGAATTCTTCGGTAACCCGGACGAGGAAGTACTGGTTGAAGTTGATGCACCTGCTTTAGCGGGAGTGGGACTGTCTCCCCAGCAATTGGCTCAGCAGATTCAACTCAGTGATGCCAAAGTCACAGCGGGTCAGCTTCGCAGTCCTGAACAGGAGCTTGCCATTGAGGTGCAGAGTGAGCTAGAAACCATCGAACAAATTCGTCAGCTCCCAGTTCAATCTGGCAGTGGCCAATTTACCCGCCTCAGCGATATTGCCCGTGTCAGTCGAGGGATTCGTTATCCGCTCAGCGATCAGGCGCTGGTGAGTGGTCAGCCAGCGGTTGTTCTGGGCATCATGATGCAGTCGGGATTGCGAATCGACCAATGGTCTGCCCAGGTAAAACAAGAGCTGGATGCGTTTGACGTCAGACTCCCCGAAGGCATCAGTTTGGATCTTATCTTTGATCAGAGTGGCTATGTGGAGACTCGCATCAGCACGCTGATCACGAATTTGTTATTCGGGGCAGCCTTAGTGGTGCTTGTTGCTCTGGTGGGCATGGGTTGGCGCTCTGCACTCGTCGTTGGATTCGCGCTGCCGCTCTCGATGTTTGCCGTACTCGGGTGGATGACCATTTTTGGCGTTGGCATTCACCAGATGTCGGTCACTGGACTCATCATCGCCTTAGGCTTGCTGATCGATAATGCTGTGATCGTTGTCGATGAAATTCAGGTCGAGATGCAGCATGGAGAACCCCCGCTGAAAGCGGTCACTAAATCGGTGAAATACCTGCAAGTGCCGCTGCTCGCCTCAACCCTGACGACGGTACTGACGTTTTTACCGATTTACTTACTCCCTGGGGCTGCGGGAGAATTTGTCGGCTCGATTGCCCTCGGCGTCATTTTATCCTTGATTTCATCGTTGGCTATTTCGCTGACGGTCATTGCGGCACTGGCCGGGCGGATGTTGAGCGGCAGCAATCGAGACTACGAACGTGCTAGTCGTAAAGACCAACGCAGCTTACTGGACAGGGTCGTATTGGTTCTGATGAAACCTGGCTCCTGGTGGTACGAAGGATTGTCATCCCCTCGCTTGGGTCGTTTCTATCGTCGGTCGATTGACCGTGCCACTGCCCGCCCGCTGCTGACGATCGCCCTCACCATGACCATTCCTCTCGTTGGGTTTATTGCCGCAGGCACATTAGAAGAGCAGTTTTTTCCTCTGCTCAACCGCGATCAGTTTCAGATTGAGATAGAGTTCGCTCCTCAGACGGCGATCGCCCAAACTCGCGAACGTGTGCTTCTTGCCCGTGAGCGCATCCTAGAGCATGAAGAAGTGCAGGATGTGCATTGGTTTATTGGCGAAAGCGCCCCCAAGTTTTATTACAACCTCACAGGCAACCGCGAAAATCAGGCCAATTATGCTCAGGCTATGGTACAACTCAAGTCTGCGCAGAACGTGCAAGGCATGGTACGAGAACTGCAGGCTGAACTCGATGAGTTGTTTCCCTCCGCACGGGTGATTGCACAACAGCTCCAGCAAGGGCCACCCTACGACGCCCCTGTGGAAATGCGAATCTACGGGCCTGATATTGAAACGTTACGGCAGATTGGTATCGACGTTCGAGAAATGCTGATGCTCGTCTCTAATGTCGTGCATGTACGGGATGACTTAACCGAGGGGCAGCCAAAATTAGGGCTGACTGTCGATAACGAACAGGTGCAACGATCAGGGTTGACGAATACGGCGATCGCTCAACAGCTGGAAGCCTATTCAGAAGGCGTCACAGGTGGAGCAATCTTGGAGTCCACAGAAAACTTGCCGGTGCGAGTGCGACTGACGAACGGCGATCGCGCGAATGTAAATCAGCTTGCATCGCTGGATCTACGTTCCGACCAATCCCAAGATCGAGACTTCCGACCGACATCGGCCTTTGGTGAGTTTGAACTATTGTCTGAATCGGCCAACATTGCCCGTCGCGATGAGCAACGGGTGAACACAATCCAGGCTTATATCACCGCTGGAGTCTTACCAGATACGGTGCTCAGTGCATTACAAGAACAGCTAGAGGCGGCCAACTTTGAACTTCCACCAGGCTACGGGTATGAGTTTGGTGGTGAATTCGAAGAACGTAATTCAGCCGTCGGTAACCTGATCCTGTATGTGCCACTCTTGGTTCTCGTGATGGCAACAGCATTGGTATTATCCTTAGGCTCGTTTCGGCAGGCCGGTATTGTAGCAGCCGTAGCCGTTGGCTCAGTGGGGATGGCGCTGTTCTCCCTCAAAGCCTTTGGGTCATTACTGGGTTTCATGGCCATTGTTGGTACGATGGGACTCATCGGTATCGCCATCAATGGCGCGATCATTGTACTCTCTGCGTTTAATGACGATCCAAATGCGAAACAAGGTGATCGTAAAGCTGTACAGGACGTCGTCGTTAAAGCCACTCGCCATGTGTTGACAACGACCATCACCACGATGGTCGGCTTTGCGCCTCTACTCATAGACGGTGACCCGTTTTGGCAACCCCTGTCGATTGCGATCGCAGGTGGAATTGGCGGCTCTCCCATTTTGGCTCTCTACTTCACCCCAGCGGCCTACCTCCTGTTCTGTGGCAAGCAGCGGCAGCCGACTATTCCTCCAAACAACGATTACTCAGATACAGCCCCAATGCTTGAACGTAGCCTGAATTAGATTGTGAAACTCGATAGCATCGTAGGACGTACGTCATGCAAGACATTCACACCTTGAGTAGAAATTCTTTCTGGAATTTGATAAAACAATCGCCCTGATCAGAGAAGTTGTTTGAGAAGAGAGGAGATAAGCTGGCCGATCATTTGTGAAGCAAAAGAAAAAAAGAGAGGCGAGTATGAATATCAAGAAGTTTGCAAGGCAGATTCCACTTGCAAGGCAAGTCCATAAAACGTACCTCAACCTGGTACATGGACGGGCAAACAGTAAGATATTGCAACGACTAGAGAAAACTTCTTATTCTCAAGGAGTACGAATCGCGGAGGCCGTGAAATCGTTACAGCAACAGCAAATGTCGCAACCTGAACAGGGTTGGATAGACCGAATCGAAGCTGAACGGAACTATCTTCTGAGTCTGAAAGCCCCGCTGATTGATGAGAGTCTTGGTCAGGGTGGCTTGCATGATCATGGCGTGAGCATCCACCAGGCATGCTTGGCTAGTAAGCCGTTAAAACCAGCAACGCTACTGTTTTTATTAACCCGTTCAATCAAGCCCAAAACCGTGATTGAACTGGGGACGAACGTTGGGATTTCATCGGCGTATATTGCTGCCGCACTGAAGCTCAATGAACAGAATGGTCGTGTTGTCACGCTCGATGCGTCTCCCTACCGTCAGCGATTAGCGAAGAACATGCATGGCAATCTAGGCCTTGATAATGTTTCATACGCTGAAGGCGTTTTCTCGGATACCCTAACGCTATCCTTAAGAAAGGAAAGCACGATAGATTTGGCATTTATCGATGGACATCACAAATATCAACCAACGTTGGACTATTTTGAGGAGATATTAACGTTTTCCCATCCTGATACGGTCTTTGTCTTTGATGATATTCGGTGGTCTGCTGGCATGAAAGAGGCGTGGTCTCACATTCAATCTGACGAGAGGCTGGGTTTGATTGTTGACCTGGCTAAAGTGGGGGTCAGTGTTTTGCGACAGCAAGACATTCCTCATCGGATTGTGTTTGAGCCGATGTATGCATTTTGATGCAGCAGATGGATTGTTTCTCATAAAGCAGCTGTAGATTTGTTGTGGAGGTGCAAAACACCTCCACAACAAACATGGATCGTGCTGTCCTTTTACATTGAATAATCTAGTACATCATCGAAAGTGGGATGCTCCCGTCAAGCACTTAATCATGTGTCGCAATACCATGTTGCGACACATGATTGAGGATGGCTTCATGGTATAGACTTTGAGCTGTCGAATGCTAAGGGATCTGCAAATAAACAAGATACCCAATAGAGGGGCGGCGGGCGTAGCCTGCCGCCCCTCTATTGGCACTTTATTTTCTAGCAAGTCCCTAAGCAACTGCATAAGTCGTGGGTCAGGTCATCATCATCATGGGTCGAAGCAACGGGCATCAATGGCATCCACCAAGGCATCTGCCATGTGTATCGTTTTGATCAAAAGCGGCACGAGAAATGTAATGACCGGGCGCTCAACCCCTCGCGCCCGTTGGGCATCTTGGATATCATGAATTTGTTCCAAGAGCACTGGAATAAACCGAATGGCGATCGCCACCATTAGACTCAGTTGTTCGGGTCGCACGCCAAATCGCTTCAGGGGCTGTAGCGTTTTGGCGATCGC
The DNA here is from genome assembly GCA_039194035.1 of Cyanobacteria bacterium P01_E01_bin.6. GTDB lineage: Bacteria > Cyanobacteriota > Cyanobacteriia > CAKZMO01 > CAKZMO01 > JBCCWF01. The sequence goes on along the minus strand of JBCCWF010000006.1, from coordinate 14,707 downwards.
CGCCACCATATCGGAGGTTCGTGTGGTCAGCGTCACAATCGTGGCCAACAGCATGAGTGTCAAAAATCGAACCGCTAACATGACCCCCATTTCCCAATGGGTGAACACCGCATGGACACCAGCAATGCAAAGCAACACCCATAAAATGGGGCGAATCTGTGCAATCACAATAGGCCAGGGCAGTCGGGCGATCGCCACCAGCACCATGCCTGCCACCAACACCCCACTCATCCAGACCAAATCGGTGACAAAAAATAGTCCAATGCCAGCGATCGCCATGCCTAGAAGCTTAATACCAGGGGACAGACGATGAATCGGAGAATGTCGAGGCACAAACAGTCCAAAGGTCATGGAGACGCTCCATTAAATTGCGGAGGAAGAAGAGCGTGAGTTGTGAGCTAACCACCCTTATCTGGGAAACCTCGTCATAGGTTGGGAACTGTCGTTTGGGTGTAAAGCACGCGGCCGTGAACCTCTACTTCGTCATCAGTTCCACATAATAGGGCACTGCACGAGACGGCACATCGTCCAATACAACAGAACCCTGGTCAAACACGAGAACGCGATCAAAGTCGTTAAGCAACTCCAAATCATGGGATACCACGATGATGGTTTGCGTCAATTGCTCAAGAACCGTTCGAATATGGTTGCGGTTGCGTAAATCGAGTAATGTTGTCGGTTCATCAAACACAATATAGGCAGGGTCCATCACCACGACAGAGGCGATCGCCAGCAACTGTTTTTGCCCCCCACTCAAGAGGTGAGCGGGATGATGACGATGCTGATCCAACCCATACTGTTGCAACGCCCAATCTACTCGCTGTTGAATATCGTGAGCAGGACGCCGGAGATTCCTTAAGCCAAACGCTAAATCTTCTTCCACAGTGGGAAATACAATTTGATTATCTGGATTTTGAAACACGAAGCCCACAGTTCGTCGCACAGCTTTGACAGACTGCTGCGTATCCAACCCATCCACCATGACATGCCCTTTCGTCGGGACAATCAAACCATTTAAAAGCCGTGCAAAGGTTGTTTTCCCTGATCCATTACTACCCACAATGCCAATGCGGCGCTCGGTCAGTTTTAGAGTGATCGCATTCAAGACAAGGCGATCGCCAAACCGATGACTTACACCGTTCACTTCAATCATGGGCATCGATCTCACACCAGCGCACATTTTCCAGAATGACACAGTCCAAAATCCAAGTTCCCAACCCTATCAGCCCAACTGGCATGAGCTATCTAGAATTGAATCAATATCTTGAATACATGGCTTCTGCCCCAAAGAACACAGCACAAGTAGAACATATTTGCATTCGACCCAAACCTGGCGATCGCCAGGTGCTCGATCGGGTCGAGCTATCTCCAACAGAAGGCGTCGTGGGCGATCGTTGGAAAACAAGTGCGTGGTTACGCCTCCCAAATGGAGCACCCGACCCCAGGGTACAGGTTGCGCTCTGTAGTCCCCGACTGTTGAGCATTCTGTCCTGTGATGCAAACTCTAGCGTCGTGATTGGCGATACGTTTGTGGCAGATCTTGACTTCAGTGAAGCCAACCTCCCCGTGGGACAACAGCTCTCCATTGGCACTGCCATCATTGAGGTTTCCGATGTCGTCAATGATGCATGCAAAAAGTTTGCCCACCGATTTGGCGCCGATGCCTTCTACTGGATTCGAGACAGCAAAAACCGACACCTTCGGTTGAGAGGAATCTTTGCTCAGGTGATCCAGGGTGGGGAGGTCTGGGTTGATGCTCCGATTGCTAAGGAATAAACATTCAAAAGCATCACGCCATCCCCGTTTCGGAATCAGTGAGGTTGAGTTTTCAGCCAGTCGATCACTCGGTTCCAGGCCCACCATGGATCGCGATCGCCCCACCGTGCTTGGCAAGCTGAATCACTGAAATATCCGACATGCCCCCCATATTCAGTCAACCACAGATCAATGAGGGAGTTTTGTTGGGCGATTGCAGCAAGATCAGGCACGATGCCTGGATGAAACATGGGATCATCGGCTGCATAGAGAATGAAAACAGGCTTCGTGACATCCGACAACCAAGGCAACGGACTACTGGCGGTATAGTAGTCTTCAACAGAATCAAACCCAAGGCGGTGAATGATGAACTCTTCATCAAAGTGACGAATGCTGTTGGCTCGGGCGATCGCCTCGTCAGACAACGTGCCTGGATGTTGGTCGTGAATGTGCTGTGCCAGTATCGTTAACTTTCGCGTGATGGAACGTTGCAGAATCTGACCAGGAATAGAACTGACCAAAAAATCTAAGGAGCGATTCGAGTCTAGGTTTGGACAGATAACGGCAGCACCACCAATATCAGATGGGCTGAGTCCTAACTCCGTTGCCAACGTCAATGAGTCTGGATGCAGCCCCCACAGGGCCAACTGACCTCCGAGAGAATAGCCCATGAACCAATAAGGAGGTGGACAGCCCATGGCTTTCGCTTGAGCTGCAACATGAACAAAATCTCGCCCTTCGTAAAGACCATCAGACGTGAGGGCAGGAGATAACGTCGCCGTTTTTCCGTGCGCTCGCCAGTCTATGCCGATAACCGTGTAACCCGTTATCCGAGCTTTATCTCGAAGGATGTGGAGCGCTTTTTGCTGGTCAAGGCTACCGACAATACCGTAAGTCGCAATAATCGTTCCAGTTGATTTGGGCACAGATGTCCAAAAATCGGATTCCTCCGGACGGGCAGGAGATGTAATTTGTCCAAAGATAGGAACATGGCGATCGCCCATAAAGATATGATCAATCGTGGAAACCGTTCCCCCAGTACTCGAGATTTCGTCAGAGGAAGACGAGGGGACGGAATTATCACAAGAACTACGATATTGCTCTAGCCGCCAGGCATTGTACAGAGTCATTCCCCACCCATTCCGGGCAAACCAGGGCGGCATAAACCGACGATCGGGTTGTCCAGTTAACTCGATCTTTTCTTTAATTTGAGTGAGCATAATCGCCTAGGAACGGTGGTCATTCAATGCATAGTCTCGAAAACGATTCAAATCTTCTTGAATCGTCGATTCAACGACCTTTCCAAGGAACAGATTATCCATCAGTCTTCCTAAAAACCCAGGAATTGCGTACGCAACAGTCAGCTTAACGATACTGTGCTCGCCTCGATCATAAAAGCGAATGGCACCCCGATTAGGTAATCCACTCACCGACTCCCACTGAATAATTTGGTGAGGCACTATTTTCGAAATGCGCGACAGCCAACTAAACTCAAATCCACCCGTATCCAGCTTCCATTTAGACAAATCTGGATCGTCCTCCAAAATCGACACCGAATCAATCCATTTCATCCAACGGGGCATTTGCTCCAGATCCGACCACAATTCCCATACGTGAGAAATCGGGGTCTCAACTTCAACCTGTACACTATGTTCTAGCCAATTAGCCATGATGACATTCTTCGGTGCGCTTAATCACTCTAGGTTTGCATGAAGTTCAAAACCATGTGGGCAAAATGCCTACATTTAAGGGTTTATACCAATTTCCATCATTGGTGCGTGCTTTAATTCTTCTAAACCTCTACTTTTCAGACAGGTTCTGAAAGGATATGGAGTGTATGCATTTCGAAGAATGGCATGACACCAAATAGCGGTACGCGATAGAGGCCACCTGTTGACAGAACGGCTTATACATTAAGCAGGGAAGAATCCCGACGTAAAATACAAGCCGACAGGACTGAAATCAACGCTTTACGAGAAGAAGTATCACATAATACACCCACATCATGGGTTCCTACGCGACAGAGGCGACAGAATAATCGGGAGAGGGCTGTCCTTCAAAAAACTCTAGAATGACCTGAGCTGCTTGCCGACCGGAAATTGTAGCCCCTTCCATACTATCGATATAGTCCTGAGCCGTATAACTACCTGCCAGAAAGAAGTTCTCAATCGGAGTTTTCTGATTAGGGCGGTAGGGGTCCATGCCTGGAGCCTCGCGGTATAAGGATTGAGCAAGCTTAACCACGCTGTACCATGTCATGTTTAGCTCTCGCGATGAGGGAAATAGCTCGTGTACCTGTTTCAGCACGTGATGAGCGATCGCCTCATTGGGTTGCTTGATGAATGGGTCGCCAGGGGTCAACACAGCCTGAATCAGAGACCCCTGCCCTTCTCGGTAATAGTCACCTGGGCTCACAAGTGCCATGTCGGCAAAACAGGAAAAGTCAGCATCTGCCGTGTAAAGAAGGTTGTCTAGTCCTGTCGCATGATCTAATTGCTGCCGTTCTGCCTTGTCATTCAGTTCCGTGACCCATCCATCAAACCGGAGCTGAACCGTTGCCACTGGAACGGTGTCAAGTTTGTAGATATTGTCGAACGCATCCCACTGCCGCCATGCTTGAGGCAACAAACGCTGGATTCCAGGAACATCACAGGCGCACACATACGCATCTGCCGTGATGGTCTCTTCCACCTCTCCGTTCGCCACCACAAGCCCCGTCACCGTTGTGCGATCGCCCTGCTGCTCAAACTGAATATCGCGCACTCGACGTCGGGTGAACACTTCCGCTCCACGCTCCGCCAAATAATCCAAAATAGGCTTGTGTAAATATTCATGGGGAGACCCCTCAAGCATTCGCAGCACAGACGCTTCAGTTCTTGCCGCAAATAACTGAAAGATAGTCAACATACAACGGGCAGAAATCTGCTCCGTGTCAATAAAGCCAAGGGCATAGGCAATCGGATTCCACATTCGCTTGAGGCTCCCGTTTGAGCCACCATGACTGCGAAACCAATCAGCAAAGCTGATAGCGTCGAGGTCGCGAATCGTTTTCATCGCTCCATCAAAGTCCACAAGTCCTCTAACAATAGGGCTCGTCCCCAACGCAATCGAATTTTGTATTTTGTCTTGAACGGAGAGCTGAGAGGTCGTAAAAAATGCCTTCAGTCCGTTAAAAGGAGCTCCTGTGATGAAGCGGAAATCCAGAGCCCCTATGTTCCCTCCTGTGTTGATAAAGGTATGGACGTGCTCTTTTAACCGAAGGTCTTTAAATGCTCCGACCTTCTTCATCAAATCAAATAGGTTGTAATAGCATCCAAAAAATACGTGTAGTCCCATTTCGAGGTGGTTTCCATCGGCATCTACCCAACTGCCAACCTTGCCACCCACGAATGGACGCGACTCAAAGATTCGTACCTCGTGGCCTGCATCAACAAGCTCAATGGCTGTTGATAATCCTGCTAACCCCGCCCCAACAATTGCTATTCGCATTCCTATGACATCCAATCAAGCATTACGAAAACGTCAGACCCAGCATGGAAACAACAGAGTGATCCCATGCCCTCAAAACTCGATACTCTCCAACTCCGATGGGTCGAGATCTGATGCGATGCTATCGATCAAATCATCAACGGCTGATTGACTTGATGAGTATCAAGCAGAGCTGAGTCCGAATCATTTACGTATTGTAAAGGGATGCGGGATAAAAATGCTTTTCGTCCGGGCGATCGCCCCTCACGCACTCGCCATGGAAAGGCAACACAATGTTCAAGCCTACCGTCGTTTTGCTGCCGAGCGTTTTTTCGTTTTCTTCGTCTGCTTGGATTTTTCCGGCTGCACCGTGACTGCCGAGACAGGCACGGAATCAGCCTCACCCTTCGAGACTGGAATGGTGAAGTGAAACTGACTGCCCTGGTCGCGCCCTGCCGATTCAGCCCAAATGCGTCCACCCAGGTGCATAATCACCTGTCGGCAAATGGCCAGCCCCAATCCAGTGCCCCCTGCCGTTCGACGAAGCGCTCCCTCTTCTTGATAAAACCGTTCAAACACCGCCTCTAATCGATTGGGTTCAATGCCTCGTCCTGTGTCCTTGATCGTGACTTCGAGCATTCCCTGTCGATTGCGATGAACCTCAATGCTGACCTCACCTTCTGGCTTCGTGAATTTACACGCATTATCCAGAAGCTTTGACAACACTTCCACTAGCCATTCCCCGTCTGCTTGCACAAGGGGCAACTCATCGGGAACGTGGGTTGTGATATGGGGGAGCGGCTCATTGTGTTGACGAGTACGAATGCTGCTCAACGCCAAACTGATACATTCTTCAAGAGACAACGCTTCGAGGTGCCATTTCACTCGACCACTCTCTAACTGGGAAAGGGTGAGGAAATCTTGAACCAACTTTCGCAATCGCTCAGCATCATCCAGCGCCGTACTCAACATGACCTGTCGAAGCTCCAGGGGCATATCGGGTTCAGTTGCCAGACTCTCAAGACACACTTGAATGGTGGACAGCGGAGTTCTCAACTCATGGCCAGTAATGGCAATGAGATTGCTGCGAGTCACTTCTAACGCTTCAAGTTGCTGGTTGAGCTTTCCTAAATTGGCGTAAGACTCGGCCTGAATCAGGGCAATTCCAAGTTGAGCGGCGATCGCCTCCACCATCAACAACTCACCCGATGACCAACGGTGTGAGTCTTCTCCACACCCGTGTAACTCAATCATCCCCGTGATCTGCCCTTGATACAGAATCGGCACCATCAGCCACGACGAAATGTTCCATTGCTCAATCAATGGCTGAAGAGTTGCTAAGTCAAGCTCAAAGGATCCCTGAGTATCTTCAATGGCGACAGATTCGCGTCCAGCGGCGATCGCCTGAAACAAAGCATTTCCCCCAAGTGGCCAAGCACAGTCCACCAGGGACTTGACAGACGAATTTGTCAAGCACTCGTATTGAATGATGGCATCGTCATCGGTGGGTTTGCAGGGATAAATAATGCAGCGACACACATTCATCGCGTGCCCTAGCTCTTGCACCGCGACCGTGAAAATTTCGGTGGGATCGAGCGATCGCCGAATTGCTGCCGTAATCAAATTGATCAATCGCTCTCGCCGCTCTTGTGCAGAAATTGAGCGGTAAGCCTTTTGCAGCTTATATTGACCAGCCTGGAGATAGGTAATCAGCCGTTGAGCAAACGGATCCGGATCAATTTCTTGATGACTAGACGCTCGTTCGGTTCGCAAGAGAGACTGTGCTTCCGCCACTTTCTCTTCTAACTCAGGGCGGTAGCCCACAATACGCAACAGCAATAGTCGAGCAGCGTCACTACTGACATGTCGATCAAATGTCCAGACCCCTTCAAAGCGGCGAGTCTGATCAATTGCCTGCCGCTCTACAGAGGTGTCCTCGTCATTTCGCCAATGTTCTCGACAGATCAAACATGCAGAATATTTTTCTCCAATCACGACCAGATGCCATTCGTTGCTGAGGGCATCTCCCGGCGTAAACGCAATTTTTTCATAGGCTCCAGACTCGCTCTTAAACTCTGTCTCAGGAGCCGCTAAAACATACACATGCGACGAAAGTTGTGCAATGCGTTGATACCGCTGAGCTTCTTGGCGGTAAAACCGTTCTCTCTGAAAATTAGCAATCACAATGGGATTGCCTGACCCGGCTAAAACCAAATCTTCCATCGCATGGGAAAGGGCCGTCAGCGATGACTTGAAATACATCTGAGGCCGCAAGGTTGGCCTGGCGGCAATGAGGCCGTCTAAAACAGAGGCAGATTTAAATCGGTTCGTCGATTGACGTAAATCAGTCATCGTGAGGCTAGTAGGATTCCCGGAGGATGGGCTTGAGAGGGGCATTGGTGCACAGTACCCAAGCATACCGCTCCACCATCAACTCTTCGCGACAAACAAATAGAATAACTACAAACAAACAGATAACTTCATGATGCACCGAACACGAGACCAGTTGAGCGATCGCCTTCAAAATATGAAGAAACATGTCAGGTCTATCCAGGCAACAAAAACAGGCTGAAGACATTTTCATACGAACATGACATGTCCCAATAAAATGTCTGTGTTCCAGCTGATGTGCTGACAGATATGTCACCACGCCATACACAATCAGTCGTATTTAATTTCTTGGAAACACAGCACTCTCAAATTGAGCGGATAAATTTAGCCCTAACAAGCCACGAGAGAAGGAATACTTTGCTGTAAAGTGGCAGTATGTATGACGATGACGATTTAACAGTACTAGACACGGTGGGCAGCTTAGAGAGCCCACTGGATCAAATGGGAGACGTCTCTTCTGATGTGTCTGCTCCCTCCATTGATCCAGATGAAATGCTTGAGTTGCTGAAGTCCAACGATAATCAGCAGCGGATGTTGGGCGCCCGTGCATTTTGTGAAGTAGAAGATGCCCGCGCGATTCCGTATCTCATTCAATCTTTGTCCGATCCGTGCCCGTTAATTCGCGTCAGTGCAGCCTATGGACTGGGGCGAAATCCGAGCATCGATGCCGTCGACCCCTTGATCCATCAACTCCATCATGATTGGAATGGCTATGTGCGCAAAGGTATTGTCTGGGCATTAGGAAACTGTCGCGATCGCCGTGCCCTGCCCTCTCTGGTTTCAGCCATGCGAAATGAAATTCCTGCGGTGCGGCTATGGGCGGCGAGTGCTCTGGCTCAAATGTCAGGCATTGATTATGATGCAATGATCAAAGCGATTCCGCCCCTCATCGAAGGACTCCGTCGAGATCCAGTTCCGCCAATTCGCAGCAACTGTGCATGGGCGGTAGGTCAATTATGTCGAGACCTACCCTCTAATGTTATCTATGCAACTGCCGTGGATGCCCTCGTCGAAGCATTTGCAGAAGATGACGATCTTGGCGTTCAAGAAGATGCCCGAGCCGCTATCTTGAAGCTTGGCGATCCGCGCGGGCTACAAGTTATTGAGGAAATTGAGCAGGCACGCTTATTTGATTACTAGCAATGCGCTGATGACTAACCCCTTAATCGATGTTGCTCAATAGCGAAACGAACTTGAGCGATGCAATCGTCAGACTATGGCGATACGCGCAATTGACAGCAATAGTCCGATTGAATAGATTCGGTGGGGCAATGCCACACCTTTCCGAAAATTACCACTCATATTAGCGACGCCCGCTTAGCAGCAGCCGTAAACAGAAACAGAACTGAAATCAAAAACACTTCAGGCAAGCAACGCAGCGACAGTTGCCGCACATCTATAGTAAGTACCTGGACGTAATCAAACCGAAAACCAAAACCTTGTGTCGCCCGCTGCGCGGGCGACACAAGGTTTTGAAGGTTACGTTTAATTATGGCTAGCAAATTAACAACACATCCAAAAGTCAACCATTGAGAAAAACTCAATGAAGAAACGCAGTGGAGCTAATGCTTGGATCAGCAATGCTCTGAAAGAGGAGACCATCATTGAATTCAGGAAGGGAATTTAAGGTGTCCTGAACGGTTCCAAGCCTAACTCCTCTGCGCGTTGATTCAATTGGAAGGGAACTCTTTCGAGTTCTTGTGAAGGATTATAAACCAAAAAATCATAGATTAAATGCTAACAATATTGCTCGAACAATAGATTATGGTCTATGCTGGAAACCATCAAGTCCAGTTTCCAGCACTTAACTGTCGATATGCATCTTTGCAGATGGGTGCTTGAACGTGGTCGTCTTGAATGCGTTGTAGAACGGTTCTGTAGTGAGAATGATGTCACGAGTTAGAGATTGGCTTTGAGTAACGGGTTTAACGGCATGTTGTTTTACGCCATCCCCGTTTTAAGGATCTCCATCAAGCTGTTCTTGGCCATCATTCTTAAATAACCAGGGCTTCACATCGTAATGAAGTGGACAAGGTATGAAAAATCTACCTTAGTGCTTAGTTCGAAAACTGAGCTTTCATCTAAACAAGCAATAGGTATTGGATTCGTCTTTAAATTAGGAGCTGTCACGAGTGATACACGCAACGCTGCATCAATTTAAGGTTTTTGAAGCAACAGCCCGACACGGTAGCTTTACACGTGCAGCAGAGGAACTATATCTAACGCAGCCCACCGTATCAATGCAGGTTAAGCAGTTAACCAAAGCCTTGGGGCTTCCGTTGTTCGAGCAAATTGGTAAACGGCTCTATTTGACGGATGCAGGGCGAGAATTATATTCAACATGCCAAGACATTTTTGAGAAGCTTGATCAACTCGAAATGCGCGTTGCCGATCTAAAGGGGATGAAGCAAGGGCATTTAAAGCTCACGGTCATCACAACAGCCAAGTATTTTGTGCCTCGACTCCTTGGCCCTTTTTGTCAGCAGTATCCAGGGGTTGACGTCTCTCTCATTGTGACAAACCATGAGCGGGCGATCGCCCGTCTAGCGGATAACCAAGATGATTTATATGTGATGAGCCAACTCCCAGAACATATTGATGTCAAGTCCCATCCGTTTTTGGACAACCCTCTCGTGGTCATGGCTCCAAAAAATCATCCACTGGCTGGCAAGAAAAATATTCCGATCACTCAATTAGCGAATGAACCGTTCATTATGCGGGAATCCGGTTCAGGAACTCGGAAAGCCATTCAAGCGCTGCTTGATCGGCATGAAGTGGATGTGCGCGTGCGGTTAGAACTAGGCAGCAATGAAGCCATTAAACAGGCGATCGCAGGAGGTCTAGGACTTTCGGTGTTGTCGTGTCACACCCTCACACCAGAAGGCAATACTGGCGAGCTGACCATCCTTGATGTTGAGGGATTCCCCATCGAGCGTCAGTGGTATGTTGTGCATTTAGGCAACAAGCAGTTATCAATCGTGGCCAGTACATTTCTGGACTACCTCAAAGCAGAAGCTCGTTACTTAGCAGACGGGATTATTGCACTACAAGAAAAACTATTGGGTCAACGTGAAGCTGTCCCTGTAGCCAGTGCTGTATCAACTCGCAACTAAAACCCGAAGCTAGGATTGGGCTTAAAATTGAAGACGACGGGAGCGGTCGATCAGCCACTGATTCTGTTGTTGAGACATGTTCACCTCTACTGCTTTATGAATGGCTATTGCAGCAGTCTAGGTTGAGAGTCTTCTGAAATAAGTACCTGGACGCCATTACAACTAAAAACCCAAATCCTGTGCCGCCCGCACAGTAGGCAGCATAGGGTTTGGAAGGATACGTTTAATGATGGCTAGCTACTTACACGAGCTTAAGCAATAGAAAAATTAAAAGCTCCGAGCAACTTTGTTGAAGGCAATGGCTTTAACAAAAAATTTCTGGTTTTATTTCAGGGTCACCCCTAAGTTCGTGTCAAGACTATTTTGCCTACGATGCAATCCTTTGAAAATTGCGAGTAGCTGCCTACTATCGTGATAACAATGGCAAAATAGAGTAGATTTGGTTAAAAATCTCAACATTTAAAGTGTAGAGTGCCATTTAATGGGATCGTTTGTTCCGTCCGTCGTGGTAAGGGGCTAGGTAGCGCATGGGTAGAGTCGTTGGTATTGATCTGGGGACAACAAACTCCGTCGTAGCAGTGATGGAGGGAGGAAAGCCCTTGGTGATTGCCAACTCTGAAGGATTGCGGATCACTCCTTCAGTTGTTGCATTTAGTAAGGACGGAGAGCAACTTGTCGGACAAATGGCTCGACGCCAGTCTGTGCTTAATCCGCAAAATACTTTTTTTGGGATTAAGCGATACATTGGGCGAAAATATGCTGAGTTGAGTCCTGAGGCAAAACGTGTTCCCTATACGATTCAGCGCAACGAACAGGGAAATATTCAAGTCAAGTGCCCTCGCCTCCAAAAAGATTTTGCTCCTGAACAAATTTCTGCCATCGTTTTACGAAAATTGGCCGACGAAGCTGGTCGATTTTTAGGCGAAGAAGTCACAGGAGCCGTCATTACCGTTCCAGCCTACTTCAATGATATGCAGCGCCAAGCAACACGGAATGCAGGCCGGATTGCGGGTCTGGATGTGAAGCGGATTATCAATGAACCGACGGCGGCGGCATTGGCCTATGGCTTGGAAAAACGCCAGAGTGAACGAATTCTTGTATTCGACCTTGGAGGTGGCACGTTTGATGTTTCTATTCTCGATATTGGGGATGGTGTATTTGAGGTGCGTGCCACCAGTGGAGACACTCAGTTAGGCGGGAATGATTTTGATCGACGCATTGTCGATTGGTTAGCTGAGCAGTTTTTGAAGACAGACGGGATTGATCTACGGCACGATCGCCAAGCCCTGCAACGGTTGATGGAAGCCGCCGAAAAAGCGAAGATTGAGCTTTCTGGTGTTGGTGTTACGGAAATAAATTTACCGTTCATTACGGCAACACCAGAAGGGCCAAAGCACCTAGAAACGCGGCTGACGCGCCCTCAGTTTGAAGAACTCTGTAGTGATCTGATCAATCGATTACGCATTCCTGTCCAACAGGCGATCGCCGATGCAGCGCTAATGCCGACCCAAATCAATGGCGTGTTATTGGTCGGAGGCGGAAGCCGCATGCCCATGGTATACGACTTGGTGCGATCGCTTTTGGGCCGAGAACCCAGCCAAAACGTCAATCCCGATGAGGTCGTTGCGCTTGGAGCTGCCATTCAAGCAGGCATCCTCACTCAGGAAGTGACCGACATTCTCCTACTCGATGTGACGCCCTTGTCATTGGGATTAGAAACCATCGGCGGCGTCATGAAAAAGCTGATTCCCCGCAACACCACAATTCCAGTGCGGCGATCGGATGCATTCTCAACTGCTGAAGATAATCAGACTCTCGTGGAAGTCCACGTCCTCCAAGGTGAACGTGAGATGGCCAGTGATAATAAATCACTGGGACGCTTCAAATTGATGGGTATTCCACCCGCGCCTCGGGGCGTTCCCCAAGTGGCGGTGTCCTTTGATATTGACGCCAATGGCATTTTGCAAGTAACCGCCATGGATAAAACAACCGGGCGAGAGCAGGGGTTAACCATTCAAGGGGCATCAACCCTGAGCGAAGCCGAAATCAATCGCATGCTCCAAGAAGCACAGCAATTTTCTGACTATGACCGAGAGAAACGAGAGCGGATTGAAAAACGAAATCGTGCTGAGGCAATGACGTTTCAGGCAGAACGCCAATTGCGCGAAGTTGCCCTTGATTTTGGCATGCAGTTTGCCAACCAATATCGTCGTCGGATTGAAAGCTTAGTCGACGAATTGCGTGATTGTCTCAAGCGAGATGATGAGCGTGGCATCGACATCGCCCAAGCCGACTTGCAAGATGCTCTCTATGATCTCCGAAAAGAGGTCTATCAGTTTTCTGAGGACGAAGAAGAAGACGGATTCTTGGAAACAATTAAGAAAACAATTACGGGCGATCGCGACTCCTCTGATCGAGGATCATACGGTCGAGATGGGTACAGTCGGGATCCCTATAACCGTGATCCCTATAGCCCTACCCCCTACAATCGTGACTCGTATGATCGAGATTCATACGGAAGAGACTCTTATAGTCGAGATTCCTATGACCGCGATGGATACAGCCGTGATTCCTATGGGCAAAATTCATATAGCCGCACTCCTTCTGGTCGGGGTTCCATACGGGATAATGACTATAATGATGCCCCTCGATCTCGTGAATCGAGACGTCCCCCCCGTGGAACTAGCCCTGGTCGTGTTGATCGATACGCTGAAGACAATTGGGATGATGATGACGATTGGCTCTAGACAGCATCAGAAACCGATGATCTCGGATACTTATGATGTCGGAATCTCACAAAGCTTTCCCTGTTAAGTACGTTTCTAAGAACCGTTGCTTGGAAATCGCATTAGCTGTGAGTCACCTGCATATCTTTTTACCTAGCGTATCTTTCAGTTATCTAAGGCTACGGTTACACCCTATTTATTGTCTCAACTACGTTGACTGCTGACGCGATGCAAAATTTCCGAAACTACTACGAGCTTTTAGGAGTTTCACGGGAGGCGACTACTGATGAAATTAAAACGGCCTATCGCAAACTTGCCAGGCGCTTTCATCCGGATTTGAATCCTGGGAATAAAGCAGCCGAAGAAAAATTCAAAGATATTGGAGAAGCTTACGAAGTCTTAAGTGATCGCGATAAGCGGGCACAGTATGACCAATTCAGTCGCTATTGGAAGCAACAGGGCTTCCCAAGCGGCGGCGGCGGGCGATCGCGCAGCCGCAATGGCCGCGCAGGAGCACGATATGCGCCTGAAGATATCGACTTTAGCCAATTTCGGGACTTCAATACGTTTGTTGATGAGTTGCTCAATCGTCAGGCCAATAGCCCTCAATCATCACAAGGAAATCCCACTGCGCGCGCCCGTTCGTCTAAATCATCTACGGCCAGAGCCTCTACCTCCAGTTCTGGCTCACGACAGACATCCTCGTCGACAGATTCTTATCGCTCCGATTCACGACAAACGTCTTATACGGTGACGCCGAAAGATGTCGAAGCGCGGCTGACCGTTCCACTCGATAAAGCCTATCAGGGCGGACGAGAACGAATTCGTCTCGAAAATGGGCGATCGCTTGAAGTGAATCTCCCGGCAGGACTGTCAAGTGGGCAACGCATTCGCCTCAAAAATCAAGGGGGAGATGGCGCAGATCTATATCTCCGCATTGAGGTCGCTCCACACCCACTTTTTCAGCGCACGGGTCTCGATATTCAATGTCAGCTTCCGATTACACCCAGTGAGGCAGTTTTGGGAGGATCAATTGATGTCCCAACCCTCGATGGACGAGTCAAAATGAGGATTCCTCCAGGCGTTCAGTCGGGCCAAAAGTTACGGCTTGCTGGCAAAGGCTATGTTGCTCAGGAAAATCGAGGAGATCAGATTGTTGAGCTTCACGTGACCATCCCCAAAAAATTAAGTCAGAAAGAAAAAGACTTATACAATCAACTACGCCAGGTTGAAACCTTTAATCCTCGTTCAAAT
>JBCCWF010000005.1:0-43101 GCA_039194035.1 Cyanobacteria bacterium P01_E01_bin.6 | reverse complement strand
TTTTTCACATCTTTCGTTTTTTTTATTAACATACTTTTTGTGGGGTGCTTTTTTTCGTAATTTCTCCGCCTTCTAGCCCCACTCTATTCTCTCCTTTTTTTTCTTGGTTGGTCTCGCCGCAACCAAAAACCACCCCGATTCTCACTAAGGCTATTGGTTCATAAACCATATGTAGGCATTGCGTAATGTAGGCATTGCGTATTCATATCGCATGCAAGGAATAGGACAAAGACACTCATGGAGGCACTTGTTGTTTTCAATCTAGGCCAAGGGAATTGCCAAACGGGGCTACCCAATGTCACGGTGAGGCTACAGCGAGCGGATGAATCCTACCCTTCTCTGCAGTGGACGGGGCAACTGCCACCAGTTCCCGAACTGGAAGAAACATACCGGCGTTGGCGATCGCTCTACAAGGCACTCCATGCTCGCTTAGGTCAGCGATTTCGTGAGCAAAGGAATCCCTCTTCTCAAAATTCTCCCTATTGGCATCGTTCAACCCTAGACATTGACTCCTCTGATCCGGTACATGAGTCAGCGCAGTTTTCAGCATCCATGCGCTCCTTTGAATTTGATGCTGATGTGGTGACCAATGTTTCCGATGCCGAGTTTCAGTCATTGTGTGAACAGATACGGTCGGCACTGAACCGATGGCTGGGTTCAAAAGAGTTTGTTGGGATTGAACAACAGCTTCGGACACATTCAGCACCCGATGCGTCTATTCGGGTCATCGTAGAAACGGATGATCCGTGTTTGCAGGTGTTGCCCTGGCATCTCTGGGCTTTCTTTGATGATTATCCCAAGGCAGAGATTGCTCTCAGTAAAAAGCAATATCGCCAAGTCTCGCTATCAGGGATCCCGGCTCAAGAGGCGCGCGCTCAGATTGTCAGAATCTTGGCAGTGCTAGGTCATAGCGAAGGCATCGATGTCCAGCAGGATCAGGAGCTACTAAAGCAAATCCCACGTGCTGAGGTGGTCGTTTTGGAAGAGCCATCACGTGCAGACTTAAATGACTCGCTTTGGAACGAGCAAGGCTGGGATGTTCTGTTTTTTGCAGGTCATAGTACCAGTCAATCTGAGGATTTGAGCGGGTATTTAGCGATCAACTCATCAGAGCGAATTGCGATCTCGGATTTGAAGCATGCCCTCAAAGGGGCGATCGCCAAGGGATTGAAGCTGGCAATCTTCAATTCTTGCGATGGCTTGGGCTTGGGACGTGCACTGGCCGACCTGAACATTCCGCAGATGATTGTGATGCGAGAGCCAATAGCGGATCGCGTTGCCCAAGAATTTCTCAAATATTTCTTACAGGCATTTTCAACCGGAGCAACCTTTTATCAGTCAGTGCGGCAGGCTAGAGAACAGCTTCAGGGGTTAGAAGGCGAGTTTCCTGGTGCAAGTTGGTTACCTGTTATTTATCAAAACCCGGCAGAAAAGACGATGATGTGGCCGAATGCATTGTCTTTTGAAGCTGACGTGAGTGATAGCGCACAGCCCAGTGGCGTAGAACCTGATGAAGAGGTGGACAAGAATGATGGGGGTCAGACCAATAGGAGAACAGGCAGTCGGCTGACACTACGCCATTGTTTGTTGGCTAGTTTTTCGGCCACAGTGCTAGTCATGGGGTTCCGATTTCTGGGAGTTCTCCAACCAGTGGAATTAGCAGCCTATGATCACCTGATGCGATCGCGCCCTAGTCGTTTAGAAGCTTCAGTGGATTCAAATCTGTTGGTTGTTGAAATTACGGATGAGGATACTGAGACGTATCGATATCCGATAGAGGATGGAATTCTGGCAGAAGCGATTGAACAGTTACACCGTCATCAGCCGCGAGCGATTGGAATTGATCTGCATCGCCATCAGCCTAATGGTTCTGGACGAAACGATCTGATTCGTCAATTTCAAGAGCACCCGAATGTATTTACGGTGTGTTCATTTGAGCATGGCGATCGCACCATTTATAGTCATCCTGCAGAATTTTCACCGGATCAGATACGGAATCAAGTGGGCTTCAGTGACATTCAGACAGATGCAGTTGAGGGTAATCGATATCCTCCCGTTAGACGACATCTGTTGTCTTATGACCCCACACTTCTGACGAATAAGTCTACCTGCGCAACACCATTTAGCTTGAGTTTGCAGCTTTCGCATGCATTTCTTGCCGTAGAAGGGGCTGAGGTAATTGTTACCCCCGATGGAGATTGGCAGCTTGGATCTGTGATTTTGAAACGGTTGGCGGCTCGCACCGGGGGTTACCAAGACCAAGACGGGCACAGCAATCAGATTTTATTGAATTATTGGTTTAATGCAAAACCAGCCCAGCGCATTACTCTCACGCAACTTTTGACTGATTCAATCAATGAGAATTTGATTCGCGATCGAGTTATTTTGATAGGGACAACAGATCGAGTCGGACGCGATTATTTTGAAACACCCTATGGCACGATGCCTGGAGTTTGGGTTCATGCTCACATGGTTAGCCAAGTTGTTCATGCCGTTCTCCATGGGCGATCGCTCATGTGGGTACTCCCTCAACAGGGATGGTTGCAATGGGGTGATTTTCTGTTTGTGTGGGTTTGGGCAATGCTGGGAGCAATGCTTGTTTTGCGCATTCGACCACCCTGGATATTGATTTTATCGGGCGGAATGATTATCCTCGTATTGTATGGCACCTGCTGGCTTTTTATACTTCAATCTGGCTGGATGCCTCTAATTCCATCACTTCTGTCGTTTGTACTGGCGGCGGGAGCGTTCGGAATTTACGGACGCTCCAAAACTCAACAACAAATTTTCTCTGGATTAAAACGAAAAAAACCTGTATTCGAGGCAACGCGACAATGATGCGATTGAAACCCCGATTTACCTTTCTCTCTCCCTGGACAGCAGCCTTGGGATGCATTGGTATGCTCCCTGTGCTATCTATTATGCTGACGTTGCCTCATCGAGTGCATGGGGAGTCTTTGATGGCTGGAATTCCCCCATCACTGTCAAGTATCGTTGTTAAGAATGGCCTACCCGACCCTCCGAGCAATCCCCCTCCGAATGGACAAAGAGAACCGGGGGGAAGTTTGTCGGGAGAGATAGCATCATGTCCTGTCTTGTCCGTACCCCTGACAGCCATTACGCCACCTGATGTTCATGGGCAAACGCTCTCAGAACAGCCAACATTTTGGTTTTACATTCCCTATAGTTCTGAGAATGTGAAAGTGGGAGAATTTTCAATCCTCACCAGAGACGAAACTCAAGAAGTATATCGGCAACCGTTTTATTTGCCTGAAACGCCAGGCCTTATGAGCATTCAACTTTCGGCAGATGACGAGAATCTGTTACAAGAAGGGTTGTATTACCACTGGTATCTCACGTTATATTGCGGTGAGCCAACTCATGGTGCTGATTTGAGTTCTTATGATGCTGATGTGATCGCCAATGAAGTACCCGACTTAACAATTCATGGATGGGTTCAACGAGTTGCAGATACTCCGGAACGCCAAAGTCAAATTGTAGGCGGTGCAAGTGATGTTTGGTACGATGCGATCGCTTATTTGGCAGAACAGCTGCAGAAGCCATCTCAGGGCGGCCATGATATTCAGGCGCAATGGGAAGCACTACTGAATGAGGCTGAGCTGAACCAACTAGTGGACAAGCCAATCGTCGGATCTGTTGTGGTGCATGATGCTGAGGATGCACGGTAAGGCGATCGCTAAGGGATTACAGATGTATTGATGTGCGGCAAGGGCGTTACGTGCCCTTGTTGCTTGTCGCTTCTTTATCAGAGCCAGTTGCCCACTAGCACATAGGGTGCCCACAGGTGTGGGGCAAGATATTCAAGATCTGTGATGAGGTAAAGCTGTGCAAGACGAAGGGCTTCAGCTCTTGATTTTCCATCCGCCAATTCTTCATGGAACCGAATCATAAGCTGAGTATTTGGAAGATCTTGGGCTTCCCATAGGGTTGATAGGGTACTTTGGACTCCGGCCTGAACCGCAACACCTGCCAAACCCAAAACGGCTCGATTATCGCCTTGAGCTGTTGCGCAGGCACTCAACACGAGTAACTCTATGGGTGTTTCATTTTGGCGAATGCTAGCTTGAATTAGATTTCCTAGGTCGCGGCTTCTGATTAATTCATTGAATGCCACAATGAATGTTTCATCAGGATCTGAGCTGAATACACCATGCGTTTTAATGTGAATAGCGGAGAAATTTCCTGCATTAAGGTGCTGCTGCAACTGTTCTTGGGTGAAGTTATCTCCCAGGAGTGGAGATACTGCATTATTGACCTTGCGAATGCCGTCTAGTTCATCAACAAGATATTCAATCTCTATAAAACGTTGTTCTCCAATCATTTGCGGTTCACCAATGCCTCCAGTAAAGATCCGGAGATTCTTGCTTAAAGGCTGAGGATTGAAGAGTTCTAACCGTGGTGCGATCGCCACTGCGTAATGTTCAAGTAGGTAGTGCTCCCCATCATGGAGCACCGCCATCGGGATATTGCGAAAGGCTCCATCTAGAACAAAGACGAGGGTGTTCACCTGTGGCCACTCTTCTAGGAGAGAATTAAACGGTTCGATAATCCATTGATAGATTGTTTGAGCATTTGCAATAACGTCTGGCGTTCGATCGGGAGCACGCAAATTCCGGCGCATTGAATTTAATTTGGCTTCCACATCTTCCCGAGAAATCGGATGTTCATGAAATGCTAGTGGTTGATTTTCGTCAGGCAATTCTAAGATGACAATCAGCCGATCCGCTAACAAAATGGGGTGGACGATGGCTGCCGATGGATCTGGTGTCACTAGGGTACTCGGATCTCCCAAGTCGCAACTCAGGAAGTTTTCGAGTTCCGTGAGCTGGAGATCATCAATTCTGCGAACGGCCTGCTTAAGACTATCTTGACTCGGCACCTCCCCATTTTCGTGGCGCAAGAGCATATCAACATACTCACGATAGAGAGGTTCGACAGCGTCTCGAAATGAAAACTGAACATCAGTATCCACAAACCGTAAGTCATTTCGAACAGTTTCCAATCGTTCGACAGCGGTTTTATAAGCTGTTAACGTTTCTTCCTCTTGTTCTTGAGCATTCAAAATTCTGCCGAGCTGCCATGCCCATCGATAACCAATTTCATTGGCATGCATGCGTTGGCTAATGGCTAGGGCCTGTTCAGTGAATAATTGAGCCTCGTCCCATTCGTGTTGTTGTTCGTGGAGGTTGCCTAGCCGACCTAGTGCCAGGGATTCAGCTTTCGGATCCCGCAATGTCTGAGCATCTTGGATGATTGTTTCGAGGAACTGGGCGATCGCCTCTTCCTCAAATAGTGACGGATCATCAGATGAAGGAGGGAATTGTCTGATGAGACTATGGGCAAAGTTGAGTCGAGCGTAGAGGGTGTCTCGACTGAGGGAGAGGTGAGACCACGTAGATTGAATCGACTGAGTAAGGTATTGAATGGTGGCGGGATTGTGGAGTATTTCCCAGGCAGGTGCTGAGATGATTTGAGACGTCGAGTGGCTCAAGTCATTAATATCTAGAGCCAGACTCAGGTGATTGAGCTGAGCCCGGACGCGGTTAATGGAGGGGCGATCGCCCTCTCTTTCTGCGTGACGATAGACGTTTTCGTAAGCGCTGATGGCTTGTTGAAAATAATCGTTTGCTTTTTGAAATTTGCCAATGGCGATCGCGCGTTCCCCGATGGCGCGGTTTGTATTTCCCAAGTCAAGCTCAACAGCATTCTGTAAAGACGAGAGCTGAGCGTCCTGAATGAACTCCAAACATTCCTCCAGTTTGGTTTGCGATTGTGCCAAACTACCGGTAAGGCGATAAGTAGTGCCTAGTTTCCAGAGTCCAAGAGCTTTGATGTGCGGTTCTAGCGTGGTATCTTCCAGCGTCTCTGCAATTCGTTCTAGCAAATTACTGGCTTGGGCAATTTGCCCCAGAGACTGCATCGCTTGAGCCTGATTGATTTGACTTCCGATTTGCCCAACTGTGTCATTGATGTCGCGATAGTCTGCTTCGGATTGCCGCCAACTTTCGGCGGCTTTCTCATACTGTCCCCATGCTAGGTGTAGGTGCCCCGATGCATTCCAAACCTTCGCACGGACAACTTTTACGGATGCAGGGATCGTTTCTGAAGGGGGCGAAGTTGCTAGAGACGTGGTCTGCAAGACGGACACAATAGAACGACTAGTTTGTATCGATGTTTGGGCAGCATCTCTCTGACCAAGACGGTGCTGTGAGAGAGCGAGATAGCTAAGAGCAAGGGCACGGTTGAGCGGCAACTGCTCATGATCAAAGGCGGTGACGGCCTGTTCCAGAACTTGGACAGCGTTATCGTATTGTGTGGCGTCGTAGTACTCACGTCCTTGCGCAACCAAGATTGCGCCGTTTTGGGTGGCGTGATGCGTAGACACTCGATAGTTCTGGGAAGATGCTAAGAGGCTGGAATTCGGCAGCAGATGAATCAACAGTGCGACGCTCAGGCCCAGACACCAGAGTCCTATTTTGTGTAACGTTGAACGCATTACCGTTCGTCGAATGGGAAATATCGTCTTGTTCACGACCTCATTTATTTGTTCGTATTTGGCCAATGATGGGAGTTTTGAGAATAGCCATGCTCGTGAGAGGCTTATAAAAATGGCGATCGCTCGACTTTCCTCATTTTGAATAAGTAGATAGCCATCATTAAACGTATCTTTCCAAACCCTGTGCCGACTGCGCAGCGAGTGGCACAGGGTTTGGGGGTTTGGTTTAGATGATGTCCAGTTACTTAGTAGAGCAGTGACATGTGAGATTGAGGTGAGGGTGTCCTTATCTCAATCTCACATATCAAAAAAATTGCATTTACTAATAAAAGCTAACGAGGCTCATTGGCTTTTATTAGGCCAGTATTCGGTGTAGTCATGTTAACGAATACATCCGAATTCTAAAGCCCCAAATCAACAAATGCTACTGTTCCGATCAAACAAACAAATAGCCCTACGATAATTATTGCCTCTAGTCAGCCCATCCAATGTGGCCACGGCTGGGCAAAGTTCCCTCCTCTCGTCGTCGTCGATTTGAGAAGATTGCCAAGTTGTGTGTGGCAACAACACAGGCGAAGGATTAAAGCACTGGATTGAAAAGTGGAAACCACAACACTATCGACGCTCAGTGTCGATGTTCTTTTGCTCTGGGTACCAAGGAAATATATGCGGAGCGTATGTCACAGACCATACCTCTATCCTTGGAGCTGACATATAACCTGGCCATTGATATCGTTAACCATGCTCAAAGGGCACGGCGTACTGCCGCTACTTATCTTCATCAGCACCTCGGCATAATATAAAATCCCTAAATCCTGGGCCGCCCGCTGAACGGGCGGCGCAGGATTTAGGGATTTTATATTTAATTGTGTCCACCTACTTATTTGGTTTGCTGAGGTTGCAAAAGCGCACCATCTAACGATTCACGAGAACAAATCGAGTGGCAGGTGACCGTACATTTCATTCAGCCCTCCCTCATAAGCCGATTGGCAAGACACTAAAACGCCGCGATGGTCACCTGAGTAAGCGTCGGTGTAGACTAAGCCTGCTTTAGGGTTGAATTTGATGTATACAGCGCCTTCAACTTCATCAAATTGAATATCTTCAGGTAGTGTGTAGCCCAAGGCTTGAACATATTGCGTGAGTGCATCAACACCATCGCTGAGGTTGCTGGCACAAACTCCAAAAATCTGAAAATCTGACTGACTGGCTACCGTCTTGAGAGCAGACTGAATGTCAGGCTTCAACGGCGGATCAGGAGTGTCGGTAGGAAGGCAATCAAACGCCTTAAGCACTTGATGGGCTGTGGTTGTACTAGTCATCGATCTTCTCCTCTGCTTGTTGCTTTGCCTTTGCTTCGAGTGCTTCTAGACGGCTCCTCAAGTTTTGATTGTCCTTCTTTACTTGATCGAGTTCATCTTGAATTTTTTTCATCGCTTCATCTTTGCTCGTCGATTGCCGTACCTTTTGAATGGCTTCTTCGGCTCGACGGCGGACGCGTCCGTCTGGAGACTGATTGGCAAGTGATTGGAGGGGGGCGATCGCCCGTGAGGTTTCCATCTGTCCCAATGCGCCGACGACAGCGACCTGCGTGAGGAAAAAAGTTTCTCCAGAGAGTTCACTTAAGCGATTCAGAATGCGTTCTAGGTTAGGACTCTCTTGTCCAGAGGAAATGGAGCCAAGGGCGCGAATAGCGGCCAACCGGAGAGGTTGAGGGATCCCAAGAAGCGTGTATTCCAACACCAAATCGAGGGCATCTCCAGAGGTTTTCATTTCACTGAGTCCGGCGATCGCCCCTGACCGCACCACCTCATTCCAGCCAGCTCGTTCTTCCAAGATGGTCTTGAAGATCTTCATTGCTTTCTTTTCTTCTTTGCCGCTTCCATCACTGAGATGACTCGCGGCGATCGCCCCAAGCCCTTTAATGGCAGATGCCTCGACGTAATAGCTGGTATCTCCATCTTCTGCAATGGTTTTGATTGCCTTGTAGCTGGCCTTTGTTTTGATGTTGGCTAAGGCTTGAACAACAGCACGACGCACGCGAGCCTCAGGGTCTTTCAAACCAAGCATGAGTCCATCAAATGCTTGATCGAGCTTGATAGACGCCAACTGTCCTGCCACTTCAGCACGAACTCCCCAGAATGAGTCAGTGGTGAGTGCCTCCTTCAGAGGGGCGATCGCCTCCAGTCCTCCTTTTTTTGCCAGAGCCTCAGCTGCATAAATTCGAGATATAGGGTCAGGATCATGTTTGAGCTGTGCTTTCAATTCGGCCATTGGGTATTCCAGCGTCACTGTTTTGAGCAGGTGATTCTGCACATCAAAACGAACCACCTGCGGCTTTTTCTCCAAGGGAAAATAGAAGGTTTGCTCTCGCTCATGAATTCGAACGGTAAACATTTTGACGTCCAATGCCTTGGCTAAATCATGGCATTGTTCTTCATGAGTTGGCTCAGAACCCTCCGAGAGATAGCCAAACCCAATCGGAATTTTCAGGTCAAACAATCCACTCTCACTGCCACTAGTGCCCTCTTTTGCTTGAGCCTGGATAACGGTAACTTTTGCCAAGTTGCTGTCTCCATCCCACTGGTAGCTCACTGTGTAATTAGGGTATCCACCTCTAAACACATATTGATCAAACAGAAACTGGAGGTTTCGCCCTGTTGCTTTTTCAATGGCTCGTAGCAGATCAATGGTCTCAATGGTTCGATGGGCATTGTCTTGGACAAAGGTGTGAATGGCTCGCTCAAATAAGTCATCGCCCAGTTCGGCCCGAATCATGTGATAGACACAGGCCCCTTTTTCATAAATATGTCGGTCATACAGCTCAATCGCCTCTCGGTAGACATGGGTGACCATTGGGCGACGATAGCGGGCTTTGTCTTCACCAATGTAGCTACGGGCTTCATTCAGTCGATAATATGCAGCCGCATCGCTCCCATATTCCTGCTCAGTCCACATCACCTCTGAGTAGGATGCCATGCCTTCCTTTACCCAGGCATGGGACCAATGCTTGATCACCACTAAATCCCCAAACCACTGGTGAGCTAGTTCATGAACCACCAAACTCTCAGCGTTGCGATTGTCGAGGGCGGCGCGCTCATCAATTAAGCAGCGATCAGTCAGCAGAGTGGTGGATGTGTTTTCCATCCCCCCGAAGATAAAGTCATCAACACACACTTGGGCGTATTTTGGATATGGGTACTCATACCCGTAGGCGCTGCTCAGAAATTCGATCATGCGAGGTGTCTTGCCCATTGTTCGTCGGGCATCATCTTCGCGACCTTTCTCGACGTAGTAGGTGACAGATTTCCCCTTCCACTCGTCTTGGATTTCGGCAAACTCTCCAATGGCTAATGTCATCAGATAAGTCGGGTGAACCTCTTTTTGATGCCAGTGGTAGATGGTGCTGTCTCCATCATTTGTCGTTGAGAGGAGTTCCCCATTCGAAATGGCGATTAGATTGTTAGGCACTCGGACTCGAACTTCAGAGGAGGCTAACTGGCCTGGATAATCAAAACAGGGAAACCAAAAGCGAGAGTCTTCATCTTCTCCTTGAGTCCACACTTGTAGGGGCTTATCAGGATAATGTTCGTCTGGTGCAATGAAGTAGATGCCCCGTTGTGGATGTTCGACGTGGTAGGCGATCGCCACAACAATGACTGAGTTGGCAATGGTTTCTTGCGTGAGTCGAATGATGAGCTGCTCACCGTCATAGTCGAAAGGTTGGGGTGTTCCTTCAATCGTGATTGAGTCAATGGATAGGCTGACGGCATCCAATGTAAGACTGGTGATGCCGTCTCTCACAGGATTAATGTGAATGGTACATGTGCCTTGATACCGTTTGTGGGGAATATCAAAGCTGAGATCTAAACAGATATGGTTGACCTGTCCGGGGCGATCTGGATTGTAGTGTGGTCGTGCCCCAGGTAACTCAAAGGTACGGCGTCCAGTCTTGCCTGCATCAAAGTAATTTATCGCCATTTCAAGTCGTTGTGATACATCCGCATGCGTGAATTCATCCACATGTGTGAAGAAAATTGTAGTCTACAAATCTACTTACTACACTCAACGTAACGATGGGTTTAGAACACGACTTGGTAAGCTTCTCAGATTCACGACGAAGAAATGAGTGATTGAGGCGCGCTCAGCGCGCCTCAATCACTCATTTCTTCGTAACGTTGCCAAGTCTTGTTTCGGGAGGTTTGGAAGGTATTAACTACGAAGAAATATTCGTAGACCAGAGCAATGATCTACGATGCTGTATTCACATGACTTGGCAACGTTTACAGAGGAACCAGGGTTTGGGGCGCGCAACGCGTGCCCCAAACCCTCATTATTTTTTCGTTGCAATTTTGAGAAGTTTGCCAAGTCATGTATTCATGTGTTTCAGGAAATGTGTTTCAAAAAACTAGATGTTAGGAAGCTGGACTATCGCTGAAGACGGCGCTTGAGTCGAAATGGGTCACCGTGATCGACAACCCGTCCTTCTTCCAAAAGAACGGCTCCATCGCAATAGTCCAATTCATTTAATCGATGGGTCACCCAAAGGGCTGTGATGTGCTGAGTTTTGACAAGATTCTGAACCTGTTGGACGAGGTCACGCTGGCTAGAAGGATCGAGCAGAGCCGTTGGCTCGTCTAGCAGTAAGACCTTACAGTGTCGGGCGATCGCCCCTGCAATGGCAATACGCTGCTTCTGTCCTCCACTGAGCGCATAAATGGGTCTTCGCTTGAGGTGGAGGAGTTTGACGGCATCGAGCGCTGCATCAACCCGCTGATGAATGGCCTTGAGCGATAGGTTTTCAGAAACCAGACCAAATGCAACATCTGCCCCTACAGTCGGCATCACAAGCTGATGATCGGGATTTTGAAATACAAACCCAATCGGGCCAGCTACTTGAATGCTCCCATCATCGGGAGTCAGTAAGCCGCTTAGGATTTTGAGCAACGTCGATTTACCGCTGCCGTTGGTGCCCAATAGCATCCAAAACTCTCCTGCAGGAACCTCTAGGCTACAGGAATCAAGAACGCTGTCTTTAGACGACCACCCAAACGACAAATCCTGAATGGCGATCGCCGCCTGTGTCATAGTGCTTATCCTGACAGAATTTAAGTGTGGTTACGGTGACTTAGGTCAGAGCAAAAAATCCAGGTGGCTTACCCGATGACGCAGCTGTACCAGATTTTTCAGAGAGCTGCACCGATGAGACTTCACTGGTCAACACACACAGCGTCTTGCCCACCTGATGTTCGCACGTCAGCTCAAGCGTTACGGCACTTGCTGTTTTCATTGCTTCAATCACCTGGTTGTAGGCAGATTTTGCATCGCTCTCTTCTTTTTTCTGAATAGAGAGTGAAATGGGAGAACCCTTCAGCGTAATTTCAAGAATGTACATACGTTTTCAGACAATATTCCGTTAAGAACCGGACTTTAATGTGGCCACATCCATATTATCGACTGTTTCGGTGTCCGTGCAGCCTTCAGCTCTGAATCGCTGATAAGTACCTGGGTGTAATTAAAACCAAAACGCCCAGTTCTGTGCTTCTCAGCGATTGGCACAGGATTTGGAAGGATACGATTAATGATGGCCAGCTACTTATGATTTGTGGCTTGTATTTAAGTGTGGCTTGTATTTAAGTCGGGATTCTGGGGCGCGGAGCGCCCCAGAATCCGCTAAATTCTTCTCAGCTTAAGTTTGTAAGCTTCATTTGTCGAAAATGCGAGAATATACAATTATTAATAGAGAGACGTTTAACCTATAACGGTGGTCAATCGGATTAAGCAGCGTTTATTTTGTGCGTGCTCATCTGAGCTGCATACTCCTGTAATCCGTCGGTAACGAGTTTGATTTGATGATTGATGTAGCTGCGTAGCGAGTTCCACTCTAATGCCATCTTCTACTCCTCCTAATGCGCGTTTATTTGTTGATGGCTACAACATGATTGGAGCCTGGTCATTTCTGAAAGCCTCTCGAGACCAGCATGGCCTTGAAGCTGCTCGCTACGACCTAATCGAAGCACTATCTGAGTACGCCACATTTCAAGGTTTTGAGACGGAAATTGTATTTGATGCTCAATACAATCGATCGGTTGCTTCGCGTGAGTCTGTGAATAACTATCTATGGGTTGCCTACACGGATCATAATCAGACAGCTGATACGTATATTGAAAAGTCATGTGCACGCTTTCACACACAAATTAACCCGCGGCATCATCGACTCATTGTTGCCACGTCCGATCGTGTACAGCGATTAACCGTTGTAGGCTATGGTGCGGAGTGCATGTCTGCAGCACAGCTTCTATCTGATATTGAGTGGTCTCGACAACGCATTAAGCAGAAACTCCGAACCGCTCAGAAACCGAATCGAAAACGCTTATCCAACACCATTGATCCCGTCGTTCAAAAACGTCTGGCTCAGATGCGGTTTGGCATGACAGGCAAGTAGATTTTAGTTTCGCATAGTGACTCTTTTTAGAAGGTCGCTCCCTTCGTATTAGTCTCCGATAGGTCAACTCCATTCAGCTTGGCATGTCTTAAATTTGCGTTTTGCAGGTTTGCTCCTCGCAAATTTGCTCCTGTCAAATTTGTTTTCCGTAAATCGGCTCCTTGTAAATTTGCTCCACAGAAGATGGTTCCCTGCAGATTAGCTCTATAGAGAACCGCATGAGAGAGATCGGCACCATAAAAATTGGTATTAATCATTTGTGCTCGCATGAGGGACGCTCCCTGCAAGTCAGCGCGACTAAACGATGCATTCTGTGCGTTTGCTTGGTTCAGATGAGCTTCGCTCAAGATGCTTTTGTAGAAGCTTGCGTTGGAAAGATTGGCTGCAATTAAACGGGCATCTTTGAAACAGGTTTCATACAGTAGAGAGTGCTGAAAACTGGCACCTGTACAATCTGCCCCACGAAAATTGCTGTGACTCAAATCTGCGCGAATTAAACTAGCTTTTTGCATACTGACTCCGCACACGTTGGCATGACGCATGAGGACTTCTCGTAGGTTGCTATGGTTGAGTTGGGCAAAGCTCAGGTCACAATGTCCCAAATCAGCAAAACTCAACACGGCCTCATTCAGATCAGCATGTCGCAGATCCGCCCGGTATAAGTCTGCTTCTCGTAAGTCAGCTCGAAAAAAGTTTGCTTCCTGTCCATGAGAGCCGCTGAGATTGGCTGTATAGAGCACAGCAAAACTTAAGTTTGTTGCGGTTATTCGAGCGTTGGACAGGTTAGCCAAACTCAAATTGGCCTCTGCGATATCGGAGTACGACAAATCTGCTTCTCGTAAATCCGTTTCATGCAGATTGGCCCCGTATAGATCGGCTGCAACAATGACAGCTCTTCTCATATCTAGGTGGCTTAGCATACAGAGCTTTAGGTCTTGCCGGCTAAGATCCTTGCCACGCCAATCGAGGGAGGATTCTTCCCCTCGATCTATGGATTGATAAACCTGAAAAGGTTCATCAATCTGAGGGAGTCTGTGCTCAAACACGGCTTGGCGTTTAGTCAACCGTGCCGGATTTGAGTGGCTTGCATGAACGTTATTCTCCGACGCAAGGTTTCCGGATACGTTCCGGGAAGGTTGGGATAGCTCTACAGATTGCTGAAGGTCTTCGACACCGTTGCTGAGTTTAGAGATAGCTGACAGCATGGGACTCTCCTGGGAAGTGGGTGACGGATTCATGGCGAGTGCCAGAACAGGTTACGTATTTTTTCGTGGCGATCGCCACGCATCCCGAGAAAAATAGGGTAGATTACCTAATCTTTTTTATTTTGAATGGAAACTTCACACGTACTTCTACTGAGCCGATGGAGCTTCGAAATGCAGTCATTCAGCGTGAAAATTTTTCAGGGTATGAAATGTGACGCTCAATCAGCGCTATTCATCAGATTTTCGCTTCCATGTGATGCATATCACCGATGACTTTGTTAGGATCGGAGTCCATAGGGCAAGCTATGCCAATTTTCCGAGGTCGTTGTGATTAAGATTTTTTCCCGGCGTCTGGTAGGAAATATCTAAAGTTGTCAACACTAGAGACAGGTATTGAAAGTACGCGAAAAAAAGCATACTTCCCGTGCCAAAATTTGTTTGAGTCGTGCCTGAGAACAGGAGCCAAGGCGTAATGAGTCATGGGATTCCACCAGAACATATGATTGAAAACCAGTTATCTTCCCTTCAACAACAACGGAAACCTAAGATATTGGTGGTTGATGATGAACCTGATAATTTAGATTTGCTCTATCGAACATTTCGCCGTGGTTTTCGAGTCTTGAAGGCGAATAGTGGGATGGAAGCGCTCAAGATTTTGAGTGAAGAGGGGGAAGTCGCGGTTATTATTTCTGATCAGCGAATGCCAGAAATGAAAGGGACTGAGTTCTTGAGTAAAACAGTCCCTCAATTTCCGAATACTGTTCGAATTATATTGACAGGTTTTACGGATGTTGAAGATCTAGTAGAAGCGATCAACTCAGGTCAAGTCTATAAGTACATTACGAAGCCTTGGGACCCGGATGAACTCCAAAGTGTTGTATTACACGCTGCTGATACGTATCAATCTCTGAGAGGGCAGAGGGATGATGTGCATCGAGCACAAGTTCAGACCCAATTGCTCAGCGATATTTTAGGCATTGTTGGATGTCATGATGATGCGGCTGGCATTTTTAATCAACTTGCCTGTGCGTTTGGGGAAAAATTCTCTACGTCTTCTTGCGTGATTCAAACCATACAAGATGAAGCACCATCACATCTCGTAGGCAGATATTTTAGTCCGGGGACACTTCAGCCTACTGCTATCGCTGATTCCATTACGGATGATCCGCTGGCTAATAAGGCGATCGCCACGCAGTCTATCCAAGTTATTGCAGATCTTGCAAAAACAGAGGAGCTGAACGACTCTCCGTTCTATACAAAAACAGACACTCAGAGCCAGATTGCGATTCCTTTAATGTCCGATAATACGACGTTTGCGCTGCTAACCTTGCGATGGAGTGCACCTCTCCAAATGGTTGGTATACAAGCAGATGATGTGTCATTGATTTGCCTTCTTGCAAAGCAACTAGCGTTATCCTTGGGATACGTAAACTTAGTACAAGTCGCTGCGTAGCCGTTATGCACTTTCACCTAGACGCTGTCAATTCGTTGGGAGAACTATTCGCGTGACTACTCGATATTGTTGGGATTGATGATGTTGAGTCTTTTGACTTCAAGAGACATGGGCTGTGTGATCAGTGTTAAAGTCCTAAAGACAAAAAATCTGAGCATCTGCTTAATGTTCCTTAGGGAATAACGCAGAATAGCTTTTTTCTCGACCTGTTATGCCCGCACTTAACGACTCCCCGCGTAAAGCTCTATCTTTGACGAATGCTTCCCAGATAGATGTTCAATCATTGTTTAATCGGATAGCACCTGTTTACGACTCACTCAATGACTGGCTCAGTCTAGGATTGCATCGAGTCTGGAAGCAAATGACAGTTGATTGGAGCCAACCCTTCAACGGCGCAACATGTCTGGATGTTTGTTGTGGGAGTGGTGATTTGACTCGATTGCTAGCCAAGGCGGTCGGGCCTGATGGACACGTTGTTGGACTTGATTTTGCAACTGCTCAACTGACATGCGCCACTCAACGAACCCAATCATGGTTGAATCGTGGATCTATCGAATGGATTGAAGGAGATGCGTTAGCGCTTCCATTTCACGATAATGACTTTGACGCCATCACAATGGGCTACGGGTTGCGGAATGTTCCAGACATTGCTCAAAGCTTAAGTGAACTGTATCGGGTTCTAAAACCGGGTGCAAAGGCTGCTATATTAGATTTCCATCGTCCAGCTGACGATGTTATGAAGTTCGTTCAGCAGCAGTATATTGACCAGCTTGTCGTGCCTATTGCTCGTCAGTTTGGGGTTGAAGAAGAATATGCTTATATTTTTCCAAGCTTGCAACGATTCCCGAATGGGCAAGAGCAAAAGGCGATCGCCCTCGATGTTGGATTTTCAACCGTTGTCCATTATGCGATCTCTGGAGGCATGATGGGGGTTTTGGTCGCACAGAAACAAGACTAACGTATGCCTGAGTAACCAACGGTTGTCGGTCACGGACAGGTCTATCATGAACAGTTACACTTCTTGATTTTGGCATCTCTCTGGCTATTGGTCGCACCCCCACTCATTGGCGGAGTTATTGGATACTTCACCAATGACTTGGCGATAAAGATGCTGTTTCGTCCTTATCGACCGTTATATTTTGCAGGACAAAAGCTCCCATTTACGCCAGGTTTAATTCCCAGTAACCAGGGACGGTTGGCCCAGCGAATTGCCGATACCATTATGGGGTCATTGCTCACCCCTGAAGAACTACAAAACTTAGCCCGCAGACTCTTGGAAACCGAGCGTATCCAAGGTGCCATCTATTGGTTGTTAAACCTAGCGCTTGAACAAGTCCAAGATGCAAACGAGCAAAAAATTAATACGATTTTGGCTAACATTCTTCGAGATTTGCTTGGAGAATCACTTCCTCGACTGGTTAAGGTGCTTGCTCGTAACGAAGCGTTCTTAGAACCCCAATTTAATCAACTCTTTGACCAAGTTTTATTAGAATTTCAATTCACAGATGATCAAGCAGAGCAACTTGCGCATTGGGTGTTGACGATCGCCCTCCCACCCGACACCATACGCCAAGCCCTAGTTGACTTCCTGACAGACTACAACATTCAGGTTATTGATGAAGGATTTCGAGAAAAAGCCACTGGAACTTACTGGGTGGTAGCCAATTTATTTGGGTTGAGAAACACGCTGGTGCGGTTGAGAACCTACTGTTTAGATGAACGGGAGGCAAGCAATGCTCGCCTCTCAGAGTTGATTCGAGAACTCAGCATTCAGCAGCGTCTTCAAGAATGGTTGCAAAATCTATCGCTTCAGAATTTACCTGTTTCCACAGTGCGCCAGCTTCGCAAAACGATGCATCGTAATCTTCGAGTCTATATCCAGGCAGAAGGAGCAACGATTTTACAAGGACTGGGGAAGTCCATTGATTGGCAGCGAATTGCTGCTTTACTGCTTACTCGATTACGAGCGTCTGAGGCGGTATCCAATTCACTAAAGCCGGTCAGTCAAGAGCTGGCGCTCGTGTTAGAGCGCTACCTAGAAAGAGATCTGGAACAGCTGGTTGCTCGCGTCATCCCGATTCTCAATATTGACCAAGTGATTATCGATCGCGTCAATGCCACGTCTCCACGGAATTTAGAGGCCAATATTCAGGCAATTGTACGCAACGAACTACAGGCCATTGTGAATCTTGGAGGGGTGCTTGGATTTAGCATCGGATTATTGCAGGCTCTCTTCCTCTATTTTCAGAGTGCACCATAAAAAATCCCAGTGTTGTAAGCACCGGGAAACTGCTCTGTTAATGTTGTGATCATTGTTCCCACCCAAGCAAAAACACCTAACATCTGGAGCTTTCGTTTTCAGGATTGCTAATTGAGTTGATACAGCTTAACGTACTCGAAAATAGACAACTCGTGCATCGAATCCTTGATGTCGAAGATAAGCACTCAGGGCTTCTGCATCTGATCGAGAGGAAAAGGCTCCTGCCTGAATATATCGACCCCGACGGGAATCCGTCAGAAACGCCTGAGGAACAATATCTTGTAGTCGATCTAATCTTTCTTCGCGTGAACCAGGAATTGCCACGACGAATGGAGCATCGCTAGGTTGTCCTAAGGTGAGTACATTTTCAGGACTATCTTCGTTGCGTTGAGCAATGGGATCAGAGGAAAAAATGGTATCTACATGGTTTTCTGATGAAGTCTCCTCATTCGTTACAAGAGGACTTTCTTCTGTATTAGAAGGTTCTATATTAGAAGGCTCTGCATTAGACGGAACACCATTAATAGGCGGAACGATGGGGATAATGACAGGTGGCAAATCTCCCGCAGGAAGAGCCTCAGGAGAAGAATTGGACTCTGCCTGAGAGAGGGCTCCATTGAATTCAGCCGCAATCGTTGCATTCGAGGCATTGACCAGCAGCAACATCAGAAAGGACGTCATTAATAACACCGACTTGCCCATTTTTTCTTCCTTATGCCTCAAAATACATCCCATCAGCTGATTGTAGAATTACACGTTGTGATTGCCACCGTTAGGATCACCACAGAATTGTAAAACGAGCATTGCGAGATTACGAAATTCCTATACCGATGTGTTGTTGCGAAATATCGTTTTTTCAATCCGCAGCGCTTGCGGCCATCTCATTTTTCAATATCTTCGGATCAATTCGGATCAATAGTGTTCTACTTCACTTAAGGTTTTAGTGCAACATAACCCCTTAACCTCCTTCACAGAGCATTGGAAAAAAACGCAAACATGACCCTCGTCTAGGTTGAGAACGATTGTTTCTTCCCAGGGAAAACGACAGTTCCAAAGCTGTTTTGGGTTTAGAATACGACACGCATATCAAGCTCTAGAGACGAGACATAATACAAAACATGATTCAATCTAAAATCCTTCATTTTTGTTAGTATCATGTTTTTCATACAGAAAGTATTGTATTTTCTTGATGAAATTTCTTGGAGAGATAAAAATATTCCTTAAAAATTCTTCTGTATTCTTGCGAATTCATGAAATCTGATAATTCCAGGGTTTTGAAATACTGTGTTTACTGGCTATGTCACGAGATTAAAAGGCGCACCTGTTCGATGGAGTCTGAGATTAGGTTTTGTCTGTTTTGGGGTTGTTTTATTTCTGCTGATAGCGTCTTCAGGAATTGGTCAAGAGAGTTCTGTCGAAGACATTCAAGTGCGGGTTGAACGTTGGCTCGAAGTTCAGCAATTAAGTGGGCAGGTTACCCTTCAGTCTCGGTCAGGCCCTCTGCAATATGCTCGCATCGGGAGTCGTCTCCAATTTATTGGAGATATGCTGTTTACTGATGCAAACTCTGAAACCACACTTGCAGTAGATACAACTGTTGGGTTTATAGATGTCGCTGAACGAACATCAATTACTTTGGCAGAGTTGCGCTCTGTTCCTGATGGAGGGCGTGTTACAAAATTAGTGGTTACCCAGGGACAAGCTCGTTTACGAGTTCGACCATTTACTCACGATAGCTCCGAGCTTGAGATTGAAACACCTGCTGGATGGAGTGCTGTCCGTGGAACTGAATTTGGGATTACAGTTCATCCGGACGGGAAGACCGGATTAGCCACGCTAGAAGGAGCTGTGGTGACGTCTGGCCAGGGAGAAATGGTTGAAGTGGACGCTGGATTTCAAACCCTGATTGTTCCAAATGAAGTGCCTCTGCCGCCTATTCCGTTTGAAGGGACTGGAAATACCCAACTTAGACCTCGCGTGCTGACGGCTTTAGATGATAACGTTGCTCAGATCATCGGGGTGGTGGATCCTGTAAATTTGCTGATCGTGAATGACGACGTACAGCCCATTGGTTCAGATGGGGTGTTTGATCTGCAAGTGTCTATTCCAGAGAACCGATTGGTTCGAGCTAAAGTCATTACCCCATTAGGCAGTCAACAAACCTATGACCTTGCCATTCCATGAGCTTACATCTAAAGCACGACAGTGTACTTGGCGATGGCTACCGGGTTTATTTGCTGCAACATTGACTGTGTTGGCAGCAAAATTAGGTGTTTTTCAATCGTTCCAGTCCTTCACCTATAACGGTTTATTTTGTCTCAGAGGTTCAATCCCTTGGGATCAGAGGGTTGTGGTTGTTGAAATTGATGACCAAAGTATTCAGAATTTGGGACAATTTCCCCTGGATCGACAATATTACACTCGATTTTTGCAGCAGTTAGCGAATAGTCCGCCCAGTGTTATTGGGATTGACATTGTTTTGTCAGAAGTGAGTGATGATGATGCAGACCTAGCGTTAGCGATGGATCATTTGAATCGAGTTGTCTTAGGGTTGGGCTGGAATAACAACGGCGAGGCTATTTTGCCGGTTCCTAAATTGACTGATCATGCTGTGAACATCGGCCATGTGCTGAATCGGCAATCTGACGATGGGGTAACTCGAACGGTTGAGCCCTATATTCAATCAGTTCCTGCCTTAGGAATTGCGATCGCCCAAGCCTATGACCTCATCCAAGAACCCATCAATATCCCAGACGAGCAAGCGTTCGATAGTCAAACATTTTGGATTAATTGGCCTGGACCATCTCAAACTGCTCAATCGTATTCGTTTCACGATGTTCTAACGGGACAAGTTGACACTCGTGTTTTCCAGGACAAAATTTTGCTTCTCGGGAGCACCGCATCTGGAGACAGCCCCTTATTCACACCCTTCGATCGCAATCCTCCAACCGCGGGTGTTTATCTCCATGCTGCGGTTGTCAGCAATCTATTGCAGGGCAATCGGTTGTATCGGGTTGGCCCTGAATGGAATCTTCTGATGTTGTTAATGTTGGGGCCATTGCTGGGGCTGGTCTCTAGTTATCGAACGTGGCGATTTCGGTGGATGAGTTGGCTGGTTATTTGCGTTGGTTGGTATGCATTGGGGGTGCTGTGCCTGAGTCTGAATATATTGCTTCCTGTTTTTTGGCCGATTTTGCTTGTCACCACGACCTATGGATTGACTGAAGCCGTTGAGCGTTGGCGAGCCAATGCGTATTTGCATGCAGAAGTCTATCGGTTGTGGGATACCTATCATTCCGACCTCATTACATTGGAGCATCTTGATACTAAACCTCCGATGTCGGCAACAAATTTCCATACCCGGTGGGCTAGTCTTCCTTGGTCATCGAATGGAGAAAGGCCTGCCCGATTCACAAGATCGGTTGCTATCCAACGAGTGAGTCAGCTTGCAGATCTGGCCGACTTATTTGGGCGATCGCAATCTCTTCATGCGGCGATCGCCCAGAACCTCTCGGTGGGAATAATTGCAGCTGATTTGGATGGAACTGTGTGGATGTGCAATCCTGTTGCCGCCTCATTGCTTCAGCTGACGGTTGGGCGATCTTTTGTGAACCAGTTGATTCCTGATTGGGCTACCGTTGACCATTGGAATCACATCCTTGCACAAATCGGCCAATCAGAATTGCCGCGATGGGAAGTCCAACGAGACAACACCTGGTTTGAGCTAACAATTGAGCCTCTTTTTTACCCCAAGCAATCCGATCATGATGGTCCTCTCCAAAACGTCCAGGTTGAAAAACCGCCTGGGTTGTTGCTCATGATCAAAGACATTACAGCCTTCAAGCAGGTTGAAACTGATATGCGGAATGCTCTTGCAGAAGCACTCGAATTCAGTGAACTCAAAACTCGGTTTGTCGCCATGGCATCTCACGAATTGCGAACGCCATTATCTGTCATCAGAACCTGCATTGAACTATTGAGAACCTATGGATTAGAGATTCCACCCGAAAGGCATCAAGACTATCTAGAAAACATGAAAGCGTCCGTCATGACCATGAAAGCATTGATTGATGATGTTCTGGTTCTCGGTAAAACAGAAGCTCGAGGCTTAAAACTTGATCCTAAACCACTAGATCTGACTCTCTTTTGTCAGAATCTTATCCAGCAAATTCAGCCTGACACTTCCCCTGTCGAACGAGTTCACCTCACGATTGATACCCATGCTCGTCAGCATATTTTGGATTCCGATTTACTCTTTCTCATTCTCAATAATCTGTTGTCAAATGCGCTGAAATATTCACCTGAAGAAACTTGCGTCTATCTAGATGTTTCTGGGCGTGACGATTCAGTCCTTATCAAGGTGTGCGATCGCGGGATGGGTATTCCTAAAGAGTATCAAAAGCATCTGTTTGAAGAGTTTCATCGAGGGCCGAATGTAGGCAAGATTCCAGGGACTGGGCTAGGACTATCAATTGTGAAACGGTGTGTTGACCTTCATGGTGGAACTATCCATGTAGAGAGTCGGATGGGAGTAGGGACAACCTTCAGTGTCAACCTACAATCTAGACCTGGTGGCAAAACATATCCCTTGAAGTAGTCGGGCAAGTGAAGTAGTCGGGCAAGTGAAGTAGTCGGGCAAGAGCAGTGGTGTTTATCTGTGTTGTTACAGATGCAGAATCGGTCTGCGCAACACCTGTGCCAATAAGCGTCATCGCAGGGCTCAAGAATGAGTTAGGTTCTCGAAGGGTTGTCGAGCATAATCCCAGACTGGAGTACGTCGGATATCATCTGCGATAGATGCGATCGCTATACAACTTCTGGGACACTCCAGTCGGGCCGCAAATTTTTGGCTTTCCTCAAATACGTGTGATGAATCGGCATCAACGGTTCTGCCACGTTGATATGAATCAACACACGGATGCATCGCTCTAGGCTTCCGGCAACATGCATTTGCTGCACATCAAGCAGCGGTACGTGCTGCCAGTTAGGGCGATCGCGCGCAATGGCGGCCGGAAAAATCGCGTCTAAATCGCGCGTTACAGAGAATGTAACGCTAACCATGAGTGTCGGATCCAGATTATTTTTGGTGTCTAACTCATTTAGCAGTTCAGTGACTGCGTCTCGAATGGCCTCGGCTGTATTTGCCGAGGCTGTTGTTGCCCCTCTAATCGCACGAACCCGCCACTCCACAGCGTCTCCTCCACATCTATATCCAATGGTTTTCAGTCTATGAATACTCAATGCCCTTTCGTCGGGCAGATTATTGTTAAGCAACTCAATCAAACATTAAACCTCGTATAGGCTGGAACGACAGTTCCCAACATGAGGTGGGGTTAAGGTCGATATAACCAGAGCGGTAAACCACTCGTTTTTAATTCAAACTCCAGCCAGTCAACTCCGGCCGACATGCGTGAATGCATACGATTACCGGGAAGAAATCGACTGACCAACGATTTCGGTTCCTCAAAGGTATAACATTCTGTTTTGTCGGGGTCGAGATCGGCGAGTTCAGCAGCCCATCGACGGGCGTCTTCTTCTGTCCCCAGTCGATCGACGATGCCTAGCTCAAGCGCCTGCTCTCCCGTAAAAATTCGCCCATCAGCAAAGGCTTTGACGGCCTCAACATCAAGCTTTCGCCCTTCTGCAACTGTTTGAACAAACTGAAGATAACTGACGTCAATTAATTCTTGCAAAATGGTTTGCTCCGGATCGGTTAATTCACGGTCAAAGGCCAAGATATCTTTATAGGGACCCGATTTAATCACCTTGAACGATACGCCGATCTTCTCGAGTAAGCGTTCGAGGTTATTGCCTCGTAAAATGACCCCAATGCTGCCCGTAATCGTGCCAGGATTTGCCACAATGTGCTGTGCGCCTACCCCAATGTACACACCTCCAGAGGCTGATATATTGCCAAAGCTTGCGACAATTTTTGTCTTTTCTTGAAGTCGCTTAAGAGCCGTGTAAATTTCTTGGGAATCGCCGACGGTGCCTCCAGGGCTGTCAATTCGGAGAAGGAGAGCCGGAAATTTTCTCTCTTCAACAGATTTCAGTGCTTCCAAAACCCGTTTCCGGGTTGAGCCGGCGATCGCCCCTGTAATTTCGATGCGGGCAATTTGTTTCCGAAACCGTGGCTTGAACGGCCAA
The DNA here is from genome assembly GCA_039194035.1 of Cyanobacteria bacterium P01_E01_bin.6. Lineage (GTDB taxonomy): Bacteria > Cyanobacteriota > Cyanobacteriia > CAKZMO01 > CAKZMO01 > JBCCWF01. The sequence goes on along the minus strand of JBCCWF010000005.1, from coordinate 19,074 downwards.
ATCATAGGCGTCTTATTGAATATGAATGATACGGAACGTGTTGACAGACGGACAATAGCGGCGTGTTTATGGGAGTGAGAGGCAATCCATACTGTGCTCTACTCCTTTGCACACCTTAAACTGGGAAACCCAGCAGCCAGACATGCCTGATATCCTAGTGTGCCTTATTTAACTGCATTTCGTAATATGCGACGCTGGTTGATTGCCCTCGATTCGATGCCAAATGATTGGCGTTTTCAATTCCAACCTTCCTTAACGCTATGAGGCATAAGCGATTTGAAGTTCTCCTGAATGACGATTTCTCCCATAGAAAAATGACGTCGCACGGATCCGCCAAACCATTGATCGATGCAGCTGGCGATTACTGGTCAGCACGATTAGAAGGAATTCGGTAGAATTCTAAGAAATGTAAATTTCTATGTTTTCCATACCCAGGTCAGCTTTTCTCTAATGCCTACGCTAGAAAACAGTCCCCAGAAGAGATCAACGACGACCACGTTATTGATGATTGCACCCTTCTTTTTGTGGGGAACCGCAATGGTCGCCATGAAGGGGGCAGTGGATCATACGACACCAATGTTTATGGCGAGCATTCGGCTGCTTCCGGCAGGGCTACTTGTGCTGGTTGCATCCATCATGATGGGGCGATCGCAGCCTCAGGGATGGAAGGCATGGCTATGGATCACCCTATTTGGGGTCGTGGATGGAGCAATGTTTCAAGGATTCCTCGCTGAGGGGTTGGTTCGCACCGGGGCAGGGCTAGGTTCTGTCATGATCGATTCTCAGCCTTTGGCGGTAGCACTCATGGCGAGAATTCTATTTGGGGAACGGATCGGACTCTTTGGGGTGGCAGGATTGGCTTTTGGTGCTTTTGGCATTAGTTTGCTCGGGCTACCCGATGAATGGATTTTGAGTAGCATTGATACTCTGCGTCATGGAGACGTCAACCTTGATTGGCATGTGGGTGTCAATTCGCTAGAAACAATTATTGAACGGCTATTTCAGAGTGGCGAATGGCTGATGTTGTTAGCGGCGTTGTCTATGGCGGTTGGAACCGTTATGGTTCGCTATGTTTCTCGCCATGCCGATCCCGTCTCTGCAACTGCGTGGCACATGATTGTGGGCGGCCTTATGCTCACCACTATTTCAGGGCTGAATGAAACTCAACAGTGGCAATACCTCACGACCAATGATTGGATGGCGCTCACCTATTCCAGTATTTTCGGAAGTGCGATCGCCTATGGATTGTTTTTCTATTTCGCATCACGGAACAATTTAACGAGCTTTAGTGCGCTCACCTTTTTGACTCCGGTTTTTGCCCTGCTGTTTGGTAATATTTTTCTCGCAGAAACGTTGAGTGTTGTCCAATGGATCGGGGTCGGACTGACACTCGTCAGCATCTATTTAATTAATCAACGAGATATGCTGGCAGCATTACTTCAGCGTCTGAAAACTGGTTTGCAACCCATGCCGGAGGATGCTCCCGATGATGCATTGAACGCAGCATCGGGAGCAAGTCTGCCTGATGCAGGGCTGAAAATGAAGTAGATCAGCTGTGATTCGGGTGATCTGATTCGGGTAAATCACAATCCACTGATGATTTTTTAGAGTCCTGGCGTATCAGAGTCATGGTGTAATTCTAAGAATTACTACACCTGGGTCATGACATGGGGGCGATTCTTAGAATGAACTGGGGCATGATTGAGACAACGGGACATTGATGACGCCTCCTTACGGTGCTTGATGTCGGTTGCGATCGCCCACTCGTCAACAATTCAGCATGATTGAATGATTGTTCGGCCTAATGTTCTTGTCCGTGTTTGTCTGGTGTTAGCGGTGTCTTGCAGCATGACGTCGCTTACGATGTTTTTTGCGAAGACATGGCCTGTGATGGCTGTGGTTGATTCGACTGTTGAGCCACATTCCCAGAGCGATATCGTCTCTCCGTCATCTCACGACACTCAAGAGGCGCGAGTCATTCAGCCTGGACATCGAGGTCGCGCGGTCGCCCGAGTTCAGCGGCTCCTTACGGAACTGGGGCTATCTGCCCATGAAGCCGATGGGCTGTACACAGAAGAAACAGCCGTTGCTGTTCGAGCATTTCAGACATCACAAAACATTCCTAGTACCGGTCACGTTGACAGAGAAACATGGAATGCCTTAAGTCGCACGATCGAGTCATCTGCGCGCATAGCGCCATCCACTGGAGATAATGCTGGTTATTCTGAGTTCAATTCGTCGGAAGCCAGCTTGCCGACTATATCGACTTCAGAATCGACACTAGGTTCCAACTCCCAAGGGCTGGGCGTATTAACCACCGTAGACTTGTTAGGGGGTGAGCATCAGACGGATTATCCGGGTGTCGAACTTTTTCAGATGCTTCGTTCAACGCTTCCAACAGCGGTCGGCATTTTTGGGTTCGGTGCATGTTTTTATGGGCTTGGGCGATGGTCGGCAGCGCGATCGCACGCAAAACAGAAAAAGAAACTCGCCGCAGCATTTCATTCCTCGAAGCCGTCTCCTCTTGCGTTAAGTCATGCAACTGCTCGTCGCTCACCAGACAAGCGGTCAGCCGTAACTCGCAAACCGATCAATCGCCGTCATATTCCTCGCGCAAGTGCGGCACGTCCAGTCGTGCCGAAACAGCCCCGTGTCAACCAGACGACTCTTCAACCAACAGCTTCGAAACAGACGTCTCCTCGATCAAACGACATGGGGAAAGCGGCGATCGCCCATGACCCATCCGAGGCAACTACCGTCGCTGTTCAAACGAGTCGTCACACTGTTGATTTGGTAGAAACCACTCGATTATCCAAGGACACGGATGTCAATGCATTGATGCGTGACTTGGAGAGTGCTGACCCCGCCCTCCGTCGTCGAGCCATTTGGGAACTGGGGCAGCGAGGTACCACTGAGGCGATGAATCCCTTAGTGGACATGATGATGACGGTGGATTCTCAACAGCGCAGCCTCATCTTGGCGGCGATCGCCGAAATCGGGATTCGTACCCTAACGCCGATGAACCGCGCCCTCATCACGTCCTTGCAAGACGACAGTTCTGATGTGCGCAAGAATGCAATTCGAGACATTGCCCGCGTGTATGAGCTGATGGGGCAGGTGAGTACTGTTTTGCGTCATGCCGCGAACGATGAGCATGAAGAGGTTCGGGAGACGGCCTGCTGGGCGATGGGGCAACTGAATCGCATGCGAATTGCTCCGTCCTTTGACGGAATAGAGCACCGACCGAAGCAGATGAGCAGAGGCACAGATTGAGTCAGCCCAACGAGCTATCCAAAGAGCGATCCAAAGAGCGATCGCCCCATATGGTGTCAGCGCTGATTTTGGCAGGAGGCCAAAGTTCTCGCATGGGGCAAGACAAGGCTAGCTTGTCGTTTAGTGGCATTCCCCTGTTGCGGCGAGTCTATGATGTGGCGGCTCACTGTACGGAGTCGGTTTCTGTGATTACGCCGTGGCCTGAACGCTATCAAGCCCTGTTGCCTGCGGCATGTCAGTGGATTGTAGAGCGATCGCCGAATAGTTCTCGTGGCTCGACTCAGGGACCAGTGGTGGGATTTTCCCATGGCCTGCGTTATTTGATGGCATCGACACAACTGACACCGTGGGTGCTTTTATTGGCGTGCGATTTGCCGTGTTTAGAGGTGGAGGTGTTGATCGGGTGGATGGGTGACTTATCATCAGTTGATCCATTGGCGATCGCCGCTCTGCCCTGTCGCGCTAGTTCACAAGACGATGTCCATCCCAATTCCGATAAACAATGGGAGCCGTTGTGCGGATTTTATCGAGCATCGTGTGTTGACAGCCTCCAAGAATTCATTGCCGGAGGGGGGCGATCGTTTCAGCGCTGGTTGAAGAATGAGCGGGTTGAGGTATTGGACATGAGCGATCGCCGTGCTCAGACCATGCTGATGAACTGCAATACTCCTGACGACTTGTCTGCTATTCAAAATCGTCATCATGATCAGCCCAGTCGTATCCCTGATTGACCCAGTAGTGCCAGTCGGCGATCGCCTGCTGGATGTCAGCATCTGCTTCAGGAGCCTCGATCTGGATCAATGGCACATCAAAAATAGCACCCTCCCAGGCAATCTCCACCAAGATTTCGTGTTCACAATCATCTTCGTGAGCCAGTCCTGTTACTTCGACCAATTCAACGATTTTCTCTGGAGACTTGCGTCGCTTGGTGATGCGATTTGCAGTGAATGGAAATTCCAGAGTCTTTTGCAAATAGTAGTACCAGCCCAAGGCCACCTCGTCCGAACTATACGCATCAACCACAATTTTCATGGTGATGCGCTCTTCTATGTGTTCATCTCGATCGCCCGTTGCCATCACACACTCTCAGCTTATTTTTGATTTAATATAGCGTTGCTCAGAGGCTTTGTGGAATTGACCTCTGTTTATAATTGGCGATCGCCCAGGGCACTATTCTCGACTACGCAGACCACCATCCTCGCCCTGACCAGATTTTGCTGGTCGTCGAAGTTGCAGATTCAACGCTAAAGCAAGATTGTGAGATCAAAGACAAGCTCTATGCTCAGGCGGGCATTGCAGACTATTGGGTGGTGGATCTTCGCGATCGCCAACTTCACATCTTCCACAACCCGATGCCCACAGGATACTCCAGCCACCTCATCCTCAAAGAACCCAATCAGGTTTCTCCCCTAGCGTTTCCGAATCTTTCGCTGACGATTACGTCGATTCTTCCGCCTGTATCCTAGGGCGATCGCCCTAGGATACAGGATCACTAGGCCAACAGGATCACCAGGCCAACAGGATCACCGGGCCAACAGGATTAAAGGTATGGGTGAACCAGCGCGATCGCCCCTTCCGGTGTCTCGGCTCGATGGAGAAGGCGATCGCCCTTTTCCTTCCCCAACACCTGTCGAAAGAACGCTTCTGCACCCTGATCAGTGCTGAGCAAAATCACAGGAATGTCCGACTTCAGCGCCAACGCCACTTCCGACGCGGTGCCGAGTCCCATGCCACAGGCAATCACTACCCGACTCGACAGCACGTTAATCACATTTCGGGCATGACCCATCCCCGTGATAATTGGAATATCCACGGCTTCGGATAGTGCGGTGCATGAATTTGCCTGTGCGAATCGTGTATCGCTCCCTGGCAAAATACCCACCACCAGACCATTGGCTTGTTGTGCTCCGCGACTAGCCGCATCCATCACACCTTCATTGCGTCCGCCCGTCAACAGCACCCAGCCCGCTTGAGCAATTTTCTGTCCTAGAACAAATGCATTCTGGCAGTCTTGGGGCGATGCGCCGTTTCCCGGCCCCATAACACCAATGATTATTTTGGCCATGATGATGCTCTGGTTTGTAGACTGGGCACTCTGAACGTGTTACCTGGAGTCTTGATGATCGTCACTGATAAAATATCCCACCATTACCCCATGCATGCCCATGACCTTGGCTCAATCTGATGGTGCCTCAGTGCAGCCCGATGGCGCAGATGCACTGCCGTTTTTGTCGGTCATCATCCCAATTTATAAGGGAGAAGACGATGTAGCCGATTTGGTGCAGTGCCTATGGTCACAAACCTATCCTGCTCATCGAGTCGAATATTTGCTCGTAGACAACAATAGCGGCGATCGCACCACCGACTACCTCCAATCCTATGCTGTCAGAAGTGCGGCACGAAACATCACCCTCAAAGCGCTGCAAGAGAACCAGATCCAAAGTTCCTATGCCGCTCGCAACACAGGCATCAAATCGGCTCAAGGCAGCATTCTGGTGTTCACTGATGCAGACTGTCGCCCCTGTTCTCACTGGTTAACGGAGTTGATTGCTCCCTTTGCCGATGCATCCGTGGAGTTAGTGGCTGGAGAAATTACCGGACTCCCGAGCCAAAACTGGCTCGAAACCTACGCCGATCGTCAAGCCACGCTCTCTCAAACACATACCCTGGCTCATCCCTTTTGTCCCTATGGACAGACGGCAAATCTTGCGGTGCGGCGAGAGGCATTCCAACAGGTCGGTTTATTTCGTCCCTACCTCACCACTGGGGGAGATGCCGATATGTGTTGGCGCATTCAGCGGGAAACGTCATGGGCGATCGCCTTTGCAGAAGCCGCACAGGTACAGCATCGCCATCGATCAACCCTGGCAGAACTCCGCAGCCAATGGCGACGCTATGGGCGATCGAATCGTTATCTGCATGAGTTGCATGGCATTCCGTTAACGCCCCCAATTTCTTCAGGCGAATCAGCGAAACGGCTGGCCCGATGGGTGCTTAAGGAAGCTCCACAAGTTTTGCTGCAACGAGGGACGCAGACTAGCGATTGGATCGACCTCCTATCTACGCCCCTGAGCTTGTTTTGTATTCATGCTCGCAGTCAGGGACAGGATCAAGCTCAGCTGAGTCAAAAAGCACACATCATCGAACCCTGGAATGCTAAAGAATCTTCAAATGAATCGATAAGGTGTGCTGAGAACTCAACGCACCAAGTTTAAATGCTGAGGGATTCTTCACCTGTAGACAAGATTCACAAGATGTAGACACGGCTTGGCAAAGTTCACGAAAGAATGAAGGCTACAGCCCTCATTCTTTCGTGGTAGATGGACCAGCGGGGGCATTTGAACAGAAACCTACGGTTTTGAATTTAGATACTACCGAAAGCATTTATTTATAAGGGTTTTGAGCTATAGGTCATCAATGAAATACGTCCCATTCGGCACCACATGCCTGTAGGGAAGCTGCGAAATATGAGATATGGCATGGATCCTAAGCGGCAGCCCTTCCCACTCGACTTTGAACTTGCCTTCGGGAAACCGGTTTGGGCCTAATTGAACCTCTCTCAACTTAAGTCTTATTGAGACTGAGGCTTGAAAAGCATACTCTGTAAACGTTTCATGCCCTATGACTCGTTTTCATCAGGATTTATACCATACCCCAACTAGGCCCACCGTGAAGGCCGCGGTCACCATCTGGTGAGTGCTGAGTTCAGCAGAATTCTTGATGGGTCCCGTTTCCGATGTGTGGATTGCTACCCCACAATTGACACCTCGCTAAGAGGAAGCTATTCTTTAACGAACGTACCAGAACAAAAATGCGATGCCTCGACCTCCCGAATTTGATCGAGATGAAGTCTTAACCAGAGCCATGAATGCCTTTTGGCAATATGGCTACGCAAGTATCTCAATTTCCAAGTTGGAGTCGGCGACGGGGCTAGGTCGTGGTAGCCTCTATGCTGCATTCGGCGATAAATCTGGATTGTTTCTGAGCGCACTTCGACACTATCGAGCGAAGCAGCTTGTTCCCATTATTGAGTCGCTGGATGGATTCAAGTCGGGTAGACAAGCTATCGAGAGAAGATTCTCCAGCATTATCGAGATGCATGGGCACCAGGATGCATGGATGGGGTGTTTGATGGTGAATTCTATCGCCGGTCTCAACGACACCGACCATAGCGAGGAGGTCCAGTCGGAGCTTCTCGACATGCGGCAAAAGCTGGAGAACGCGTATCATCGGGCGGTCAAACGAGGCAGGGAAGCCGGTGAGATGTCGACTGTTGGAGCAACCGCTAAAGTGGCTCGAAGTCTGACCATTTTGGATATGGGATTAGCTTTGCTATTGCGTCTTGGAGTAGAGAAGCAAGTTCTTCGAGACAGTGTGGCCCCTATACTCTCAACCCTTAACTAGAACAAGAAAATAGGAGAAAAAGCATGGCAACATTTGAATTGGCAAGGTTCACCGTAAAGGCAGATGATGTAGATTTGTTGCTCAAGAGATGGCCGGCTGCCGTGGAAGCAATTGGTTCAGCATGTCCCGGATTAATTGAGGCGAACCTGGTCCGGCTGGACGAAACGACATGGATTGACATCTGGCGTTGGGAAACCCACGAGCTTGCCGTAAGTGCTGCTCAGGAGGCTCCTTCTATTCCTGCGGCAGCGGAAATGTTTTCGCTCATTTCTGGCCCACCAACGATGGAACATGGTGAAGTGGTCATGCACAAGCAGGTGGGCGAGCGTTCATGAATGCAGAGGGGTTGGCGAGAAAGTTTGTCACGAATCTCAAAAAGCACGCGAAAGAAGAAACAAAGTCCTGGTGGGAGTCCTATCTCAAGGGCGAAGCGTCTTTTCGCGGTGTCAAGATGGCTGACGTCCGTGCCTCGATGAATTCGCTTTGGAACGAACAGGACTTACATGGGCAATCCCCTAGTGAACTTCTTTTATTCTCCCAGACCTTAATGTCTAAGCGGTACACCGAAGACAAGCTCGGGGGAGTACTTCTTCTGAGCGAGAAATTACTGCAACAGCTAACAATCGCTGAAGTTCCAATGCTTGCTGAGCCATTGGAGAATGGTAGTCTGGCAGACTGGAACGTGGTGGACTGGTACGGCGTCAAGGTCGTCGGTCCCTTTATCACAGCGGGGCAAGACGCTAGAGAGAGAGCGAAGGCGATTTCCCTCTGGAAGGATGGATGCACAATTTGGAAACGAAGATGTTCTGCTATCGCGTTTACGCGTCTTGCAGCAAAACCGGATGAGCATTTCAAAGGATTCCACGAGTTACTTATGGAGATATGCCGAACGAATGTCGCTGACCCGGTGCGTTGGAGTCAAACCAGTGTTGGTTGGCTGCTGCGTGAGCTATCGAGAAACCATCCAGATTTGGTCAGGCGATTTCTCTCCGAGCACCCAGAGCTTTCCAAGGAAGCTCGGCGAAATGCCTTGAAATATCTTTAGGCAACCTGCAAGGCGGTTTCTAATACCCATTTTCGGGCGTTGTGCAACCCCCCTTAGTAAGTAGGGTTGATTCTCTAATCGGAGAAAAGCATACTGAGGCTGTTGTGTTCAGGGTGCATCTGTCATGGGATTAGAGGCCTTAATTGAACACCTAAAGATAATTCCAGACTGGCGACGAGGCCGACGTCAGGTGAAGTATCCATTGTGGTTAATGCTTTTGATGAGTTTACTAGGGGTGATGAGTGGCTATACGAGTTTGCCAGGGTTAGCCGACTTTATGCAACGGCACCAGTCTGAGGTGGTTGAGCTCTTTGGTGTCGATAAAGCCGCTTTAGCGAAGTACTCGACCATTGGACGGATGACGCATCATGTCAATGGAACCGAGGTAGCTAGGATTTTAGAGGACTGGGCCAACCAGGTGTGTCCGGTTAAATCGGGAGAGGCGATTGCGATGGATGGCAAAGCGCTGGCGAGTACAGGTACCCATTGGTCAGACTCTGAGCAAAATTTTGTCATGGTCGTCAGTGCTTGTATCCATGGCCACGGCTGGGTGATCACCCAAGAGAGCTTTCACAACGTGCAGAAATAGCAGCTAAGAAGGCTTTTGAAAAGCTGCTTGATACTGATTCTGAGGACTTAAGCTAAAAGCTGTAAAAGGCCTAATGAATGCTTGAAAAGGTGTTTACGTATAATCTGTGCAGAGTATCAACGATACTCTGCATCCACAAAATATGGCTATCATTCGCCAACGGGAAATTAGACGTCACTCAATCCCTTTCGCGGCAATACTTTCAGGCGAAACCGTAGGTTTTTGTTTAAATGCCCCCGCTGGTCCTAGATCTGCGAAGTTTGCCAAGTCGTATACCAAAACACGCACAGTCGATGACTTTTAGCTTATTCGCACATCCTCAGAAATCAGCGTTCATTGGGGTGCGGGGGAAGGGAATGACATCGCGGATGTTGGTCATGCCTGTCATAAACTGAACGACCCGCTCAAAGCCTAGACCAAACCCTGCATGGGGCACCGTGCCATAGCGACGCAAATCCAGATACCACCAATAATCGTCAATGGGCAAATCGTTTGCCTTGATGCGACGCTCCAGCACATCTAGGCGTTCTTCCCGCTGAGATCCCCCAATGATTTCGCCAATTTTTGGAGCCAGCACATCCATGGCTGCCACTGTTTTTTCATCCTCATTGAGGCGCATGTAAAAAGCCTTGATTTGTGTGGGATAGTCGGTGACGACAAGGGGCTTTTTGAACACCTCTTCAGACAAATAGCGCTCGTGCTCAGACTGGAGGTCGATACCCCATTCCACCGGAAACTCAAACGTGCGTCCTGATTTCTCCAGCTGCTCAACGGCTTCTGTGTAGCTGATCCGTCCAAACTCGCTGTTGATGATATTGTCGGCAGTGTTGAGTACGGTCTTGTCGATGCGCTTGTTGAAGAACTCCATGTCTTCAGGGCAATGCTCCATGACGTAGCTGAAGATGTATTTGAGAAATGCTTCTGCCAGTTCCACATTGCCATCCAGGTTGCAAAATGCCATTTCTGGCTCAATCATCCAAAATTCTGCTAGGTGTCGCGAGGTGTTCGAGTTCTCAGCACGAAAGGTGGGGCCAAAGGTGTAGACATTGGTGAACGCCATCGCCATAATTTCGGCTTCTAGCTGTCCGCTCACGGTCAAATAGGCCGGACGACCAAAGAAATCTTTGCTAAAATCCACCTCTTGTTTACCCGACTCTTTTGCGCCTTTTAGAGGAATCTTGGTCATATCGAGGTTCGTCACCGTAAACATTTCCCCGGCTCCCTCACAGTCGCTGGCAGAAATAATGGGTGTGTGAACCCACATAAATCCCCGTTCGTGGAAAAATTGGTGAACGGCTGTTGCACAGGCATTCCGGACGCGCATGACAGCTCCAATGGTGTTGGTTCGAGCGCGGAGGTGGCCAATGGTTCGCAAAAATTCAAAGGAATGGCGCTTTTTCTGGAGGGGATAGGTTTCCGCATCGGCTTCACCGTAGACGGTGATGGTCGTTGCCTTCATTTCGATGCGTTGCCCTTGACCCGGTGACGGCACGAGCACCCCAGCCACTTCAACCGATGTTCCGGTGGTGATGCGCTCCAAAACATTGAAATCTGGCAGGTCGTGATTGACGACCACCTGAAGTCCATTCATCGAGGAGCCATCGTTTACTTCGACGAATGCGAATTCTTTGAGTTCTCGCTTTGTGCGAACCCATCCTTGAATGGTGACGGATTCGTCTGGTTGTCCATGCTTCAGCAGATCGGTAATGCGGCGGATGGTCATGATGGCAATTGAAACCGTTGTGGTAAAACGTGCATACACGTCATTATCCTAAATTGTTAACTCATAAACCGGGTTTCTTTTTCTCAAATAAGTCGGTAGACACAATTAAAAATAAAACCCATAAATCCTGCAACGCCTGCGCAGCGGGCGTTGCAGGATTTAGAAACTGGTTTTGAATGATACCGAGGTACTCACCCTATTTCGTAACAACTAAGAGATGTACGGCTGATAAGTACCTGGACGTCATGAAAACCAAAAGCCAAAATCCTGAACCGCCCGCCGCGCGGGCGGTTCAGGATTTAGAAAAATACGTTTAATGATGGCTATCTACTTACAGCAGTCCGCACGTAGGTTAGGACATATATTTTTGTGGAAAGCCGCGCTCCGCAAGGCTTTCCACAAAAATATTGGTTCAACTTAAGCGCAGAGCGCTATAACTTAAGCCGGGAAGAATCTCGCCTAAAAACGCAAGCCCAAAAAAAGAACGGGAGAAGCGTGATTCTTCTCCCGTTGAGGATCGTGATTGGTGTTGGGTTCTGAGCCTAGAGAGGACTCGCCATTTTGTTTGAGGCGATCGCGCAATCCTTTGAGTTGTTTTGCTTTTTGGCGTTGTCGAGCGCTGCCTCCCCGACCTTTGTCGTTTCGCCCTTCGTTTCGCGGGGATTCCCACCGCTTGAGTCGTTGTCCCATGGGTATACCCTCATGTGTGCTGGTTGTGTGCCTCCATGCGACCAGCATAGCGAATCGTTGGGGATGTCTGGTGAGGATATCGGCCACTTGACGGGTCGGTTAGGACAGTGGCAATTGGGCGATCGCCCAACCATGGCCCGCATTCAATTCGAGCCAGACCTGTATAAAGCGCTCTCGACCTGGGCGATCGCCCCATGAATGGCCTCAACTGAACTCGCAGTCACGGAAATACTGGTCACCCCCCATGTCACAAATTGCCTCACCAGCTCAGGATATTGGCTAGGGGCCTCTCCGCAAATGGAGCACGGAATTCCCAATTGCTGCGCGGTTTTCACTAACTGCTCAATGGCACGCATCACGGCGGGATGGCGCTGGTCAAACGCAGCGCTCAGAGAGGGGTGGTTGCGATCGACCGCTAGCATCAGCTGAGTCAAGTCATTGGTGCCAATGGCAATGCCAGAAACCCCTGCCTTCACATACTCTGGCAACAGGAAGAGCACCGATGGAACTTCAGCCATAATCCAGACCTGGAACCCTGGAAACTGAAGCAAGTTAGCCTCAAGCATGCGCTGGCGGCAGGCGACAAATTCTTCAACCGTTCTCACAAACGGAAGGATCAGGTGAAGCTGTTCATACCCTTCGAGGCGCAGCTGATGCAGGACATTGAGCTCCAACTGGAAAAGGATAGGATTCTGGACATAACTGAGAGTTCCATGGTTTCCCAGCAGGGGATTCGGCTCCATGTCGAGAAGCATTGAGTCCGTGGCATAGTCGCGATCGCCTAACCCATGGGCATGCCCCAACAGAGCTGCAAATTCATGGGCTCTGAGATCCGCTGACCGATAGTACACCGGAGACGGATAGACAGCTTCAAGAAAGGGTCGGAGGCGATCGACAAAGTGGTCGATGAGAACACGTTCCTGTCCAGACCTCATCAACGTGTCCAGCGATTGTCGATTAAGCACATAGGGCAATAACAACTCCCCCCGTAACAGGCCAATGCCATCAATGGGTAAGTTGCGTAGGGTGTGTAGCCTTTCTTCCTGGCTCATACTGACCATCAGTTGAGTTCGAGTTGGAGGACGAGTTCGAGTTGGAGGACGAGCCTGGGGATGAGACGGAGCAGAGGACTGTTGTGATGGAGTTTCAGGCACAGCCCCGGCGGATGCCGCTTGCCTAGGGCGGGTTGTTTGCGCGGATGCGTCGCGAGCACTGGATGTGATGCGATGAATCGTACCGCGATCGCCATTAATTAAGACTTGGTCACCTGTGCGCAAGTGTTGTGTTATCTCGCTAGCTCCCACAACCGCTGGGATGCCTAATTCACGGGCAACAATGGCGGCATGGCAGGTCATGCCCCCTCGTTCACTCACCAAAGCCCCTGCGCGTTTGATGTCGAGCAGCCAGTCTGGAGTCACGTCAGCCGCGACCAACACGTATCCGCTTGGCAAGTGGGCAATGGATTGCTGGGGCGTGTCGTCAACCACCCATACCGGAGCAATCACTTGTCCGGGAGCGGCACCCAAGGCTGTCATCAGGGGCATCGCTCGCGATGATTCTGGGGGAGCGGTTGACGTTGAGGGGGTTGGAGCAGGGTGATGGGGGGAAGCCAGGGGCAGACGTGACGTCGTCGCCGCGTGATGAGCAGAGGCTAATTGAGTCTGTACAGCCAATGGATGAGGCAGGAGTTGAGCAAGATAGAGCCATGCCTGCTGATTGTCTAGAAGCGTTGTTGGATAAGGAGTTGCATTAGAAGAGACCGGCGACAAAATCGGCTTTTGGCCGATGACCCACTCCATGCTCATCGATGTGTTCAACTCTTTGGACAGAGATGTGCTGAGCTGTGTCAAGGCTTTCAAGGTGTCTGCGGGGAGAACAGCCGCATGGTGATGGTTCAGAGTCACGGCATATCGACTGATGGAGGGAGAGCAGGGAGGTATTTCTCCTTGTGCCTTACCCAGTGGGGTAGAGTCCCAGATATCAGTAGATGATTGTCCTGTCACGCCGTAGGCATATGGTTTTTGGCCTAGGTGCTGGGCACAAACGGTACCGGTGTCAGCATCCATGACATAGTGGTCTGGAACAACATCTCCTGTTTTGATAGCAATGCCAAGCCCCCAACAAGCTGTGGTTTCAATGCGATCGCCACAAGACCGCAACGTACCTGACGCAAGGGCGGGATAGAGGGGTTGAATCAACACGCCAAGGCGAAGCGCCTGGAGGGGAATCCCGGCTCGTTGCCATACAAATAAACTTCGAGCACAAAAAACGTCGGCCCAGACCTGCTGAATGGCGTGGGCGATCGCTTCGTTTTCAGCTCGACAGCTTTGAGGTGTCAGCAGTCCTCGGATCTTAAAGCTGAGATCTAGATTGTGTGGAGCTGTGACGCTGATCGACGGTCGGCAGATTAGGTGTGTCGTCTGCAACAGGTGGCTCGTTTCTTGCAGCAGATTTGCCCACTCAAGAGGAAACGGTGCTGTTGTGATGGCGCGTTGAATCTGTCGGGCAATGGATTGGAGTTGCTTGGGTTGATCGACATCAATGTATAGCGATGACTTTGGAAAGTCGATCAAAAATGGATCATTCCAATGAATCTGCTCCAGAAATTCACTGAAAACCTCAGCCGATACCACAAACCCAGGAACAATCGGATACCCCTGCTGAGAAGCCAAGCTGAGATAGAAAGCCTTGTCGCCCACAGAGTGCCGAAAATCAGACGGAATAGAACTAAGCCAGTGCAGATGCTGATTAAGCATGCGAGGTACCATCGGCCTGTGAGATTGAAGGCATTCGCTAATGGTTATAACCCACCCTTGACGAGCGGCCTCATCGTCACTGGGAGTGCGTTACCAGCAATATCAAGGCGCTGTGATGTGGGGAAATTCGGTACGGATGGTTGTGAGCTAAATATCCACACTTAAATCTCAAGATGAGTCATGAGGTGGACAGTGACGATTGAAATAATTTTATCGAAGCAGTCAATAATGATTTTTGAATCAGTGTAGCCAAGGTTTGATGGGTCAGATTGCTATGAGTTGGGTACCAAACCAAGGAAAAAATTTTTTAGCGCACATAAGTAATATGTAGATTTTAATGCACTCCTGTCATGCCTGGCCAATGATTATGGCAGGATGATTTGAACCCCTGAACTTGTCATACGGTATCTCTCCCCCAAAGCTGCTGGATTCCAGTAACGGGGAATGGTCACGATCCTCCTTAGGAATGAACCGTAAAACAGATCCCGAGATAGGGTGTTGAGGGGTCTATTTCATTCTTAAGTAGCTAGCCATCATTAAACGTAACTTTCCAAATCCTTTGCCGCCCGCGCAGCGGGCGGCAAAGGATTTGGGGTTTTGGTTTGAATGACGTCCAGGTACTTATTTCTTAGCTGTTGTTAAAATGAAGCCTACCTTCTCGACCCCTGAGTCTTGGCAACAGGCCAATGTGCTGATGCAGCCTGTGTTTATTCGACTCATCGACAATATTCGAAAACAGCTTGATGAGTCCGAATGGAGTGGCTCCTATCGAGATGTTCAGCGTTGGCCTGAGGGGACTCCTTCGGAGACTCAATATCGGTTTCAGTGCCTCCAAGAAGAACTGGCCAAAGCAGTTCCTGAGGATGTGCCTGAGCTGAAAGAAGCCATGGCGCAACTGCCACAACCAATGCCTAGCTACGAATTGTTCCTCCAATATGGCGATCGCCATATCGCCATTGATTTATGGGAGGTGTGCTATCAAATCTGTTTTCTGAATTATGCGTCCATGCAACAGAATCCGCAGACGCCAGCAACCGTTGATATTCAGTTACTCGATGACGCCGGAGACGTGGACTGGAATCTGTTAGATGACAAGGCAAAACGCATTGTGGGTGGTATTTTTGCTAAATTACCTAAGACGGATGCACCACTTGTGACGGATGAAGAGTCATCAGTAGGCATGGGGGGATGACTCAGTTCATCAAGTACCTGGCTAGCGACTTAACACCGATCTACTTACACAAACAGAGTCGATGAATACGGATTTTCAATCTCAATTACAGGCTGCCGGAGCGACGTTCACAGAGTGTGATGGCAGGAGCGTTGTCGAAAGTTTTGGGAATGACTCAGCGGCGATCGCCGCTGCTTCGTCAGGAGTGGCCTTGTATGATCGCTCTCACTGGGGTCGGATTGAGGTGTCGGATGACGATCGCCTCCGGTTTCTCCATAATCAGAGCACAAATGATTTTGAACGCCTGACTCCAGGCCAAGGCTGTGACACTGTGTTTGTCACCTCTACTGCTCGAACAATTGACTTGGTGAGTGCCTATGCGTTGGAGGAGTCGGTGATTCTCCTGACGTCTCCCACCTGTGGCGATCGCCTGTTGACGTGGATGGATCGCTTCATTTTCTTTGCCGACAAGGTGACGTTAACGTCCATCACCGATACAACAGCGGCCATGAGTCTCATCGGGCCCAATAGCACGACACTCCTGTTATCCATAACAGACGCTAACGGTGGAGATGTTGACTGGGAGAATCAGCCCGATGGAACCCATCACGAGATAACGCTTCAGGGTATTCCGGTTCGAGTGGCCGTAGGCAGTGGTTTGGCAACCGCAGGCTACACCCTCATCACAGCGGCAGAGCATCGGGCGACACTGTGGGAAGTCTGCACCACTGCTGGAGCCGTTCCCTTAGGAGAGGCTCCATGGCAGCAACTTCGTATTACCCAAGGGCGACCGATGCCAGAGCAAGAGCTAACCGAGGATTACAATCCCCTCGAAGCCGGATTGTGGAACACCATATCCTTTGAAAAAGGGTGCTATATCGGCCAAGAAACCATCGCGCGTCTTGATACCTATAACGGCGTGAAACAGCAGCTCTGGGGCATTCGACTCAGCACTGATGCGGACCCGGGGACAGTCATTACCGATGGCGAGGCGAAGGTGGGGCGGTTGACGAGCGTTGTTCACACCGACGATGGACCGTTGGGACTTGCCTACATTCGCACCAAGGCCGGAGGCGCAGGCATGAGCGTGACGGTTGGCGAGGCAACAGGCCAGGTGGTAGATGTGCCGTTTCTGTCGCGATCGCGCCCATCAAAATCCTCATGACGGATACAGAATCCTGATTGCAGCAGTCGGTATCCTAGACCCTAGCGTATTTTCTATTTCGTTAAGGCAGGCCTATGACGACCCCGACTTGCGACATTTTGTTGAAGCACGGAACTCTGATTCACCCCACCGAACCTTCTACCCAGGTTGATATTGCGATTGAAAACGGCATCATTCGTGCGATCGCCCCTCAGTTGCCCCATGCAGCCCAACAGGAGCTTGACCTCCACGGCCAGATGGTGAGTCCTCCATTTGTCGAGTCTCACATTCACCTCGATTCTGCGCTGACGGCAGGAGATCCCCGGTGGAATCAAAGCGGCACCCTGTTTGAAGGCATTGAGATTTGGCGAGAACGCAAACAATCGTTGACGCTAGAGGATGTCAAAGAACGGGCGATCGCCACCCTCAAGCAGCAGGCCATGCAAGGGGTTCTCTTTGTCCGCAGCCATGCTGATGTGAGTGAGCAGAATTTGATTGCATTGCAGGGACTCTTAGCCGTGCGAGAAGCTGTCAAAGACTGGATCACGCTCCAAGTCGTTGCTTTTCCTCAAGACGGTATCTATGGTGGGCCGAGCAATGATGCGTTGATGGAAGAAGCCCTGAAGCTGGGGGCCGATGCCGTAGGAGGCATTCCTCATTATGAGCTGACTCGCGACGATGGTATCCAGTCGATGCACCGCGTGTTTGACCTCGCAGAGCAATACGATCGCCTGATTGATGTCCATTGTGACGAAATTGACGATGATCAATCTCGGTTTCTAGAAGTCATTGCGGCGAATGCGATTCGTCGAGATATGGGCGATCGCGTGACTGCCAGTCATACGACCGCATTTGGGTCATACAACAATGCCTATGCGTTCAAGCTCATGAGTTTTCTCGACCGAGCTGGCATTCATTTTATTGCGAATCCGCTCATCAACATTACCCTCCAAGGCCGAACAGATACCTATCCCAAGCGACGCGGCGTCACGCGGGTGAAAGAGCTGTGGCAGCGCGGGTTAAACGTCAGCTTGGGCAATGACTGTGTGCAAGACCCTTGGTATCCGCTTGGCACTGGAAACATGCTGGATGTGGCCAGCATGGCGGTTCACATTTGCCAGATGACTGGAACCGAGGAAATTGACGCCTGCTACAACATGGTCACGTGGAATGGCGCAAAAACTCTTCATGTCACAGACCAGTATGGAATTGAGGAAGGCAAGCCCGCCAATGTTGTGGTGCTTGATGCGGGCGATCGCTACGATGCCATTCGTCGTCGGGCAACCGTCCGCTATGTCATTTCCCGAGGCAAGTTGATTGCCAGCACAGAACCACCTTGTTCTACCTGGAAAGCCTATGAATGTTAGGATTCCCCCAATCGTTGAATGTCAAATCCTTCAATATTGGTTTCAAAGCGATTGAAAATGACATGGACTTCGTCATAGCCCACGGCAATGGAAGCCCCACGAGGATCGGGGCATTGGACAACCATCAATGATTGAAAGCCCCCATAGAGATCGTTGATGTAAAACGTTTTTGGGCAAAGTGGACTGATGAACCCTTCGATTGCGAGCTGATTCAGGGCTGCAATTCCCATGGGGCTGGTGAGGATATAGTCCCATTGGGCGTCTTCCTCGGCGTCGGTGGCTAATCGCCATTCATGGGAGAGGTCGACATCCTCTTGATTGGGTTGACGGGTCAGGTCAGACTTAACAGAAAGCGTATGGCTGGAAACCTTTGTAGAGAAGGAAACCATGCAACTGGCGATCGCCACAGCTGTCATCAGACTCACTGTGCCTGTTCTGAGCAAAAGCCCTAAACGTCGTGGAGTTGTTCGATTAAATCTCTGCATTGTTTTACATCCTCATCTCTCTTCACAGGGGCATCCTGATCAACCAATCTATATCGGTATCGGTATGCATGTTAGTCAAGCACAAAAAGAGTGGTGTGGTGAATTTTAGCTTGTATACCGTGATCGTGACTTGGAGGGTAGATAACACAGAACAAACGTTACAGATATCAGCACCCTGATCAGGGTCAGTGGTACGGTGCTCATCGCAATCGGGGCGCGAAGACCGAAGACCCTCAGGTTTTTTGCAATAGATGTCTTCAAGCCCCTCGCTCATGGCCAACGATCGTGGGGGTTATTTTCAGGGCTAATTTGGGGCTTTATAGACTAGGGATACCGTCACTTGCTAAAGGTCACTTGCTAAGTACGTGGACGTAATTAAAGCAAAACCTCAAATCCTGTGCCGCCCGCTGCGCGCGCGGCACAGGAT
>JBCCWF010000004.1:0-44342 GCA_039194035.1 Cyanobacteria bacterium P01_E01_bin.6 | reverse complement strand
GTTCTTTAAGTTGAACGTTTAACATGCTTCATCGCTCAAATCAGTTTGACGACTTACATTAAGAATAATGTGAGGAAATAAACTAACAACATTCATATATTTGACGAGTCATTATCATCCTTTTTCATAACCAGAAGGATAATCAAACGCAGAGGGAAAAAGGATAATCAAAATCTTCCGCTCTGATGAAGCATGTTGTGAACTAAGACAACGTATTTGTCTGGAGTTGGTGCACGGAAGCAACTTTATATTGATCACATGGGTTCTTTCTTCAAGCAATGGCTGACAAACTCTGGCTGGACTCAGTCCTTGCTAGTTTATGTGATCGATTTTTCATTGGTTGCTTTTCTCATCTATGTTCTATTGCTGCTCATTCGAGATCGGCGAACTTTTCATCAGTTCTTAGGATTAGTGATCCTGGTAGCTGTGGCAGGGTTAAGCAATCTGCTTACGCTAAAATTTCTCGCCTTTGTTTTGGATAAGCTGGTGATTGGCAGTGCTGTTGCCATGGGCCTCATTTTTCAAACTGAATTTCGACGACTCCTCGAGCATATTGGTCGAGGAGATTTTCTCCGTCTGTTCAGGCCGTCTAAAGAATCGTCGTCACAATCCAATGATGTGATTGATGAAATTGTAGATGCCATCAAAGACCTATCTCAGAATCGAACTGGTGCATTGCTTATTCTTGAAACTGATCGCCCCATTGATGAACGTGATTTCTCAGTTCCTGGTGTTCGTATTAATGCTGAAGTTTCTCGAGAACTCCTACAAACTATTTTTCAAACAACAACCCTTCTCCATGATGGTGCTGTACTTGTTCGTGATTCCCGTGTTGTGGCCGCAGGCGTTATTTTGCCAATTTCTGAACGCGATGCATCACGGCAACTGGGGACACGTCATCGGGCTGCTATGGGTATTACAGAAAGGGTTGAGCAATGTCTATGTATTGTCGTCTCTGAAGAAACAGGGTCAATTTCAATTGCTGAACGAGGTATGTTAAATCGTCCTTTAACCAGTAGCAAGCTTCGAGAACTCTTACGGATTCGATTTTCTAGAATTTCTGAGCGTGAAGTTGTTTCACCTCAATTGCGAGGGTTGTGGCAACAATTAGTTGCCGGAGCACTGGCTACCTTGTCTCAGCTTATTCATCTGTGCTTATCACTGTTTAAGGAAAGAAAACGATAGAGCGTTTACACCTGTTCTTAGGCTAAAACTGCAATGTATGACCCTAAAAAATGAATGCTTGATCTAATGATGACATCCGGATAGATAGATTTATAGGAGAATATTACACTCATAAATTGCTACGCTATGGCAGGAGAAGGGGATACGCTTTGGGAAAACACATGACAACAGCAAAGCACGTTGCTTTACAAGACTTACCGAGTGATTTAAGCCGTGAGCGTTTACCCCAACACGTGGCTGTCATTATGGATGGCAATGGACGTTGGGCAACAAGTCGTGGGTTACCTCGTAGTGTTGGTCATCGTAAAGGTGTTGATACGCTCAAATCACTTCTACGCTGCTGCAAAGACTGGGGCATCGATGCACTGACGGCCTACGCATTTTCTACTGAGAATTGGAGTCGCCCACTTGAAGAAGTCGAATTTCTCATGACTCTCTTTGAACGAGTTCTCCGTCAAGAATTAGATGAAATGGTTAGAGAAGATGTGCATATCTGTTTTGTAGGCCATTTGGATGAACTGCCTCAAAAACTTCAACAGATGATTCGTCATTCAATGGAAGCCACTCAGAACAACACTGCCATCCAATTTACGATTGCTAAAAACTATGGAGGACGACAAGAAATTTCTCATGCCTGTCGACAAATTGCTGCAAAGATTCATCAAGGACTTTTAACTCCTGATGATGTCGATGAATCAATGATCGAAAGGCACCTTTACACGGCAGGTACAAGAGATCCTGATTTGCTCATTCGGACAAGTGGCGAGATGAGACTCAGTAATTTTCTACTGTGGCAAACTGCATATTCTGAACTATACGTAACTGATACACTCTGGCCAGATTTTGATCGATTTGCGTTTCATCAAGCTCTACAGTCCTACCAGCAACGCGATCGCCGCTTTGGGCGTGTGAGCAAGCAAGAGTCATCTTCGTAGAATTGAGCAAGATCCAATTCAACCTGTAAATTTTCTAAGGATGAAACCTAAGGCCCTGAAAAAATTGCCGCGTCTAAATCATCTCGGCTCAGGGAATACTTAAAGGTTCGCTGAACATCATCGCCTTCACGGGCAGCAATATACCGGACACAAATAGAATCAACATCTAGACAGATTTCAGCATTCCAGGTTGTCTTTTCAAGCAGCCAGCAATGTCGTTCATCATCTTTTCTTGCACACCCGTGAGAAATAAGCCATTGCTCGATATCAGGCAGTGGATAGTTATAGAGAGGGGTGTCAGATGGAGGAAGACTCATATGAGATGTTGTACCCACGCGTAAGTGATATTGCTTAGAAAATGAAAACGATAGCTGTTGTGGCAACAGATCGAACGAAGCATTCTGTATAGTGCTTATCATGTGCCGATACAACCACGTCCTTTGATTACCTCTAGCTACGAAGATAGCTATAAATCACACGAAATGGAGCCTTATTAAACCAGCAATTTTTTTAGAGCACAGAGGAACAATGAAATCTGCACCCCAGCTTTTAGGTTGCCCGCTATAAGCCTAAGAGAAATCGCACCTTCTTTGCAAATCATTGCGATCGCCCTTTTTAGGTCTAGGAGTCCTTATTAACGTATTTTTATCGTTACAATTTGTCTATTATGCGTTATTACCTCAGTATGACTACCTATTTTTTGATAAAAGCTATTTAAAGAATATCCCCATTTGCCCTGGAGCAATGCTCCATGTTTCTCTTTAAGGTTGGGATGTACAGCGATGTAGAGATAGGAAGTGTTTCCCAGTGGCAAGTCGATTTTTATGTGCCATCGCGATCGCTACAGTGACAACCGTAACCACAACCTCCGTTACTAATTATTTACTTGAGCGCCCCTGGTGTATTCACCTTGATACAGGAGGACATCAAACAATTGAGTATGGGGAATATGGTTGTACGCGGAAAACACGAATGGCGACGCAGTCGTCTCCATTCATGAGCACCCCTTCCGACAACGGATAAGGCAATGCAATCATTGCTAGGGTAACCATGGGTATTGCTTGAAGTCTGGGCTGCGTTTTTCTAGAAACGCCTGTTTCCCCTCTGCACCTTCATCTGTCATGTAGTAGAGCATCGTAGCGTTCCCTGCAAGTTCTTGCAGACCCGCCTGTCCGTCACAGTCTGCATTTAATGAGGCTTTTAGGCATCGAATTGCAATCGGACTTTTCTCTAGAATCTCCTTTGCCCATTGAACCCCTTCAATCTCAAGCTGTTCAACTGGCACAATATGATTGACTAGACCCATTTCCAAAGCTTGCTGTGCATCATATTGACGGCAGAGAAACCAAATTTCCCTTGCTTTTTTCTGCCCTACAATTCTGGCTAGATAGCTCGCTCCAAAACCGCCATCAAAACTGCCGACTTTTGGCCCTGTTTGTCCAAACACGGCATTTTCCGCTGCGATGGTCAGATCACAGAGTATGTGAAGCACATGTCCTCCTCCAATGGCATAACCAGCCACCAACGCAATCACGACTTTGGGAATCGTACGGATTAACCGCTGCAAATCCAGTACGTTCAGCCGAGGAACACCGTCTTCATCTACATACCCAGCATGGCCGCGTACGCTCTGATCGCCCCCTGAGCAAAATGCATATTTACCATCGGTATGGGGGCCTGCTCCTGTCAACAGAATGACGCCTATGCGGGAATCTTCACGAGCATTAATAAAGGCGTCGTATAGTTCAAAAACGGTTTTGGGTCGAAACGCATTACGTTTGTGGGGGCGATTGATTGTAATTTTGGCAATACCATCAGCTTTATGATACGTAATGTCTTCGTAAGTTTTGGCTGTTTGCCATTCAATATGCATCGGTGAACTGAATCCAAGGAAATTAGTATGAACAGGGCATGGAATGGAATTTTTCCGAAACCTTTTCTAAGGAACGAGTTCACCATCTAAGAGAACCTGCTGATTTCACCGTAGAACACCAGTCATTCCTTTTATGATTCCGATTGCTCCATGAGCAGACTTATCACTTAAACCAAGAAAAATCAAACTGCATCAGAGGGCGCTGCGCTCTAGGCTGTCCCGACTTAGAATACAAGTCAGTGACCATAAATGACCGTATTCTGAAATCACGTACTGCGTATTCCCCTATCCTACTTTTTGTTATGCCTGATTCCTCTACAGACTCTGTCAATGTGTCAGATCGAGAGCCAGCTCAATCAATATCATCAAAACCGACTCCTGTGAGGTGTTTCACGGGGGCATTTATTGCCGCGCCACTCACCTATGGGATGTATTCACTGACCATGGCGATCGCCCATACCTTTGCCGAAAAGCCTGTGCCTGTTGGTAATGCCCTTGCCACAAAGATCTCTGTTCTCGTGCGAACCTTGGTGGTTGGTGTCACAACGATGGGCACCGGAATCTTTGCGATTACAACCGTTGGACTTGTTCTCCTCGGACTCCAGCTCTTGTTTAAGAAAACACCATCTAATCTTCCAGAGGGCTGATCATTACAATGACAACCGGGATTTGGGTCTTAGGCGATCAGCTTTGGACAGGACAGGCCGCCCTTAGTCAGTGTGAAGACCAAAAGGAACAGACACGGGTTCTCTTCATTGAATCTGCTCAACATAGCCAGAAACGCCCCTACCATCGCCAAAAATTGGTGTTGGTTTGGTCAGCAATGCGTCACTTTGCTGAAGAATTGCGACAGGCAGGCTGGCAGGTTACCTATGAGATTACTGAGGGCTTTGAAACCCCGTTGCAGGCTTGGGTGAACGCATATGAACTCAACGAGGTGTTGATTATGACACCGAGCGATCGCCCGTTTTCTCAGTTGCTTCACTCCCTGGCTCTATCGTGTCCCATCACCTTCATTCCCAATAATCATTTTCTATGGACAGGCGATCGCTTTCATCAGTGGGCTGAAAAGCGAAAACGTTTGCTGATGGAGAGCTTTTACCGAGAGGGGCGCAAACAATTTCAGGTATTGATGAATGGGGATGACCCAGAAGGGGGGCAGTGGAACTACGACAAAGACAATCGAAACCCACCTAAGGGAAAAATCAATCCTCCTGACCCTCTCTGGTTTGAACCAGATGCCATCACACAGGACGTTATTGGATGGGTCAAAGCTCAGAAATTTTCCACCTATGGGGATTTAGAACCGTTTCACTGGGCAGTGACCCGTGATCAGGCACTAAACGTATTAGATAACTTCATTAACGTGCGACTCGAAACCTTTGGACCGTACCAAGATGCGATGGTCACTGGAGAAGACACCATGTGGCACGCTCTCCTCTCTCCTTATCTGAATATCGGGTTATTACAGCCCCTAGAGGTAATTCATGCCGTTGAGCGGGCATATCACGAACAGAATGTGCCGTTGAACAGCATTGAGGGATTTATTCGCCAAGTACTAGGTTGGCGGGAATATATGTGGGGTCTCTACAACTATTTGGAGGAGGATTATTCCGAAAGCAACTGGTTTGACCATCAGCATCCTTTACCAGAATTTTTCTGGGATGCCGATAAAACCGACATGAACTGTTTGCATCAAATCCTCAAGCAAGTTGAACAGACTGGATATGCTCACCATATTCAGCGGTTGATGGTACTTAGCAACTTTGCCCTCATTGCCGGGTTCTCTCCCCAAGAGGTTGAAAACTGGTTTCATGCAGTATTTATTGATGCTTATGACTGGGTGATGCAACCAAATGTGTTGGGGATGGGGTTGTTTGCTGACGGTGGGATGTTGGCATCAAAACCCTATGCAGCCTCAGCAAACTACATCAACAAAATGAGCACCTACTGCAAGAATTGCACCTACAATCATCGCGCCAGAACCGGGGATGATGCTTGTCCGTTCAACGTCTTCTACTGGGACTTCTTAGAGCGCCATCGTGACAAGCTCAAGTCTCAAGGGCGCATGAACCTAATTTTGGCGAATCTTAATAAAATGGACAGTGAGGAATTGAGTGAAATTCGTAAAAAAGCAGCTAAATGGCATGAGTCCGTAAGAGCTAAGACCCAAAATTTATGAAGGGCAATTGCTGCGCATCTAAATTCGCTGAAGGGAGGAGTGTCGGCTTGCGATGAAAGAACGGGGATCTCGGATGTCAATGGATGAGAATCCAGACGATGGACACCCCCTAAATCGTCATACATATCAACCCAAATTGCTCAAAATGTTTGACGATTAGGACATCATGTAAGTTAAAAGGGTGACTCCACAACTTCAATGTGCTTCTAGGAGTTTATTTGCCAGAAGGATGTCATGCTAAGGATTTTGCCCCACTGCGCATCTTCAATTGGAGCTGTTCAGTGATTCCACATATGGGTAAAGCGACTACCAAAATTGTTCTATAGTTACATCTCATCAGTCTTCATCCACTCGCAAAAACTCATGTTTTCGATGTTACTTACACGCTGACCTATGTTTCACCCCATCTTTGAATTCACGAATTACCTGCGTCGTCGTTGGTTCTACACGTTTGTATCGTTCCTTGTTGCCTTGGGGATCATTCTTGGAGCAGCTCGGCCCGCCCCGGCAATTCCTTCATGGCTAGAACTACTGATTCGTGGCGTTCAGGTGATTCAACTTTCAAATGTATCTGACCGACAAGAGATACAACTTGGTGGGCAAATCAACGAACGACTGGTCAATGAAGAATTCACCCTTTACAACGATTCTCAAGTTGCCAGTTATGTGAATCAGGTTGGGCAGCGCTTAGTTCCGACCAGCATACGACCAGATATTCCTTACACATTCCAAGTTGTACAGGACGAGCAAATTAATGCGTTCGCAACAATGGGTGGGTTTGTTTATGTCACGACGGGTCTGTTACGAGCAGCCGATAATGAGGCACAAATGGCTAGCGTTATCGGTCACGAAATAGGTCACATTGCGGGTCGCCATGCAATTGAGCAAATGAGAGAGCTGGCGATCGCTCAAGGATTAATGACGGCAGCAGGAGTTGATGAGAGCGTCGCTGTCAATATTGGGGTTGATCTTGCTCTAAGACGTCGCAACAGCCGTGCAGACGAACGAGAAGCTGATCAACTAGGGCTTTCAAATCTTCGAGGTGCTGGATATGCACCATCTGCAATGGTTGCATTTATGGAAAAGCTATTATCTGCGGGGTCACCACCAACCTTTTTGAGTACTCATCCATCTGTATCCAGCCGTATTCGAGATTTACAAGCTGAGATTGATCCTGCGACTGCAAATGTCGGAGATGGTCTTGATGAAAATGCCTATCGTTCCAATGTTCGAAGTCTGCCGTCGAATGCTTAGAATTGGCATGACATAGAACCGGAAAGTATTTTCGTGGTGGCACGCTACCATCACCAAATTATCTCTGGCTTTTAAATTTTCATTCCTTCGTTGATGAATCGTCTTTGAGGACATCGTGATAGTGGGACAGGCATGTTGTCAGCCTGTTCCAATCCTATTCCTCACCTAACGCCACTCATTGATGTTGAAACCAATTTTGTCAGGTGGACATACCCACAAGAGTCATCACAATGATTTTTGTGGGTTTATTTGTAAGTCGATCGAGTCATTTATTTGGATAACCAATCCATGTATATGAAGCCGAGGTAAATCGACAACAGTCCAATGAAACTAGCTTGTAGGAAGCATTACATACAAAGTAGTTACGAGTCTGCGTGAAAAAAAGATGTCATCGTGACTCACATCACCATACCTTCTTGAATATCTCACAACTTACATTGGTCAGCATCACGGAGAATCAGCAGGCTTTATGAAATATTTAACGTGTATCAAAAAATACGTATATTTGTACGCAGCCTCTGATGAAATGCCATTCTCTGAGCCCATGATAAAAAAAGAGGATGCATTGAGGAAAATACTTGTTACATCCATATCTTTTTAGGGTTAATTCTGCTGATGTCTAAAAGCGGTGACGTTACTTATCCAATCACTTCTTCAATCGAGAATTTTACCTTGTGCCCCTAAAACAGCGATCGCCACTTAGTAGACAGTTTGAATTCCTGAGGAGAATCCTGAAATGCATATTCCATCCTTTAACAAGTACTCTAATTCTTCTCGCTCATCTGCACATTTCTCTAGTAGGGATCAACTCTCATCAATCTGTGAAGACGTTGTTGCATTGATAGAGTCTGCAGATTATGCCACGGCTTTAAGATTTTTAGATGATGCACTTGCTCTCAATCTGATGGATTATCATGCTTGGACACTTCGTGGAGTTGTTTTAGTTTATTTAGGACGTTATGAAGCTGCAATCACAAGCTGCGATCGCGCTCTAACCTATCAACCAAACCATACAGAAGCATGGAAGTTTCGAGGTCTTGCATTGCATGGCTTAAATCGATACCGTGAAGCCCATGAAAGCTACGATCGAGCCCTCGGAATTATTCACCGCTCTCCGATTCAAAACTGTTGCACCTGGCTACGCAATAAGCTAGGAAAATCAGACAGTTACGACTATCAAGCACTCATGCTCTAAAGCCCACATTAAGGCGGTGCTCCATGGCGAGACGCATTGAAAATCATTCCATTCTGGATAGTCATATTTCCTAAAGGATGGAGAATATTAGGCATAAACTGGAGAAATTAGACAACTAAGGACTGCCCAGAATCAGTTATTTTTCTCTGCCCTTTACATAAATGGACTACCCCTTTCTGAACCACATCATGACTTGGCAAACTTCTCAAAATTGCAACGAAGAAACCCAGGTTTTTCTGTAAATGTTGCCAAGTCGTGACCGCATAACTGATCGGTTTTTATCAGATAGGGACAATAAACGGCATTCCCAGTGATAAGCAACGCTAAAAACCAAGGGAAATTCTGCTGAGTCTAAACTCCAGTCTCAATCACAATTACTGAACGAACAAGGTGCGAGCGTTCAGTAATCGCACCTCATTCGTTCAAAAATTTAGGAACAGGAATGAAATATCTCCGGTTTCTTTAAGTGTCATTCCTTAGCGATGTCGTCATACTTAAGTTGTTGGTGTCAGCACCTTTTTTTCAACAGCCTCTTCAGCACTAGCTTCGGGAGTTGTAGCTTCTGACGGAGGAACAATCTGCCAGAACCGAGGCAGATAGGTTGACCAGTTTTCCAGAATCGTCTTTCCTTTCGCGCTGTTCGTCCGCTTAACGTGAACCTGAATCAAGGACTTGAGCTGAACCTCTCCTGCAGGCGTGATCACCCGCTGAAGCTTGACAATTTCAGGGTTCACTTTCGCAGGGAAGTTATTGTCTTCGTCGAGGAAGTAGCCGAGACCACCCGTCATTCCAGCACCGACATTGCGTCCTGCACGACCAAGAACCACAACGACTCCACCCGTCATGTATTCGCAGCAATGATCGCCGGCTCCCTCAATGACAGCCTGCCCCTTCGAGTTTCGGACAGCAAATCGTTCCCCTGCCTGACCATTGGCAAAGAGGATTCCGCCTGTGGCTCCATAGAGGCAGGTGTTGCCAATAATCACATTTTCAGCTGGGTTATAGGAGGCATTGGTTGGAGGGGTGATGATAATTTCACCGCCATGCATCCCCTTGCCGACATAGTCGTTTGCTTCCCCTTCCAGGTTGAGCGTCATGCCAGGAAGAATAAAGGCTCCAAAGCTTTGCCCAGCGCTTCCGGTCAGATTGAGCGTAATTTGTCCCTCAAATCCAGTATTGCCATATTTTTTAGCGATCGCCCCTGACAACCGAGCTCCAATCGTCCGGTCGGTATTGACCACCGCCATCGTTTTCGTAACGCTGCCCTGATTGGCGATCGCCGATTGAATGGCAGGATCACTGAGCAACTCATCATCTAGTACTGGGCCATTGCTATGAACCGCTTCATGGTTCAACCAACTCCGGTTCTCCCGCACATCGGGCAGGCGAAGCAGGCAGTTCAAATTCAAGGCATGAGTTTTGGTTAGCGTCACGTTCTCTCGCATTGTCAGCAGGTCAGAGCGACCAATCACCTCATTCACCGAGCGATACCCCAACCGTGCCAAGAGCGATCGCACCTCTTCCGCAATGAAATAGAAGAAGTTGACCACATGCTCAGGCGTTCCGGAAAAGCGCTTACGCAGTTTTTCTTGTTGGGTTGCGACGCCTACTGGACAGTTATTGGTATGGCAAATCCGTGCCATGATGCAACCTTCCGCAATCATGGCAATGGATCCAAAGCCATATTCCTCTGCCCCCATCATGGCCGCCATCAACACATCCCACCCAGTCTTGAGGCCACCATCAGCTCGCAACAAGACGCGATCGCGCAATCCATTTTCGATGAGGACGCGGTGAACTTCTGTGACCCCCAACTCCCAAGGAGTTCCAGCATGTTTGATGGAGCTGAGAGGCGATGCGCCTGTCCCACCGTCATGGCCAGAAATCTGAATGATATCGGCATTTGCTTTGGCAACACCCGCCGCAATGGTGCCGATACCAATTTCTGCGACCAACTTCACAGAGACTTTTGCTTCAGGATTAATTTGATGCAAGTCAAAGATAAGCTGTGCTAAGTCCTCAATAGAGTAGATATCGTGATGAGGGGGTGGCGAAATTAACGGAACTCCAGCCTTTGACCGCCGCAGCATAGCAATGTATGGACTCACTTTCTTGCCAGGGAGTTGTCCCCCTTCTCCTGGCTTTGCTCCTTGAGCGACCTTGATTTCAAGCTGCTTGCCGCTCATTAAGTATTCCGGTGTGACACCGAATCGACCCGAGGCGATTTGCTTGATGGCTGAGTTTGCCGTGTCTCCATTTTCGAGACCATGTAGATGAGGCATCAATGGGGAATGACCTGCATCATCTACATCACTTAGAGTTTTGAAGCGAATCGGGTCTTCGCCCCCTTCTCCCGAATTAGATTTGCCTCCGATGCGGTTCATGGCGATCGCCAACGTCTCATGGGCTTCCCGCGAGAGGGCACCCAACGACATCCCCCCGGTGCAGAATCGCTGAACAATTGTCTCAACTGACTCTACGTCATCTACTGAAATTGAAGGGCGATCGCTCTTGAAGTCGAGTAAGTCGCGCAGGGCTGTGAGGGGACGTTCGGCTAAATGAGTCTTGTAAACCTCATAATGATCATGAGCTTTGGTTGCAACAGCCTTATGCAGCGCCTTCGACATTTCCGGGCTGTTCATGTGATATTCTCCACCCGGCCGATACTGAACAAAGCCCAAGTTCTGAAGCTTCTTGGTGGTGAGTTCAGGAAATGCCCGGTGATGAATCGCCATGACTTCCTGGGCTAAATCCTCAAGGGTGAGTCCTCCAATACGGGATGCAGTTCCCTTGAAAGCTGTTTCTAGAAGGTCGCCTCCAATGCCGATGGCCTCAAAAATTTGTGCTCCGTTATAGCTGGATAGCAAGGAAATTCCCATCTTCGAGAGAATTTTCAGCAACCCGGCTTCAACGGCTTTACGGTAGTTCTTTTGAGCAACGTTGATGTCCATTGACTCCAGCCGCCCTTTCGCCATCAAGGTTTGAGTCTTGGGCGATCGCCACCAATGGCGTACGGATTCTAGAGCCAGGTAAGGACACACCGCACTCGCGCCATAGCCAATCAGACAGGCAAAATGATGGGTGCTCCAACATTGGGCTGTGTCTATCACCAAGGAGGCCTTCATGCGAAGTCCTTGATGAATCAGGTGATGGTGAACAGCTCCCACAACTGCAAGTGGCGGTAGATAGGTAAATGTGTCACTCGTCCCGCCAGTCGTGCCGTCTGGGCGGAGGCGATCGCTCAACACCAGAATAGTGGTACCTTGCTTGACCGCATCATCCGCTTGTTTGCAAAGCGTGGCGATCGCCTGCTTCAATCCCTGGGTCCCTGCTGAGACAGGATAAAGCGTTGATAGTTTTGTCGTTTGAAACCCAGACTGATCGATTTGAGCCAGTTCCATATTGTTGAGAACAGGGCTATTCAGCTTAATTTGCTGTGCATAGTCCGGCTTCTCATCTAGCACATTGCCTCGCGCCCCCAACAGCATGGATAAGGACATTACCAAGCTCTCCCGCAGGGGATCAATGGCTGGATTCGTCACTTGGGCGAAGCGCTGCTTAAAGTAGTCGTAGAGAAGTCGAGGCTTGCTCGATAGAATCGCGAGGGGAATGTCATCTCCCATGCAAAACGTTGGCTCTTTACCCTGACCTGCCATTGCTTCAATAATCATCTCGACATCTTCGCTGGTGTAGCCAAATGCCGACTGTTGCTTCAGCAACTCTACTCCGTCAAGCTGAGGCTCTGTTTCAAACGGCTGAGCGTCTAACTCATGTCGATTGTCGCGGAGCCACAGTCCATAAGGTTGCGCATGGGCAATGCGTTGCTTAATATCCCAGTTCCTTAGAATTTCGTGATGTTCCAAGTCAACAGCAATGGTCTGACCTGGGCCAAGACGTCCTTTTTCTAAGATGTCTTCTTCTGGAATCGGCACCACTCCAGCTTCGGAGGCTACAACGACGTATCCATCGCGGGTGATAACATATCGGGCAGGACGCAATCCATTGCGATCGAGGGCTGCTCCTACCATTTTTCCATCGCTAAAGACCAGGAGTGCTGGTCCATCCCACGGTTCTTGAAGACCACTGTAGTATTCGTAGAAATCGACAATTTCCGGATGGTCATCTAGGTCAGGCTGGTTACGGTAGGCTTCTGGCACCATAATCATGACTGACTCCAGAGGAGTACGGCCTGTGCGAACTAGAAGCTCCAACACATTATCTAGGTTGGCGGAATCACTATTCTCTGGTCGCACGGTAGGCGTCAACACATTGAGGCGATCGCCCCAACAGGGATGTTCCAAATCCGTTTCGCGTGCCCGCATCCAATTGATATTACCAACAAGGGTATTAATTTCTCCGTTGTGCCCCAAAAGACGCATCGGCTGAGCAAGGGGCCAACGGGGCAGGGTATTCGTGCTAAATCGACGATGGTAGAAAGCAAAAGCACTTTCATAGGTTGGATCCACAAGATCCGCGTAAAATTCACCCAATACAGCAGATCGAACCATGCCCTTATAGACAATGGTTCGACTCGAAAAAGAGCAGATGTAAAACTCTTCGAGTTCTTCGGCGATCTCGTCAGATGTTCCGAGTGCTTGCTCAACCGCCCGATTGATTTTTCGCCGTACTAAGTAAAGCTCTCGTTCCAGTTCATCACCTGTTAAAGGTTTACCTGCATGCTGTGGGGCGCTCACCAAAACCTGCTCAATTGTGGGTTGATTCTCGCGAGCAAGAACGCCTAATACACTCGGTTTAACAGGAACAGGTCGCCATCCCAGCACCGCAAACCCCGACTCTTCCAACACATCATCCACAACAGGTCGAATCTGTGTTCTGATAGCCGCATCTTGAGGCATAAAGAACATGCCAACGCCTAGTCGACCGTCTTCAGGGGACGTTATGCCCTGATCTTGGAGCCACTGACACAACAGCTTTCTGGGCAGGGCTGTTAAGATGCCAGCCCCATCTCCCGAATCTTTGTCTGAATTGCAGCCACCCCGATGTTCGAGACAAGTCAATGCTGACAGTGCTTTTAGAATCAGGCTATGACATTCCTGCCCTTGCACATCATCAATAAACCCAACACCGCAGGCATCTCGCTCCTCCACAAGCCACCGTTGTCCACCATAGGTGACAAGAGATTCCGATGCTGCGCCCTGTTTGTGATTCATGCTCATGTTCATAGATACCTGCTCAACCGTTTGAAACGCTTAGCAGAGGTGATACCGTTGGTTCACCCCATTGCTTACATAAAAATGCTTATTGGTAGACCCTAATTTAATGTGCCCACAGTCGCGCAGCCAGTCAGATGATGCCGCAACGAATGCACAACTTGCCTCACATCACTGTGTCGTTCTCTTAGAATTATATAAAGGAACGTTAATGGATGATGGCACGAATACTACAAATACGATGAATCCAAGTCAGCATTGCATGCAATATTCTTTATCTGGACGTCGGAGAATAGAAGTCGTCTGTTGAATAAACATCATGCCCTGAGTCAGGTTTGCATTGTTGTAGATAATTGAATCGTGACCAACTCATCTGGAATTGCTGGTGCCTCATTCCTGTAGATAAAAAATGAGTTCTGTGATTGTACGAAAATTACAAACCGTTGACAATTGTTGACATAGGTTGAAATACGCTGCTAGCACCAGAGCTTCTGGCATACTCTAATGCAGCTAATGCAGCTTACATCCACCGCATCTCGTCACTCTGAACAATTGATAGCTTGCAATCTATTAGCCTGCGTCTCTAGCATTGGTTTCTGACATAACGTAATGCTTAGTCATTAAAGCCAAAACCCCAAATCCTGTGCCGCCTGCTGCGCGGACGTCACAGGATTTGGAAGGAGACATTTAATGATGGCTAGCTATTTACAGCACAAAAATCTCTCCACGAAAATTTTTATGCAAAACCAACTGAGGACACGATGGAGAATCATTACGACGTTGGGACTCATGACTCTGCTGGTATGCGTGGATTTGGTGAACAGACACGCCTCTCCTGATGGGATAAGCAGAGGTCTTGATGCCCGCCCCCCCCTCGACGTACCCTCACTCAATCCTCTCTTGCCTTCTCCTCCAGCAAACTCTGCATCGCTGGATATCAACTCACAGCCAAAGGCTTCAGTGCCTTTTCTACCATCGCTTCTAGAACAATGGGTTGCCAGAACAACCATGCTTGCGCAATGGATGGGAGTTAGTCATGAAAATGCCCAGGGCGATCGCATCTCAATAAATGGTCTAGTGATTCCTGGAAAATGGAGCTGGCAGGAAGACAACATCTTGATTCCAGATGCTCACCTCATCCAGGACATTGGGCTAGATATGCTGAATACTGACAACCCACAGCGACAGCCCATTCAGTGGTTCTCAGACAGCTCAGCTCCTTTACCTGTAATGCAAACAGCTTCTGATGGGCAGTTTCGCTATCTTGATATTGCAGCATTCGCTCAACAACAGGAGTGGAGAATCCGTCCGCGAGGTGATGTGCTCACTATCAACACGCCTTCTGCAAACGTGTTGGCGATTCGTCATGGACGACAGTCTTGGGGCGATCGCCTTGTTATTGATCTCGATCGACCCACCCCTTTTCAAACGGTATCTGGTGATGGAACGGCTTCAATCACCCTAGATGCTCGTCTTCCCTCACCACTCTCGCTCCCTTCCATTGACACAACCAATCACCTGAGATCGATTCAGGCAGAAACAAGGGAACAAAAAACCATTCTGACCCTTGGCATCGCGAACCAGAAACGAGCTCGTGTTTGGACGGTACCATCTCCACCTCGCATCATTATCGATATCGATTCTGGCAGTCTCCCAGAAAAGCATATTCATTGGGTGCCTGGACTATGGTGGCATCAGGTGATTGTTCCAATAGGGACAGAAGAATTCCCAGTCATTTTCTTGGAAATCATTCCTAACGAAGCATCAGAAACTTTTCTCAAGCCGATATGGACAAATCCATCGTCAATGCCAGGGATCGCACCGCTAACGACAACTGTTCAACAATGGCAGGCGATCGCCGCCATTAATGGTGGTTTTTTCAACCGCAACAATCAACTGCCTTTGGGAGCGATTCGTCGAGATGGACAGTGGTATTCCGGGCCGATTCTCAATCGAGGGGCGATCGCCTGGAACACCCTAAGTGATATTCAACTGGGTCGCTTAAGTCTTCAAGACATCATTCAATTATCGACTGGCCAAGCATTTCCCATCCTTCATCTCAACAGCGGTTATGTCCAAGCAGGGTTTTCACGCTATACCTCTGCATGGGGAACGCACTACACCCCCTTAACCGATTTTGAAACTGTGATAGCAGTCGAGAATGGACAGGTGCTTGATCAACAACGAATTGATGCTGCGGGTTCTCAACAGATCCCCATTCCACCCAATGGTTACCTTCTAGTGGCACGATCGTATCAAACGGCTGCGAACGCATTCCTCCCAGGAACTGAACTGCAAACAGGGGCGATCGCCAATCCACCCTCCTTTGATGCGTATGCCCAAACCATGGGTGCTGGCCCTATGTTGATTCAACAAGGACACATTGTCTTAAATGCTGAGGCTGAAGGTTTTTCTGCTGCCTTTTCTCAACAACGTGCACCCCGGAGTGCGATCGCTCAAACCTCATCTGGCTCGATTTTGATGGTCATCGCACCAAAGCATATCGGCGGCGCTGGCCCTACTCTTCGTGAAATGGCACAAATTCTAGTTCATCTAGATGCAACCGCAGCCCTTAATTTGGATGGAGGAAATGCATCATCCATGTATTTGGGAGGACGGCTCCTTAACCAGTCGAACCAAACAGTTGCCCGCGTTCATAACGGAATCGGAATCTTTGTGAGAGCTAATGGAGTTGACCATAGATAAGACGCTACGTCTGGCATTCGCATGAGCTATTCGGTTGGACTGGATACGTGCACCACGTTGTATTTGATAGAGTCCACAGTGATCGAAGACTTCTTACCGTTGAAAACCTGTAAAGGCAAGTACAACTTCACCGAACTTGGTCTCTAACTCATCCTGTAAAGTATGAGTGAAGTTGCGAATCTACGGGTGACACCGCCAAAGATGAATCTGTTATGTTTGTCAACAGTAAGTCCAAGCTATTGCGACATCATTTAAAATCGCGACATTGCTTAGTGCTGATGATATCCATTGTCAGATCAGGTTCTTCACTAATAGTTTGCATATTGCGTGAACTTAAATAGTCTCGCGACAGCGTTATGAAGTGCTTTAGCTAGCTCAGTATATAGGATTCAAAAATTAACACTTGTTTTTCTATTCATAACGTTAAACATTTGACGTTCTGTTTGTCGAAGGAGAATGAACTGTGGTTCAAGCGAAAGAAGCAACTAAGACTGATTCCAACGCTGCAATTGTTGAAGCCCTCAAGGGTGTAGCAGCAACGGAACTCCGCCCCTGGGGTTCATTTACGGTTCTCGAAGAAGGACGAGGGTATAAGATTAAGCGTATTGAGGTGAAGCCAGGTCATCGCCTTAGCTTGCAGATGCATCATCATAGAAGTGAGCACTGGATTGTTGTATCCGGAACAGCAAAGGTTGTTTGTGGTGATGATGAAAGATTACTAAGCAGTAATCAATCAACTTATGTACCTCCTTGTACAAGCCATCGACTGGAGAATCCTGGTGTTATTCCACTCATTCTCATTGAAGTACAGAACGGGCAATATCTGGGTGAGGATGATATCGTCCGATACCAAGATGACTATTCAAGAACCAAGTAGTCACTATAATTTGATTCAATTTCAATTGAGTTGAATGATGACGTTGCAACGTTACTTAGCGGGAGGACTTATTTAGAGTTCTCCCGTTTATTTTTGAGCATTTCAGGCGTTTCTAATTTCTAAACAAATCGTCTTTTCCGTTAATTGTTGCCAATTTAATTAAGTACCTCGGCACAATTCAAAAACAGTTCATAAACCCTGCGCCGCCCGCTGTGCAGGCAACGCAGGGTTTATGGTTTTTATATTTAATTGTGTCTACCTACTTACTTTTCAGAATCATTGGGATGTATTCTAATCTCAGGAAGGTCTAGAGCAGTCAAAAACTCAGATTTCATGAACGGATTACCAAGCATTACCTTTAGCCCTGCAGCAATTAAAGAGATCTTACGGCTTAAGTCTCAACAATCTTCAGAAGACGCTTCATTTCTGAAAGTTGAGCTTCTTCGAGGTGGTTGTATGGACTGGTACTATAACCTCTCATTTTCTCCAGAAACACCAACAACTCTTAGTACATCTGTTGATGATGAGGCTTCCCAGAGCTTCCAATTTTTCATCCCTGAGTCCAGTCAAATGCTTCTTGAAGGCGTAAACATTGACTATTCAGAAGATCTCATGGGTGGAGGTTTTCGTTTTTCTAATCCACAAGCCAATCAGACCTGTGGGTGTGGCAATTCATTTTCCATCGATTAAACAGATGGATTAATTTGCTGTGGTTGCTCCAAACCTGGCTATAATGATTGTCCACGCTTAAAGCTACTTCCTAAGCTGAATTGCGCACTCTCCATCTTTCAGTTCAATTTTATATCTTCAACGTTTTGAAACGTATAGGATTTTGAAATGCTTGAAGGGTTGCGTCATGTAAGTACCTGGACGTAATTAAAATCAAAAACCCAAATCCTGTGCCGCCCGCTGAGCGGGCGACACAGGATTTGGAAGGTTACGTTTAATTATGGCTAGCTACTTAATTAGCTTATATACAAAGTTGACAATGCACCTTTTCGAGTGGTAGTTTTATGGACTGTGGAAATTATCGTGACCTCTCTTAAAAGTACTACCTTTAGTCAATGCCAACTATTCAGCAGTTAATCCGCACTGAGCGGAACAAAGCGAAGCAGAAAACGAAATCCCCAGCCCTGAAAAGCTGCCCTCAAAGAAGAGGTGTATGTACCCGGGTATATACCACTACTCCTAAGAAGCCGAATTCGGCTCTAAGGAAAGTAGCGCGTGTTCGGTTGACGTCTGGCTTTGAGGTGACTGCTTACATTCCTGGCATTGGTCACAATCTGCAAGAACACTCCGTTGTTATGATTCGTGGTGGTCGTGTGAAAGACTTGCCAGGTGTCCGTTATCACATCATTCGAGGGACGCTGGACACTGCGGGCGTTAAAGATAGACGCCAAGGGCGCTCAAAATATGGTGCGAAGAGACCAAAGTCATGAGCTGGGTTTTAACACTCTTTATTTTTTCATGCATTCGGAGCTTCTACAGTGAAGAGAATAAGACACTTATTGCATTGTTAAAAGAACATTGAGTTAATCATCTTGTAAATTTCTAACTAAATGTAGGACGACTTTGTCCCATTTGTTTTTATCTATCTAAGTTTTTGTTCTACGTTCATTAATCGCCTATGTCTCGCCGTACTTCTGCTCAAAAGCGTCCCGTTCAACCTGATCCTGTGTATAACAGCAAGCTTGTTAGCATGATGGTCAGCCGAATTATGAATAGCGGCAAACGCTCCCTTGCATCTCGCATCGTATACGGAGCATTTAAAGTCATCGAGGAAAGGACGGGAGCTGAGCCTCTAGAAGTTTTCGAAAGGGCTGTCAAAAACACGACACCTCTTGTTGAAGTTAAGGCTCGTCGTGTGGGGGGAGCAACCTACCAGGTACCAATGGAGGTGCGTTCTGATCGTGGAGTTGCTTTGGCACTTCGTTGGCTAATTCAGTTCTCTCGTCAACGTGCTGGTCGCACTATGGCGATGAAGCTTGCGAACGAGTTGATGGATGCTGCGAATGAAACAGGTAGTGCTATCAGAAAACGTGAAGAGACTCACCGTATGGCAGAAGCAAACAAAGCTTTTGCTCACTATCGGTATTAATTGATCATTAATTGATCGCTCTTTGCTGGACACGCTTATACCTTGGTTTAGGGTCGTAATGTTTCGGCTGACGGGAGGTAACTGTGGCAAGAGAGATTTCGCTAGATCATGTACGCAACATTGGCATTGCTGCTCATATTGATGCGGGAAAAACAACGACAACTGAGCGAATTCTGTTTTACTCTGGTGTTGTTCACAAAATTGGCGAAGTTCATGAGGGAACAGCAGTCACAGATTGGATGGATCAAGAGCGTGAGCGAGGGATCACAATTACAGCTGCTGCAATTACTACAAATTGGCGTGATCATCGAATCAACATTATTGATACGCCAGGACATGTAGACTTTACGATCGAAGTCGAGCGTTCTATGCGAGTGCTTGATGGTGTGATCGCAGTATTTTGTTCGGTTGGAGGTGTTCAACCTCAATCTGAAACAGTATGGAGACAAGCAGATCGATATAAGGTTCCTAGAATTGCATTTGTGAACA
The DNA here is from genome assembly GCA_039194035.1 of Cyanobacteria bacterium P01_E01_bin.6. GTDB lineage: Bacteria > Cyanobacteriota > Cyanobacteriia > CAKZMO01 > CAKZMO01 > JBCCWF01. The sequence goes on along the minus strand of JBCCWF010000004.1, from coordinate 24,377 downwards.
AGATGGATCGAACTGGAGCGAACTTTTTTAAGGTTCATGAGCAGTTGTGCGATCGCCTCCGTGCAAATGCGATTCCTATTCAGATGCCGATCGGAAGTGAAGACCAATTTCATGGTGTGATCGATCTGGTCAAGATGCAGGCACGAATTTACAACGATGATCTGGGCGTTGACATGGAAGACGTGGAGATTCCAGATGATCTGAAAGAGCAAGCACAGGAACATCACATCAAGTTGTTGGAGGCAATTGCTGAAACAAGTGATGACTTGATGATGAAATATTTAGATGGGGAACCCCTGTCTGAAGATGAACTTAGGGAGGGCATTCGGAAGGCGACGGTATCCGGACAAATGGTACCACTGCTTTGTGGATCTGCTTTTAAAAATAAGGGGGTTCAACTTCTGCTTGACGCAGTTGTTGATTATTTGCCCTCACCAGTCGAAGTTCCATCTATCCAAGGCATCTTACCAAATGGTGGAGAAGTTATTCGGCACCCATCGGATGACGAGCCATTTGCGGCCCTGGCTTTCAAGATCATGTCCGATCCATATGGTCGGCTGACGTTCATTCGCGTTTACTCTGGGGTATTAACCAAGGGCAGTTATGTTCTCAACTCCACGAAAAATCAAAAGGAACGTATTTCCCGCCTGATTATTCTAAAAGCTGATGATCGAACCGAAGTCGACGAGCTAAGGGCTGGTGACCTGGGTGCTGTACTTGGTTTGAAAAATACATTTACTGGGGATACACTATGTGATGCCGACGCTCCTGTTATATTAGAATCCCTGTATATCCCTGAGCCTGTTATTTCTGTGGCTGTTGAGCCAAAGACAAAGCAGGATATGGAAAAGCTGTCAAAAGCTCTCCAGGAACTCTCGGGAGAAGACCCTACCTTCCGAGTAGCTGTTGATCCGGAAACGAATCAAACCGTTATTGCGGGAATGGGAGAACTCCACCTTGAAATTCTTGTGGACAGAATGCTTCGAGAGTTCAATGTGGAGGCGAATATTGGAGCGCCTCAAGTTGCTTACCGTGAGACAATTCGGCAATCGGTCAGAGCTGAGGGCAAATTTATTCGTCAAAGTGGTGGTAAGGGACAATACGGTCATGTTGTAATTGATCTTGAACCTACTGAGCCTGGCTCGGGTTTTGAATTTGTTTCTAAAATTGTTGGAGGGACTATTCCTAAGGAATATATTTCTCCGGCAGAGGGAGGCATGAAAGAAGCCTGTGAGTCTGGTATATTGGCTGGGTATCCGGTAATCGACCTTAAAGCGACTCTCGTAGATGGGTCTTACCATGATGTCGATTCCTCGGAAATGGCCTTCAAAATTGCTGGTTCTATGGCGATTAAGGAAGCCGTTATGAAGGCATCTCCTGTGCTTCTAGAGCCAATGATGAAGGTTGAAGTCGAGGTTCCGGACGATTTTTTAGGCGACGTTATGGGTGATCTCAACTCTCGTCGAGGTCATATCGAAGGCATGGGATCTGATGATGGTCTTGCAAAGATCATGGCGCAGGTCCCCCTAGCAGAGATGTTTGGGTATGCTACTGACATTCGGTCAAAGACTCAGGGTCGGGGTATATTTTCGATGGAATTCAGCAAATATGACGAGGTTCCTCGGAATGTCGCTGATATGATCATCTCTAAAAGTAAAGGGAACGCATAACATTCAGAGAAAAAAGGGAATACGTAACTCATGGCACGCGAAAAGTTTGAAAGAAATAAGCCTCACGTTAACATCGGTACTATTGGTCACGTTGACCATGGTAAAACGACATTGACGGCTGCAATTACGATGGCACTAGCACTGAAAGGTGGTGCACAGTCTCGTAAGTATGAGGATATTGATGCTGCTCCTGAAGAAAAGGCACGTGGTATTACGATTAATACCGCTCACGTCGAGTATGAGACGGAGAATCGTCACTATGCTCACGTGGACTGCCCAGGGCACGCGGACTATGTGAAAAATATGATCACTGGAGCAGCTCAAATGGACGGAGCTATTCTGGTGGTTTCCGCAGCGGATGGTCCAATGCCTCAGACTCGTGAGCACATCCTTCTGGCGCGTCAGGTTAATGTTCCTAATCTCGTTGTGTTCTTGAACAAGCAAGATCAAGTTGATGATGAAGAATTACTTGAGCTTGTTGAACTCGAGGTTCGTGAGTTGTTGAGCGATTACGATTTCCCTGGTGACGATATTCCCATTACTACGGGTTCAGCATTAATGGCTGTTGAGGCTGTTGACGCAGGAAAATCGGATGACCCTTGGTTGAATAAGATTTACTCCTTAATGGATAGTGTTGATGAGTACATTCCTACTCCTGAGCGTGATGTTGACAAGCCATTTTTGATGGCTGTTGAAGACGTTTTTTCCATCACAGGTCGTGGAACCGTTGCAACCGGACGAATTGAGCGTGGTGTTGTGAAGGTTGGAGAAGAAATTGAGATCATTGGAATTCGAGAAACTCGTAAGACGACAGTAACGGGGATCGAGATGTTCCGAAAGAGTCTTGATGAGGGGAGAGCTGGTGACAATGCTGGTATTCTTCTTCGTGGCTTTAAGAAGGAAGATATTGAAAGAGGAATGGTTATTGCAAAGCCAGGTTCTATTACTCCTCATACTGAGTTCGAGTCTGAGGTTTATATTTTGAAAAAAGAAGAAGGTGGACGTCACACACCTTTCTTTGCGGGATATCGTCCTCAGTTCTATATTCGGACGACAGATGTAACAGGAACCATTAAGCAGTACACGTCAGATGACGATAGTACGGTAGAAATGGTGATGCCTGGCGATCGCATTAAGATGACTGTTGAACTCATCAACCCCATTGCTATTGAGCAAGGAATGCGATTCGCAATCCGTGAGGGTGGCCGTACCGTTGGTGCAGGTGTTGTATCCAAAATCCTCAAGTAGGGGCATCCCATACTTGACTTCTTGAGGAAAGCAATCAGCTAACTCATGTTTGATGTTGTGCTGATTGCTTTTCTTGTGACTAGACCGAAAATTTGAACCTTGACAACAAAATCACTGAGTGAAAACCATGGCAACGATTCAACAGCAGAAAATTCGCATTCGACTCAAAGCATTTGACAGAGGGTTGCTAGATACATCATGCGAAAAGATTGTCGACACTGCAAATCGAACAAATGCTACTGCGATTGGCCCGATCCCATTGCCAACAAAGCGTAAGATTTACTGTGTTCTGCGATCGCCCCACGTTGACAAAGATTCTCGGGAGCACTTCGAAACCCGTACTCATCGACGTATTATTGATATTTATCAGCCATCATCGAAGACTATTGATGCTCTGATGAAGTTAGATCTTCCTGCAGGCGTTGACATTGAAGTGAAGCTGTAGAATCTTATTCCTGTGAGTTTTTGTAGTGGTCTGAGCAGTTCAGTCCACATGAACAGGAAGGAAAGACTGTTCCCTTTTAATATAGCCATGGCAGGTGGGGCATCAAATATGCTCCACCTTTTTGGTTTATAGCTTTGATTTTGCCGGAAGGATTGAGTGAATCTGTTTTGAGAACCAGTGTGGTATGACCGTAAAGGCAATTGAGGCAATTATCTTTGATCTAGGCGGGGTTATTATCAACATTGACTATGACCGCACCATTGAGAAATTTAGCACCCTTAGTCGGCTAAATTTTGCCGAAACTTACACCCAGCATCGCCAGAATGCTCTGTTTGACCAATTTGAAACAGGTCGTATTTCAGCAGATGTATTTCGGCAGGGCTTGAGGCAATTACTCCAGGTAGACTTTTCTGACCATGACTTTGATGATGCCTGGAATGCAATGTTGCTTGACATCCCTTCGAGTCGGATTGACCGACTCGAAGCGCTTGGAAGGCAAAACCGAATATTTCTTCTCTCTAACACGAATGAAATACATAAGCAGGCTTTTGATCAAATTGTGCAAGAAAGCTTTGGAAGTAGAATTACTAATCTCGCTCAGCTCTTTGAAAAGGTCTATTATTCTCATTTGGTGGGCGATCGCAAACCGAATGCTAGTATTTTTGAGCGTGTCCTGTCCGACAACCACCTAAACCCAGAGACAACGCTTTTTATTGACGATACGCTGGGACATATTGAAGGGGCAAAGCGGGTTGGTCTACAAACCCTTCATCTCACGAACGGCCAGACCATTGAAACACTCGATCTATTTTGAATTAGAACACTATTTGATTTACAGATGACTCAATCACCTCTCGGCATTGGTATTGTGGGCACCGGGTTTGGTCAAAAGATTCATATTCCTGGCTTTCAAGAACATCCCAACACCAACGTCGTTGCAGTCTATCATCGCGACCTTGAGAAAGCACGGGCGATCGCCGACACCTATAGAATTCCCCATGCCTGTACAACCGTACAAGAACTCGCTGAACTTTCTGATGTTGATGCCGTGAGCGTATCTACACCTCCGTTCCTTCACACGGAGATGGCAAAAACGGTGATGCACGCAGGTAAACACCTTCTATTAGAAAAGCCCACGGCGATGAATGCAATCGAGGCCGAAGAGCTATTATCGTTGGCAAAATCAGCAAACATTGTGACGTGTCTAGATTTTGAATTTCGCTATGTCCCGGAATGGATGCGCCTTTTTGAACTCCTAGAAGATGGCTATGTTGGCAAGAACCGCTTCATAAAGATCGACTGGCTAGTTGCTGGCCGGGCAAATCCTGAACGGGCATGGAATTGGTATTCTCAAGCAGAGCTTGGTGGTGGTGCATTAGGTGCATTCGGTTCTCATACATTTGACTATATTGCTTGGTTATTTGGCCCAGTGACTCGCCTGTGTGGACATCTAAGTACGGGAATTACTGAGCGTCCTGATGTAACTGGAGCCATGAAACCTGTTAATAGCGATGATACATGTCAACTCTGGCTGGAATTAGCAGATGGCACTCCGTGCCAGGTGATGTTGAGTTCAGTGACCTATCAAGGGCGAGGACATTGGGTGGAGGTCTATGGCGATCGCGGCACATTGGTTCTGGGCAATGATAACCAAAAAGACTACATTCATGGATTTCGTCTATGGGGAAGTCAGCAAGGGGAGCCATTGGTAGAACAAACCATTCCTGAACGCTTACAATTTAAGCAAACCTATCCAGATGGACGACTTGCGCCCTTTATTCGAGTTGTTGATCACTGGTTGAAAGATATTGAGCAGGGTATGTCGTCAGCACCTTCTCTCAGAGAGGGAGTCAATTCACAAGTATTGATGGATGCAGCCTACGAATCTCATCAGAAGGGAGCTTGGGTTGTGTTGCCAGAGCATAATCTCTAAATTCCCATAGTTTCGATCAGCTGGTTGATCACGTCGGGTTATAGTGCCAGGGGGCTTCCTTTGAAGAGCAGCTTTGTATCGCTTCTTTATGGGTTGATGTACTGCACAGTGGTATCTCCGGTGTTGATGACCGTGGTGGCTGAAGCTCCGGTGCTGGGATTCGTCCCCGTAGCGGAACACCCGACATAGGCGGCGGGGCGTCCTGCAATGAGGATGCGGGATGAGCCAGCGGCGACAGTGCCTCTAAACGTCGTGCCTTGGATGCTGTCGCCCTGGACAGCAGCGGCTTTGCCTGCAATCTGGATATGGGAAATACCGGGGCCAGTAATGGTGGCTCCGGCGGTGGTTATGTCTCCGATTCGTGCTGCATAGGGCATGGCGATTTTGGGTTTGAGATTGCGGATTTTGGGGTTCGACCCACCGATTGGATCCCCATCGGTGGGTCGGGGTGAAGCATCTGGTAGATATGTTTTGAGCACTTGCCTCACGGTTGATCAGATGCTTCGCCCTTACGGGATCAGCGCTCCATCGGTGGGTCGGGGCGAAGCATCTGGTAGATATGTTTTGAGCACTTGCCTCACGGTTGACCAGATGCTTTGCCCTTACGAGATACTGCGCTCCATCGGTGGGTCGGGGCGAAGCATCTGGCAGATATGTCTTAGATTCCTGCATCACAGTTGATCAAATGCTTCGCCCTTAGGAGATCAGCGCTCCATCGATGGGTCGGGGCGAAGCATCTGGTAGATATGTTTTGGGTAGTTGCATTACTGTTGACCAGATGCTTCGCCCTTACGGGATCAGCCGATGCGGATGAGGTTGCCTTGGACGGATACGGTAGAGCCGGATAGGGCGGCATTAGAGGTGCCGTTGACGGTGGCGATGGGAGCCTGAATATTGACCGCACTGCCGCTTTGGATGGTGATGCCGCTGGGGCTGAGTTCAATGCGGTTGGTACCGACCGACAATGTAATGCGGTTGGGGGCAGTGATATCGATGGAGTGGGTGCCTTGAAGGGTGATATTTCGGGCACTGTCTTTCATCACCAAGCTTTGCCCTTGGGGGGTTTTCAGCGCTAGCTGCTGATTTTGGTCGTCGAAGGTGAGCTGGTGATGGTTGGGGGTGTCGAGGAGGATGGTGCGATCGCCATCATTCATCTTAAAGCAATGCCCCGCCGCTGTCTCCACATAGGTTCCGGCCTTGCTGTTAGCACCCTTATCTTCTTCCACAAACTGGAGCTGGTGTCCCGTACGAGTTTTGAAGGTGCGAAGGCGCACCGTGCCGTCATGGCCAATAGCGTCTTCCACCGGAATTGGGGGATTGTCTCGCCCATTCCACACCCCACCCAAAATATAAGGGCGATGAATGTCGCCATGTTCGAAAGCGACCAACACCTCATCATTAATTTCCGGTAAGCAGTCAAACCCCCGCGCTTCTCCTGCTCCCACCTGTACCATTCGTGCCCAATAGCTGTTGTGGTCTTCCGATAGAGTCGGAAACTTCACCCGCACTCGACCCCAGCCTTTGGGATCTTTGTTTTCAGTGACAATGCCTGCCAAAAGAGTTTGCCCAGGGGGGAGATGCTTTTGGGGAGGCATGAGAGTGGCCATCAAGTCGCCGCCGCGCATCCCCCTCACGCTGAACTCGGTGTAGTATCCGTTTTGGTAGATATGTCGCGTTTCAGTAACATAGTAATCACCCGAATACTTACTCATGTCCTTCATTTTCACCATGCAGCGAGGCCGAATCAGCGGATTGCCATTGGCGCGGGCATCGGCCTGGATAAACTCTTCGCCCAATTCATCGAGGATGGCCTGCGCCATGGTTTCGGCTTCTCGTGGAGCATAAATGGGCTGGTCAACCACGGTCACCGCAGGGGAAACGGGTTTGCCACTAAACGCACTGCTGGTTTGACTGCCGATGCCGTGGTCGTTGGTCGTGAGTGTTTGTTCTGTTTCACGAATCGCACTAATAACCTGCTTTTGCCCATAATCCCATCCGCGCACCTCGACCTTTTTCACCTGTTCAGCACTGTTCACCCGGACTCGAAAACTCAGCAAGTCTTCCATCCATGTCAATTCAACTGGAGCGTTGGGGGCAGGTTTGCGAAACTGGAGCCGACTGCCTTCTACAAACAATTCAAACCCATTGCGTGCCGCCCGTTCCTGCAAAAACTCCATGTTGGTTTGGTTATTTTGAAAAACGTAGCCATTCATGCCGCTGATGTCGTTGTAACCGTAGGGACCGGCATTGTCTTCAACAACTCCCGGCACAATGCCGGTTTCCAACATGAGCTTGTGAACAATATCGCTGTCTTTCATGTTTTGAAACGAGCGATTGTGGCGGCCTCGATGGAGGCGGTGAGAAATATCATAGCCTCGAATGATCAGCGGAGCCTGAGATTCAGAGTTGAAGTGGGACTCAATCGCCGTAATCTCCCCTTCAACCACATAGCTGAAGATCTCTTGCTGGAATTCAGGAGCTTCGCTGGTGCTGGGAGAAAAGCCGATGCGAATACCTTTGCCAAACTGAAAAAGGTTTTCGTGCTGCCAGGGGCGATCGCCCAACTGTGCCGGGAAATAGGGATTGCTGACAATGAGCGTGAACATCGTCGGCAGATGCAGGCTCTCTTCCACCACAATCTGCGTCACATCTTCAATCAACTCATCCGGAGCTGCCATCCACACATCTCCCCCCACCTGACCAAATTCGAGCTTAAATCCTGCAACATAACGGGGCATAGGGCTGTCCTCAACATAATGACTGGTTTTACCGATGCAGTTGCTGCACAGGCATGGCATTGCCATGCCCCTACGGGATACATCGGGCGGGATACATCGGGTTAATTCTTTTTCGGGCGGGTAATGCCGTCTCTTTCGACTTGCTGGAGCTTTAGGTCAGCAGTCGCTCGTACAGGCGTTCCATCCGGCAAAAACAGGGTGAATTTTAGGGTGAGCGACTTGATAAAACACCGCAAATATCGATTTTGACCCCAGGTGAACACAAAAATGGGAGGACGATAGCCATTCACATTGGCCTGGAACTGGGTAAAATCCAATGCCTTCAAGAGCCTATCGGTGTATTTCGTTTTGACGCTCGCTCCTTCTTCATAGGTGTCAAAAATGGCGTTTCCAATGCTGAGTTCAATGGGAGTGGGGCCAGCAAAGCTAATTTTCTTCACCCCCGATCGTGTCCGCCCCTCTGTGTTGGAGTTCAGCTCCACACTTCGACTAAAGCTGATTTCAATGGGATTAAACTGAAACTCGATGGGTGAGACAGAACGTCCTGGATTGCGCTGGTAGGTCGGCCGTCCCCAAAAATTTCGAGTCACGGTTGTGTGTCCGCCCCCCTCTCCTTGGGCTGGCATGAGCTTCGCCTTCACTAACTGCCCTCCCGGAGCCGCCGGAGGACGAGGCGATCGCCGGATCTGATTCCGCCCAGCGTTATATGGATTGCGTTGATTATTGTAAGAAACCATAAGCATTCTCCTTAAACATCACCCCATCACTCTCTTTAAACATCACCCCATTTCCGCTTAACTCTCTCCACTCCATCACCACGGCAACCGTCCCCGGTAATACTGTCCTTGCCTCCGCTCTCGCTCAATCACAAACCGATGGCGCAGATGAGCATAGATTTCGCGGGCAAGGAGTTCTAGATAGGTGCTGTCGGCATCCTCTTCCTCCTCCTCTTCTCGCTCAACCATCTTGGTGAGAACATCGAGCGCCTGATTCTCACGTTTTTGAAGCTCATTGGGAGCTTGCCGCTCTAGTTGAGACGCATTGGCTTCGGTTGAACCAAAGTCATTTGTTAGTGGGTTATTGAGCGATCGCTGAATCGGTTGTTCAGCCTGTGTGGACTGTTCTCCGAAACCTGAATCATGCGTCATAGATACGGCAAAGGCTGCGCGCTGGATAGCTGGAATTTTGACAACAGGAAGGGGTGGGGGAGTGGGCAATGGGGGAGTGGAGGGGTAGAGAGATCCCTTCCCTTCAACATCACCGTTCCCTTCAACATCACCGTTTTCTGATGACCGGACTCTCGATGAATTTGAAGGAGCTGAGCGTTTTTGCTGAATCGGCTTGGATGACGTTTCCGTTGAAAAAGATGGAAACGCAGTCTGCTTTGACCGATGCGATGTCAAATCTGAAACTCCTGACGCCTGAGCAGGTTGTGCTGCTGCATGAATAGATTGAACTAAGTCAAAAATCTCACCATCACTCCCAATCTCGATATTCATATCCGTGGATGGACGAATATCATGCGGACGTTCAACTGGAGATGGATGTTGAAAACTTTGCCCAGACTGGTTCTCAACATCGAAGGATTGGCTTAGATCGAGGAGCTGATTCGCAGCCCCGCCATCTACAGCTCGTTGCCAAACGTCTACGTGACCATCCTGATTGTCAGATACTGACCCGTACCCCGTGTAAGCAGGGTATGGGTCGTTGGTGATATGAGTATCATGGGCAGTGACGCGATCGACATCAATGTAGGCAGCTGCTCCGAGAGGCTGGATGGTGCGCAAGCCCCCTGCCGACGTCGGCAGTTTAGGAATCGACTGTCCCTGCGCAAAGAGTTGGGCAACGGTTAAATGAGCGTTGGTTAACTGAGTGTCGGTATCCGGTGTATCCCCGACACCTTCATAAGCATGAGTTTCGATGGAGTGAGCAGGCTCGCCTGCTGTGCCCTCTCTTGAATGGCCTATCGATGGAGGGCGATCGCCCTTTTCGTATTGGGTGATCGTCGTCTCTTGATGTGCTTTCGTCTGCATCGGAATAGCGGATGTTGAGGCTCTTGTTGAAGCTCTTCGCGGCCTATCCACAGAGATGGAGTCAGATTGGATATTAGGGGATGCAGAGACTGAATTAAATACATCGGTAGTAAAACTATCGTAATGAGACGGATGCGCAGAACCAGATGCTGGTAGCTGATGTGAGTCCAGAATTGCATGATGTTGGGTGGAGACATCATTGGTGTTACCAAAGGTCACATCACTTATTTCATTGTTGGATCCAATGCTGTAAGCAGTCGCGTCTTTGTAAAGTTGAGTGGGCGATTGAGTGGTATGGTCTGTGCTTTTATGACTGGCGATACGGTCATGTGTTGTGTATTCAGCATGAGTATCGAAACCGCCTGCCATGCGAGTCTGCTTATTGAAATAAGGCTCAGCGACGGAAGACTCGATCGAGTATTTAGCTGGCGGATTGGAAGCAGCCTGTGTGGGTGGAAGCGAATAGTGTTGAGGATTATGGATCGCAGATTGTCGAAGTTCTGATACTTCGTTCCTTTCGCTGGGGGATGTTAATGGTTCATGTTCGGAGGAACGATCGACTGGCATATTGTCCAATGACGAATTGTCCAATGACGAATCATTCAACCGTTCTATGCCTAAAACTTGAGAATTGGAGAGTTCCTCTGAATTAGAGAGTTCCTGATTTGCATTGGAAAGCTCTTGAATAAGCTGTGCTTGAACAGGTTGAACATCAACCGGATGTGTTGGAGTAGAAATCTCTTGAAATGGTAATGCTGAATGGTGTGCAGTCTCTGCAATCTGTTCAGGGCTAGCCGCATCTGTGAGTACCGTCTCGACGGACTCTGTATTGTCGATACTGTCGATAGGCTCTACTCTAGTCGGACTGAGTTCTGCTGATGGTGGATCTTGATATGCTTGCGACCGTTGAACTGGAGCTGCTTCACATGGAATGGCAGATGAAGAGGTGTTCAGATCTGGTTGGTACTCAGGTTGGGAGGCAAGAGAACTGCTGGCATGAGGGTGAATGCTACTAGCGTTGTCAGTTCTCTGAATCAGTGGTTTTGAGAGTTGCGATTTAGATTGGGGTGATTTAGATTCGGACGATCGCCCGACCTGCTGTTTCATCCAATCTAATGTTCGCTGAATCACAGACGATTTAGCCGTAGACGACTGAATCGCTGAAGAATAAGCATCCTGTGGCGTTTGATTCTCCTGGTCTTGGGAGTGAGATGTTGTGGTCGTGAGATCGTGAGGCTGTGAACGATGATGATCCCCATCATCGTTCACAGCCGAGGCTGGTACTTCGGATTCTGTCAAGACTGGTGAAGCAGCAGCCTGAAGATGTCGTTGAGGATTCTGTAACGTTGGCTCAGGGATTGGGGCTGGCACTTGTTGCCGTTGAAGTATCCCTTGGTTTTCCTGATACAGCTGTGAAGGGTTTGGCTGCTCACGATCGCTTGCAACGATGGTTTGTCCAGACCTGTCATCGTGACCAGGAACAGCAACTGTTGGAACGTTGCTTGAATCGTGTGGTTGGTCAACTTGAGATAGCTGTTTTGTCTGAAGTGGCTGAGGTTGAGCTGCTTGAGGTTGAGCTGCTTGAGGTTCAAATGCTTGAGTCAGGCGCTCACCAGAATCAATTTTGAGCTGAGGAGGCGATATCTCGAAACTGGGCAGAGGTGCTGCTTGGTTGCTGACGAGTTGCGTTGGATTGTCCAAAGACTGGGCATCAGCAGAAGCGTATTGCAATGGCAAGGGTTGTGCAGACTGAGCGCGCGCAGGGTTTACCGGAGAGGAATCGAGCGATTTAGGTGGGGCGATCGCCGATTGTCCACTCTGTTGAGCAAGAATTGCTTTTGCTGTGGCGAGATTGATGGGTTGGAGTGGAACTGCGGGACTCTGTTCTTGTTCATTAACCTCTTGCTCAATGGGATCGCTACCAGTGAGATTGCCATGTGATAATGCAGCCCCTTGGGTGGCAGAAAATTCTCGATGTTCTGGGGATGGAATTGCTTGAGATGTCTCACTCTTAGCCTGCATCGCTCCCGATAACGTTACCTGATTCTCAAGAGACTGATGGTCGTTGGACTGAGGTGAAATAGTCTGATAATCGGTTTGCTCGGATTGGACAAAGTGAGATTGTCCAATCGTTTGAGGCTTGGAGATATTTGATGATTGGCTTGATCGTGGGAGGTCTGAAGACTCGCCTAGGGCGATCGCCCTAGAGGCAGAACTCTCTCCTGAAGTGGTGGATAAAATTGGACGGAACTCAGCATTGTCAGAGGATTGAGCAGGTTGTAACACCACCGAGTTGGATGCTTGAGATACCGAACGATGACCATCATCAGAAGATTTAGCCTGAATGGTTGTGTGTCCCGAAGGTAAGAAGTCGGTGCTTGGATTTTTGTCAGACTGAGAGTGCTCTAACGCTGAAGTGAGGTGAGCGGAAGACCCTGAAGACGATGGGTTGTCCAAAATAGGGGAATCAGATGATCTGACTTCTGGCATTGTAGTATTTGATGCCTGAATGCCAGATGCTTGAACCCCTGAAGATTGAACCCCTGAAGATTGAATATTGTAATGTTGGTCACTGAGCGATTGAATGTCCGAAGCGTGACGGTTTGTAGTTTGAGCGTTTAATGCATGAGGATCAGACGATTGAATGCCCTGAGCCTGCATGATTGGAATGCCAGTGCTTAGATCAGGCTGCTCTAATGGCTCTCCTGAAGACGGATATGTTTTCGATGTATGAATCTCCGGTGTATAAATCTCTGGCACTCCACTCGCGAATACTCCGCTCTCTTGAGCTTGTATATCTGGCTCTGCTATCGGTACATCATCAAGCTCTGAACCATTCGCTGCTTGAATATCAGGATTTAAAAATGCTTGACCAACCGATGGGTATGTCGGCTCTAACTTACTTGGAGGAGTGGACATCTCTCCAGGTAAGTCAATACTCACAGGAGGATAATCGGTGGAATTTTCTGACCGCGCTGATATCAGCGATCGCGAGGCTGTTTTGTCAGAGTCTGGCGCAGAATCATCAGAATCCTGCTGAGTGACTTGGGAAGGCGCAGATCCGGGAGTGACAGAATCACGATGAGGTATCCGAGTTGGACTTGGAACCGTTGGACTTGGAACCGGCGGGCTTGGAAATTTGGGCTGGGCGATCGCCTGGGACTGTGGGTGGGACTGCGCGATTAGATCGCGATTGGATAACTCGTGATGGGAGGTATGAGCACTGGACTGCGGACTTTCCTGGTGTGATTGGAGACGTTCTGAGTCTGCCAGAAGCGGGTTTTGAATCGATGGGTCTGGAGATGCTTGGATGGATGCTGTGGCTGGACTTGATGCCGTTGGTGATAGTTGTGCCTGTCGATTTTGAACAAATGCGGGTGAAACCGAACCAGACTTATCTCGCGATGCTGGAATCGCTGCATTCGAGAATGACTCAGACAATCGGTCTAAGCCACCATCAGAGGTCATTCCAGAATATTCTAGCGAAGATTTGTCTGGAGCTAACTGAGCTGGATGACTGAGGGCTGGAGGTTCTGAATTCCATTGACCAGCTACATCAGATGCAGCCGAATTCATTGGTTCTCTAAGATTCCAATCGCCCAAATCATGGAATCGATTTTGGTTAGACAATCGATCATCTAGGAAGCCTGGTGCCTTGAATCCAAGTGCATTATTCCCCAATGGCGTGATGAATTTGGGTTGGAGGAATGCGATACCAATGGGTTGACGACCCAATAGTGGACGTTTGATGCCCAAAGGATTTGGAGGAAGATGGTCAATCGCCCGTTCAGGTACCAGAGTCCGAGATAAATTCTCTGACATGTCCTGGGATGCTGTTGATGATGCTGCCGAATTCACCGGGTCTGACATTCTCGCTCCCTAGCATTCTCGTTTACGCTATGACCCGAAGTAGCCGAGGCGATCGCGCTCAACACTTTCATCAGCTCCTCCGCCTCCGCCACGCGGTATGACTTTTAACCCCTCAAAGGCAATCGAAATTTCTTCGACAGCGATGTTACTACCATCCGCCTTCAATCCTGGAGCCTTCCATGAAACGGGAATCGCTCCAATCAAGGTCCAGCTCATCATCGTTTCTCCGGCCTGGTTAAAGGTCAGAATATTGATATTTCGGCGTAGTCCACGGCCACCCGTAAATGTGGCCTGTATCCATTTCCAGAACAGGAGACTATCGGTCATTCCCCTTGTTAGGGTTACTTCTGTAAAACTTGTCGGCCCCAAGAAGATACGCTGCTGATCATTCACGCCTCCTTCCCGAGACGCCGTCGTGGTGATTTTGGCACTCAGTCCTTGACAGCTCGCAAACGATGCCGTGATTTGGTTCTCTATTTCCACGTAGAAGCGATTCTCCAACACATAATTTATGGCGTGGTTGGGCGATCGCGATTCATGCCGAACATTGGCGGAAACACGGCGCCGTAATCCCTGAGATCGCTGTGGAGGTGGCGGACGATACGATGAGGGACGACGATAGGTGGGAGGACGAAAGAATAACATCTTGTTTTTTCTCTAACAAACCAAGTACGCATCCAGCAGTTGAGAGGATATGGAAACTTATCAAAGAGGCTGATTCAAGTGGGATATTCCTGCTCAAAATCTGGTTCAAAATCTGGAGTGATGTCCTGATCGATGGTCTTGGGCATAGCGCAACTCCTCCTGCATTAGCTCATAAACGCGATCGCCCACCTTTTCTATGCCTGTTGAGCTATTAAGAACTCGTTTCGCAAGTTTCATCAGAGCCTGAATCTCCTCTGCCCGACAGTTACTTTGAATGCGCACAGATGCTCCAGAACCCAACGGTGCACTGCAACTTTCAACCGGGCAATATGAGGGAGTTAGCCGCAACTCTCCAATCGGGCGCTGTGATTTAGCCATGACATTATCTGGAATTATTTCGCGATGAAGTAGCTTTAGCCTAGAATCGGAATATGAAACCGACTAGTAGCCAAAAGTCGAAGATGAAAACCATTGGTCTGATTGGGGGGATGAGCTGGGAATCATCCATCGAGTATTACCGCATCATTAACGAGACTATGAAAGCCCGACTAGGTGGCTTCCATTCAGCAAAAAGTGTCATGGTTTCGGTAGATTTTGCCGAAATCGAAGCCTTGCAACATCAAGAAAAATGGAACGAGGCCGGAATGATGATGGCATCTGCGGCTCAAAGCCTTGAACACGCAGGAGCGGACTTCATTGTGCTGTGTACCAATACCATGCACAAATTAGCCAATGCGATTCAGTCGCACACAAGCATTCCGTTTCTCCACATTGCGGATGCAACAGCGCAAAGAATTAAAGCATCCCAGATTCAGACAGTGGGACTCTTGGGCACTTGCTTCACGATGGAACAACCCTTTTACAAAGGTCGCTTGGTTGAACATCATGGCCTGACAGTTTTGACTCCAGAAGCAGAAGACCGGAACATGATTCATCGTGTTATCTACGATGAGCTGTGCTGTGGAGTCGTAAACCCTACTTCGAGGGAGCAATTCAAGGTTGTGATGCAGAAATTGGTAGCGGCTGGAGCCGAGGGCATTATTTTAGGATGTACCGAAATCGAGCGTTTAGTTCAGACAGAAGATAGTGATGTAATGCTGTTTCCAACGACACGCATTCATGTAGAAGCGGCGGTAGACATCGCTCTCGCGTTGCCTGAGGGAATTGAAGATTCGTAGCCTTTTCGGTTGAACGAGTTGAACGAATTCCATGAAGTTGAACGAATCTCACTATCGAAGCGATCGCACTCCCTTCTCCAGCCCAACATAAACGTGAGCAAGAAACTCAACGTCAAGCGTATCAGGGCGATCGCCTGCTGTGTGATAGTGTGGGTTGCGCAAAAAGGCTGTATCTGTCACCATCATTGCTCGATAACCCGCATCCCAAAAGGACGCATGATCACTGCGCCGTGTTGCGGGCACAATCATTCCCCTCAGACCTGCTGCCAGCCATTCACAGGGCGTTCCAGTTTGGCGAAACGCATGACTTAGGCGTCGCATATCCCGAATCGACAACACATCTCCTACCAAAGCAATAAAATCTCCTTGCTTGGGATACCAGACACTCAGCCCGAATGGATATCGTTGCGATCCAGGAGTCGAGTCACAATACCCCAGCATTTCGAGAGACAGCATCAGCCTCAGGTGTTCTCCCTGCCCTTTCAAATGAGTTGCATAGGCACGACTCCCCAATAGCCCCATTTCCTCTAGATCAAACGCCACAAGTCGAATGGGATAGGGAGGTGGGTCTGCCGTGAGCGATCGCCCAAGCTCAAGCAACACAGCAACTCCTGACGCATTATCATCAGCACCAGGGCTCCCTACAACTCCATCGTAATGAGCGCCAATCAGGACAGGTGACGAACAACCCCCATCATGCCCAGGAATATCGAGGACTAAATTTTCAAACAACTCTCCTCTGACCTCGAATTGATGACTGTGAACATCGCCATGCATCGCAAGTTGATCTCGCACGTATTCTCGAACCGAAAAATGCGTGAGGCGATTAAAGTAAATATCGCGTTCTAAAGCAACCTGTTCAATGTGCGATCGCAACCGCATCGATAGGATGTCATCTGTCTCTGACATGCAGTTAACCTGTTCAAAAAGCAGGGAAATCTATAGATATCGAACGTTCATCTGATTTGTGCATCCGGAGACTGACAATGTGGACATCTAATCAAGGCAATGCCCGGCAGCTTCCTTCAAAACCCTTACCTGGAGACAACAACTTTGACTTTGCCTCTTGGGCTCAGTTAGTTCGTCAGCAAATGATGCTATCTCTAGAGAAGCGACGACGAGAGGCATAGAAAAATCGCCAACCGAACAGAAAAAACGAGGGACGTATGGCTGTCATACGTCCCTCGTTTATCTTAATTGAGTTGATTATTTGGCGTAGGACTAAGCCGTAACAAGCTCAGGAGTAGGACGCTTGCTGTTGCGAATGCCTTCAATCGCCTCTGCATAATCACTTGCCTTGAAAACAGCAGACCCAGCAACAATTGCATTTGCACCTGCTTCAAGAACCTGCCACGTATTGTGTTCCTTGAGTCCACCATCCACTTCAATCCAGGGATCCAACCCACGCTCATCACACATCTGGCGCAATTTACGAATCTTGGGAACAACAGAAGGAATAAAGCTCTGTCCGCCAAACCCAGGGTTGACACTCATGATCAAAACCAGATCGCATACCTCTAAAACGTAATCAATTAGCTCAAGAGGAGTAGATGGATTTAAAACAACACCAGACTGCTTACCTAATTCTCGAATCTGGCAAAGCGTCCGATGGAGGTGTGGAGATGCATTGTGCTCTGCGTGAACTGAGATGATATCTGCACCAGCTTTTGCAAAGTCCTCAACATACTTCTCAGGCTCAACGATCATCAAATGAACATCGAGAGGCTTTTGAGTTAGTGGACGAATCGCACTCACAATCAGAGGACCAATAGTAATGTTGGGGACGAATCGACCATCCATTACATCAACGTGAATCCAGTCAGCACCAGCCTTATCGACGGCTTGAATCTCTTCACCCAACCGGCTGAAATCAGCAGACAAAATCGATGGCGAAATAACAGTTTTTTTCTGAGTCATAGTGTCTCCGATTCCCCGCTTCCTCATTTTCGTAAGACTATTTTAACAAACTGTGTGCATCAAAAGTTACAAAATGATCACAATCATATTGCATAAGCGACGGCCATAGTCCTGCCTTGTGGGGAATGTCAGCAATTTCAAATGCCAATGATGATTGCAGACACTACTGTCAATATCTTGGTTGAATAACCGAGAAAATGCTGAATTAAGTTAAGGAGTTTTGCCGATTCAGAAGTATTTACGGGCACTTTTCGTGTTGAAAGCATATGTTTTTGAGGGCATTCTCGACATTAGGTGCATTCTCTTTCATTAGGTTAGGCTCCTAACTATTTTTGTCTAGGCTCATGGGTTCATCGGTTTGATATGGAGCGATCCAAATGGAACGATCCAAGTTGATTTTGAACATTAAATGTCGATAGATGTGGGGTGCCTCACCTCTCGACATTCATTGAAATTCCTATAGGTTAGAGACCATCGCATTACCCAACTCCACGATTATGCATACCTCAATCGTTGCAACCACTCTTCAACCAGCCCAGACCCCAGTCGTCAGTAACGCAGCCGGACTCCGCACAAATTATTTATGGATGGGATCGTGCGGCATCTTACTGGCTGCATTGGTAGCTCTGTCGATGACGTCTAATAAGAAACTGAAAGCACTTCAAAAAGAAAAGAGATTTGAGGAATTTAAGAATCGAGAATTAAAAAAGAAGCTTAAACTTTCGCTGCAAACGATTACTAAAATGGAGCGAAATCCTGACTTAATCTACTCACGAGAATTTAATCTTGACTATCTTCGGATGCGCATGGAGGAGGAACAATTTCATTTCGCCATTGTGAATCAGATGAAGATTAAGGTGAAGGATAAAGTCAGCGTGGCTCTACGATCATCTCAATCGTCTCCTGGCGTAGTTGGAGTAGCAAGCACAGGCCGAAAAATTGATGAAATTTTCGACGTTGAGCATAAACTCTCTGAACGAACAGGTAGCAAGCAGGGTGTCTTATTTCGCATTCAATTTAAGCTTACAAAGCTGCCAAACCAGGCCACCACAGTTATTGTTCAGCAAATTGTTGAATGTCTCGAAGCCTATATGAGTCCAACGACTGATCACGATACGTGGCAACCTACGATTCAAAGCCGCATTGCTACCATCCGATGGGACCAAAAGGCAAAACCAACTCCCCTCCTAGTGCTTGAGCAATCAAATGAAGGCGTCAATGTCACATTCCGCACCAATCGCATGGCTCGAAAATAGAATTTTCAGACCTGAATAATTCACAAGAAACTCAGCATATTGAAAATCGAAATCGAATCGAGTAGAAACAGCACATAAGTCGCTCGTCTTGCTGTTTACCCATGTGCTTCATGCCTGAATTCAATATTGATTCGGGACACGACTTGGCAAAGTTGACGAAGAAATGAGCAATTGAGGCGCGCTGAGCGCGCCTCAATTGCTCATTTCTTCGTAGTGAATCTGAGACGTTGGAAGGTTACGTTTAATTATCGCTAGCGACTTAATCTCCTCTAGCAACAATGCGCTAGGTTAATGATAGGGATCAGAACGATATGACTCCAGGAAATGAGAGCAATAAGGTCGCTCTCGTTTTCCTGGTTACAACGCAGTATGAGGCAGCTATTGTGAGTCCGGTTACGCTTAATCTTGTGGCGATCGCCATCTTTACAGTGACCATGACAAGCTTATTGGGTGGACTGATTGGCATTCCGCCAGCGGTTCCAGCCATCATCACCGCAAGCTTATTGGGCGCAGCAACATTTGATACTCTGGCGCTTAAAGGACAAGGAGGAACGCTGTTTGTTGATTGGTTTTCCCAATTTTCTGAAGACTATCGTCAGCGTATCGTTCATCATGAAGCAGGCCATTTCTTAGTCGCTCATCTGCTGAATATTTCAGTCACGGGATATACGCTCAGTGCCTGGGAAGCCTTTCGGAATAGACAGCCTGGCCGAGGAGGAGTAAGTTTCGACACGCAGGAACTGGATATCCATCTTGCCCAGGAACAACTTCCTGTTCAGCGTGTGGATGCTTACTGTGCTGTTTGGATGGCGGGTATTGCAGCCGAGCAAATGGTTTATGGTGATGCAGAAGGTGGCTACGACGATCGCCAACAGCTTCAGACTCTCTGGAAACAAATTCAACCTCCTAAGCCAGCATCTGACGTGAAAGTTCGGTGGTCGCTCCTGAAGGCCAAGACGCTGTTAGAAACGCACAACGAAACATATACCAATCTGGTTGAGGCGATGACGGCACGGCTACCAATTGAAGATTGTCTGGCGATCGCCGATCAAGCGTCTCTGCCATCAACATCTGATGTGGTATCGACGTAAGATTCTGCATGATTTATATCCGAATGATTTAGAACAGTTTGCTTAGAACAGTTTGCAATACCAATGGTTTCAGCATCTCCCCTTCCATCAGACATGAGCGCGACAAAACCTGCATGGGCAAGGGCGATCGCCCATTCGGCGACAGAATTTCCACTCACACCACTGCCTATTTTGTCGGGCTCTTTGCCAGAAACGCTCTGCGGAACCCTCTATCGCAATGGGCCTGGACGTTTAAATCGAGGCGGCGTTCCAGTAGGCCACTGGTTTGATGGAGATGGTGCGATTCTGGCGGTTCATATCACTCCTGTTGGTGCCAGGGCCACCTATCGTTATGTCAAAACAGAAGGCTATCTAGCCGAAGAGTCCCAAAATCGATTTCTCTATAGTGGGTACGGGATGACGCCTCCAGGGATGCTGTGGGAGCGGTGGGGCAAACCTGTGAAGAATGCTGCAAACACGTCTGTTCTAGCGTTGACAGACCGATTGTTGGCGTTGTGGGAAGGCGGTAATCCCCACGCCCTCGACCTAGAGACGTTAGAAACTTCCGGCCATGATGATTTCGCTGGAGCATTGCCCAACAATTTGGCGTATTCTGCCCATCCCAAGCGCGATCCTAAAACTGGCGATATCTACAATTTTGGCGTCACTCCCGGACTGAACAGCACCCTTAATCTGTTTCAGAGCGATCGCACAGGGAGGGTAAAGCAGCACACGACACTTCCACTGAGAGGATTGCCACTGGTGCATGATTGTGTATTAGCTGGGCCATACCTTGTCTTTTTTGTGCCACCCGTACAGATTCCGTTACTTCCGGTGGGGTTAGGGCTACAGTCATTTTGTGATGCCATGCGGTGGCAGCCACAGATGGGAACAGACGTGATCGTTGTCGAGAGAGAGAGTTTAACCGAAATCAGCCGAAGTGAAGCACAACCTTGGTTTCAGTGGCACTTCAGCAATGGGTATGAGGAAGCGGATGGAACCGTTGTGATTGATGTGGTTCGGTATGTCGATTTTAAGACCAATCAATACTTGAAGGAAGTGGCCACAGGACAGATCCACACTGAAACGAAAGGCACGTTTTGGCGTATTCGATTGCACCCTCAAACCGGAATCGTTTTGTCTGAAGAAGAACTCATCGACCAAAGCTGTGAGTTTCCAATCGTGAAACCCCACGAGGTAGGAGCTGAT
Source organism: Cyanobacteria bacterium P01_E01_bin.6 (assembly GCA_039194035.1). Lineage (GTDB taxonomy): Bacteria > Cyanobacteriota > Cyanobacteriia > CAKZMO01 > CAKZMO01 > JBCCWF01. The sequence continues at coordinate 3,165 of JBCCWF010000004.1, read as the reverse complement.
GCAGAGGCTATCTTTCTCAATATTCAGCGACCCAATGTGAATACAGACGGAGAGTTGTTTGGAGCCATTGCCCGATTTGAGCCAGCAACACAGAAACTAACGATTGCTAATTTGGGGGACAATCGATATCCATCAGAACCGATGTTTGCCTCCCACCCTGATCACCCTGCTCAAGGATATGTGCTGACGGTGGTGTTTGATGGCAACACCGATTCGAGCGAGCTGTGGATTTTTGATGCAGATGGACTAGATCAAGAGCCTGTGGGTCGATTAGGATTGCCCAGCATCATTCCTCACAGTTTTCATGGAACGTGGAAGGCCTTGAGCTGACACCTGGCAGCTTAATTGAGAGCAAACCTTAGTAAGACGTAATCAATAATTCTGTTATCTTTCCTCGTCTCTTCGCGTTCGAGTTAATGGCACGTGCTGCATGAATGACTCGAATATTGAAACCCTCATACAGCTCTCGAATAAAGAGACAATCTGAATTAGAGAGCATCACTTTTACTCCTCGTTCAGCCAGGGTGACAAACGCATCTCGTAATCGAATTTGGTCGTCTTTCGTGAACGAATAGCGGTTATATCCCGTAAAGTTGCTAGTGGCGCTAATTGGAAAGTAGGGCGGATCGAAATAAACAAAATCGCTCGACGTTTTAGCTCGACCAAGGATGGCTTCAAACGGCTCATGGGCGATCGCCACCGGTTTGAGTGCACAGGATGCAGCACGCAGCAGACTAGGGTCACAAATTGTCGGTTTTTTGTAGCGACCGATGGGCACATTAAATTGCCCTTTCGAGTTTTCACGATAAAGCCCGTTAAAACAGGTTTTGTTGAGATATAAGAAGCGAGCAGCCCGAGCAATCGCATGGCTCCCAGGATTGCTCCTAACATCGTAGTAGTAGTCTTTGCAGTGATTTTCTTGATGAACAGCAAGCTGCTCAATCATTGCCTCAACATCGTTGCGAATACACCGATACACATTCACAAGCTCTTCATTGATGTCAGCTAATACTGCTTGACCAGGTAGCAGGTAAAAGAAAATGGCTCCGCCACCGATAAACGGTTCGTAATAGGTGGTGTGTTCGGGAAAGTATGGCAAGTATTGAGGCAGTACACGACTTTTTCCTCCTGCCCACTTGAGGAAAGGACGAGAGTAAGGAATTCGGGGGGATGTTGGTGACGTTGATTTTTTTGATGATTTGCGGCACTGGGCGATCGCCCCTCGAACCTGCGTTGAAGGTGGAGAGATTGATTCAATTGAAGAGGTAATCTGTGCCGGATAATTCAAAAGAAATGTACTGCGAGAATGAACGTTACATCAACATCAAAAAGATTTTAGTGCAATAAACGACGCAACATTGTACGCAGTCCTAATACCTCAATGAAAACCATTGTATTTCTAATGAGGTTTCAGTGATTACAGTTCGTCGTTTTTCCAGATATCGTATGCCATTAATTTATCGCTTTTATATGAAAATAGTCTACGGTCAACATTCCCCATTTTCTATCGCCAGATCTGAATGAACACAAATCGATAAACATGACCTTTTCTAAGCAAACGTAGGACTTCGTCCGTAATTTTTGACGTGCAACAAACTCAGATAGAGTGACTCGATCTCAAATAATCTTTCACGACGCTAGATATAGTATTGGTATCCGATCTACATCCGAGAGACCAAACTAAATTTCTACGATCAAGACCGATTTAATTTACATTGAAGGCTCCATTATGTTGAATTGATCACAAAAAATCGGGGCCAATATTGACGCCCAGTATCTGACGATCTGTTGAAATAAACGACCTTCTTGTCTGCACCGATCCTCAAATAAGGGATCTGCAAATAAAAAAGATACCCAATAGAGGGGCGGCGCCCACCGCCCCTCTATTGGTACTTTATTTTCTAGCAAGTCCCTAAACGCTTCGACGGCTATCCCCGATCGGTTTAGTCGAATGGCGACTATTTTTCAACATGGTTCAATTGATTCAACCTCGTTGCCCTATATCCACTGTGTTGTCATTCTCAAAGCAGGTCATAATGAAAAGTGCAGCGCATGATTAAGATCATACGTACTGCATCAATACTATCTTTAGTTGTGACGATTCGTATTTATTTTGTGTCATGCAAGAGTTTTTCAAAAATGTACAGCGCTATCCGCGCTACCTCATTAGCTTTTCGCTTGGTGTTCTATACACGTTTGTAGAGCCTCTGATTCCGCTCTTGAAAAAACCGACGACAGCGATCGTCCTTGTCGGTTTCCTGGTTGGCGCATTTCTGTTTGTGACGTTTACTTTACGCGCAATGCTGGGCTTAGCTGTAGCATAGGAAGCTGCGATGGCGTAAAAGTTGATGATGAAATTGCTGCTCTGAGGATATTTTTAAAGTTCGTGGTGAGTAAAACCGCAGCGACACCACCACTAGCGGAGCTATGTTTATGGGGTTCAACGCCTTGGAACTGTATTGATTGATAAATTGATAAAGAGAAGGAGCGAGTCCTATGGCTACAGATCGCCGTGTGGCAAGAGTATCGGAATTGATTAGGCGTGAAGTCAGCCAAATGCTGTCGTCTGGCATCAAGGATGAGCGTGTTGGTGCAGGCATGGTGAGCGTGACGAATGTCAATGTGTCTGGCGATTTGCAGCACGTCAAGATTTACGTCAGTATCTACGGCACAGAAGAGGCCAAGAGTGAAACCATGGAGGGATTAACTTCTGCGACAAGTTATGTTCGCAGAGAGCTTGGTCATCGAGTGCGCCTGCGTCGTACTCCAGAGGTTTTATTTATAGAAGATCGAGGACTGGAAGAAGGCAGCCGAATTATTTCTCTCATTGATCAACTGAGTCACGAACGAAAGTCTATCGACGAACAATCTGCTGAATCGGATGTTGCTGAATTGGACGCCGATGGGAAATCGAACTAGAGGCACGTAAGTAGAGGTCCATAATTAAACGTAATCCTTACAAAACCTGTGCCGCCCGCTGCGCGGGCGGCACAGGTTTTGGAGTTTTGGTTTTAATGATGTCCAGATACTTAGAAGGAGTATTGATTCGAGGAAGTCGAATGATAACACGACTTGGCAAAGTTTACGAAAGAATGAGGGATGTAGCCCCGTGGTGCGGGGCTACATCCCTCATTCTTTCGTAGTAGATCTGCGAAATTTGCCCAG
>JBCCWF010000003.1:0-48582 GCA_039194035.1 Cyanobacteria bacterium P01_E01_bin.6 | reverse complement strand
TGCCCTCGCTAGTCCAATCCGAAAAACCTCAAGGCTCTACAAAAAATCGTCGGTAGAAATGACAACCTGCCCTTGCGATTCGCACCTTGTTTAATTTCTATATACGTCTAAATAGGTGGTTATACATTCATATAGCCACCATCGACAGCAAGATCAGCGGCAGTGATGTAAGAAGACTCGGCACTCGCCAAAAAGAGAGCAGCATTTGCAATCTCTTGTGGCTGTCCTTCTCGCCTCAGAGGGGCTATTTGCGTAACGGAGTCGATCAATACATCGACTGCTACTTGTGGCAGGCCCAATTTGTCTTGAAAGTTAGTCCGGACAATACCAGGACTCAGGGCATTGACCCGTATTCTTCTAGAGCCAAGTTCTGCCGCAAGCGATCGTGCCAGAGACCGCACGGCTGCTTTTGTCGCAAAATGAATACTCCCCCTTGCCACTCCTTTCTCATTGCCGGCGGAAGCATTCAAAATAACGCTGGCTCCCTCATTCAACAAGCCGACTAGCTTTTGCACTGTGAAGAATACCCCCTTCACATTAATGTCAAACTGATTGTCGTAAAAAGCCTCATCGACTTGTTCCAGTGGGGCAAAGTAGCCAATTCCAGCATTGGCAAACAAAATATCTAGTCGATCGAATTCTGATTTGACTCGTTCCGCCAGAACGCCTAGATCTGCAAGCGATCGCACATCTGCTTGAACTGGAATCACATTGGAACCCAGCTTTTTGGCAGCCGCTTGCAAACGCTCTGCATTCTGTCCAGTAATGATGACCCTTGCCCCTTCCGCGACAAACCGTTTAGCCGTTTCAAACCCAATTCCGGTCGTACCTCCAGTAATCACAGCCGTCTTACCATTCAAACGTGCCATTGCTGTATCTCCTTGTCGATGAAAAAAACTAAGCCGATCGGTCTAAATAAAATAAGATAAAAATTTTAGACTGACTTGTGCAGGGCGATCGTCGATTCCACAATGCTTTTCAACAACGTTTCACTATCTAGAACTCGACCAATCAATGCCATTCCTTGCGTCGTACACAACATTCGAGCCAGATCGTGAGGAGTCGTATGACTAATTTCTCCACCGTTTGGGTGCGAGTGATAGTGATGTAGAAAGCATCATCCACTGCTTGCAGACGGCGACGCAGAATGGCAGTAATCTCCATCTTATTAGTATCAAAGTCTGAGATCTTTCAGCAATGGCTATTTATCACTTTAAAAGCACCAAACGTTTTTTGAAGCGAAGCGGGCTAGTTAGTATGAATGACTCAAAGCGAGTTACTTTGTTAGACAAAAGTTAAGCCTCTTCGCCAAATCTTTCACATATGGAGTGGTCATGATGGAAAAATGATCGCCTGGTACTTCGTGAACTTCTACGCCGCTCTGAGCATATTTATGCCAGCCGAAATCGGGGTTTGAGGAAATACCTGAAGGTTGTTCAGTTGCTTTGATCAGTGTGATTTTGCCTGGATAAATTTGTAGTGTGTAGTTCAGCATGGCTTGGATGTTACCCTGGCTTACACTAAACGCTGCATTTGCTTGAGAGGTTGACAGCACCTCAGCGATCGATTCATTTGTTTTCGTTTGGCTACTGAGAGCTGCTAACTGCTGCTCACAATTGTCCGCCATGATATCTAATAGAGCAAGAAACCCAACTTTCTGTTTATCCCTTTGCAATTGTTGAGCCATTTCATAAGCAACAATTCCTCCCATAGACCAACCACATAAGTAATAAGGTCCTGTAGGCTGAATAGTCTGAATAGCTTTAATGTAATGAGCTGCCATTTCTTCAATTGTGAGAATGGGCGCGAGTTCACGATCAAATTCCCTTGACTGCAATCCATATACACGATCAAATCCCCTCGACTGCAATCCATATAAAGGTTGCTCTGAATCGATCAATCGAGATAGTTGTATGAAAGAATCAGCACTTCCACTCGATGAATGAATGCAGAACAGGGGTTTTTTAGAACCATTAGGCTTGATTGCTACAAGTGAATCAGAAGAAGCATCATGCTTTGCGGATTGAGATGTGCTCTCTCTCACAACCAGTGAAGCTAATTCAGCAATGGTGGGATACTGAAGAATTTGTCGCGGCTTCAAGTCAATTTCCTGCTGATTGGCTTTAGAAATTACCTGAATTCCTAATAAGGAATCACCTCCCAACTCAAAGAAACCATCGTAAATACCAACACGTTCAACCTTTAAGACCTGCTTCCAAATTTCTGCTAGTGTCTCCTCTAATGGATTTCGGGGAGCAACAAAAGGTTTGCCTGAGTCAAGTTTGCTTTGTTTAAGGGCAGAGAGCGCCTGTCGATCTACTTTACCGTTCGCTGTCAGGGGAAAGGTCTCCAATGGAATATAGGTAGAGGGCAACATATATTCAGGCAATATGCCCTGTAGGAAATGATGCAACTGATTGGAATTAAATTTTTGTATGGTGGCAGGAGCCTGAGCCACAATCACATGTTCGCCCAAAATCTGAGTGGGAGAATCGATAGCGGGGAAAAAGACAGACTTTTCAAACCCACTATCCTCTAAGCTTCTCTGCCATTGTTCCAACGATAGAAATGGCAGCTCCGATTCTGCCCGTATATCTTCGAGATGGCTTAAGCCCTCGATAAACCCAATCGTGGTCATGCTCTGGCGATCATATCGAGTCGCCTCAATAATTAAGAACAACCCACTAGGGGTTAATAGCGATCGCATGTAGGGTAATGTCTTATACAGATTGTGGGCATCGTGCAACACATTAGAGGAAATGATGATATCAAAGTCATGCAGCTGATACCCTTGACGTTGAGGGTTTTCATCGATATCTAAGATGCCATATTCGACAAAAGAGTATTCCTTGAACTTTTCACGCGCCTTATTGATGAAAAACGTGGTTACGTCCGTGTAAAGATAGGTAACCTGATGGGGAGGTAAGACCGGGAGTAGCGAAGTCGTTGTCCCGCCTGTACCTGCCCCTATTTCTAAAATCCGTAAGGGTTTTTCTGAATCCCAATTGTTGACTATCGCCCTCAATACTTCGCCCGCAATTTTGTTGAAGTAGTTTGCAGCAGGATGGTTTTGATACAAACTTTCTGTCGTTTCAGTAGTCCCCTCGAAGAAAAATAACTCTAGCGGATCTATCTCACCCTTTAGCAGTGCCACATGATTATCACCGCTGCGTTGGGTATACAGAAACAGTTTTTCTGTAGCATCATCCATACTCGCGTAGGGTTTGAGGCGCTCCCAGATATCATCTACTGAGGTTGCTGATAAAGGAGAGGGATTTGTAAGATCGTCTCCTTGCTGCTGTAATAAGCCTTCTTTAGTAAGGGTACTGAGCCATTGTTTAATTAGATTTCGGTAGCGCGGTTGGATTTTATACTCATGAATCAAATCATCTAAAGAATGCTTCTCTCCAGGCTGAAGATAGACACCCAACCGAGTCAAAGTACGACACATATAGGCGACGCTCAAGTCTTCTAAGTGCTGCCGAACCGTTGACAAAGCTTTCAGATCAACTTCTTCTTGACCCTTTTGAGCTTGTTGTTGACCCGCATAAACAAAGGCATTCCAACATCGAGTAATATCATTTATAGAGGTCTCTTCAACGTCAAATAGATCGGATGATGAGTCTTGGTTAGCAATAACATATGCCATCAGTTGCTGATGCCTCTCATCTTCGCCTGCCATCGTCACAATGGCTTCTTTAATGTCTGGATGCTGTCGCAGTACAGCTTCAATTTCTCCCGGCTCAATCCGATGTCCCCGTAACTTTAGTTGAAAGTCCACACGCCCTAAAAACTCAATATTGCCGTTAGGTAAGTAGCGACCTAGATCACCTGTACGATAGAGTCGCTCCCTAGTGCGCGGATGCTCTATAAATTTAGACTGCGTCTTATCTGGGTCTCGCCAGTACCCCTGAGCCAGACCAGCTCCCGCACAATACATCTCCCCCGCTACCCATGTGGGGCAGTCCTCTAATACTTCGTTGAAAATGAAGTACTGGGCATTAGCCATGGGGTTGCCGTAGGGAATACTCTGCCAATCGGGCTCAACAGTTTCTACCAAATAACTAATGTTCCACACCGTTGTCTCAGTCGGACCCCCAATACTGAGAACTCGAGTGGCGGGAGCCAAACGTCGGAGACGCTCTGGCAAAGTCACTGGCAACCAGTCACCGCCCAAAATCGTCAGCCGCAAATGCTCCAATTGCTCAACCGAACGGTCAGCCACGTGTTCGACCAGCATCTCCATCATGGCAGGCACCGAGTTCCACAGAGTAATCTGCTGCTGCATCATCACATCCAACCAGTGAGCCGGGTCTTTCACCCCACTAGCTGCAGGCATGACAAGGGTGCCTCCGGCGGCTAAGAGACCAAAGAGGTCATAAACCGACAGGTCGTGATGCAGGGCGGTCAGTGCCAACACTCGGTCACTGCTGCCGATGTCAAAGCGCTGATTGGTAGTAGTCACCAGATTGACCACACTGCGATGGGTAATCATCACTCCTTTGGGCTTGCCAGTCGAACCGGAGGTGTAGATGACATAGGCTAAGTCCTCCGGTTGGTTGACCCAGGGTAACGGTGGGGCACTCTCGCTAGGGTAGACCGCCGTGTCGAGGAACAGTCGCTCGATCATCAACGACTTAGGGAAGCTCAGGTTGAGCCAGGTTTGGGTGAGCACGACTTGCACCTGAGCATTGCCAAGCAGATAGTGCAAGCGCTCAGGGGGCACCTGTGGGTCAATCGGCAGGTAAGCGGCACCAGATCTGAGAATGCCCAACACAGCGACGACCTGCTCCCAGCCTTTGTCCATGACCACGGCTACTAGGGTGTTGGGACGCACGCCCAGAGTATGCAACTGGTGAGCGAGGTGCTCTACCTGATGGTTGAGGTGCTGGTAAGTGAGGGTATGAGTGGGGGTGATGACAGCGGGTTGGTGGGGGTGCTGCTGGAATTGCGGGGCAAGCAGGCGGGAGAGGCAGGTGTGGGGAATATCAGCAGTGGTGGCGTTGATAGTGGCGCGTTGCTGCTGCTGGTTAGGCGGCAGGAGGCATAGCTGAGGCGTACTCCAGGTGCTTTCTTCAGTGGCGAGGGCGTTCAGCAGTTGGCAGTAGGTGGCAAACATTTCGTCTAGCATCCCAGTGGGAAACAGTTCCTCTACCGAATCCCAGCTGAACAGTAACGCACCACCTGTTTCCACAATGTAGTGAAAATCAAGCCAGACTTGAGGAGTTTGGGCGATGCTGTAAACCACATCTCCTATTGCCCTGAGATGGACGTCTGGAGAGGAGTTCTGACCATCTACGTTTTGAGGGAGGTTTGTGAATACGATCGGCATTGTGGTTCCAGCTCCCCGTCTCTGAGCCTGTGTTAGCTCGCGCAGTACTCGCACACCGCTAACATATTGGTGTTCCAGGTCTTGCCACAGTTGTTCCTGAATGCGCTTTGCTCTGGACTCAAAGGATGCTTGTTCAGAATAATCGACTTCAAGCAGCGTAAAGGAGGCAAACTCTCCCACCAAATGGTTGACCTGATCGTGTAAGGGCAAACGGTTGAACCGAGGAACATTGATGGTAAACTTTTGACTTCTGCTCCAGAGTGATAGCACTTGAGCATAGGCAGCCAGTAAAACCCCGGTCGGAGTCAGTCCGGCTTTGGAGGCTCTAGTTTTTAGCTGCTGCCAGGTTTCTGGTTGCAAGCGGTCAGATCGACGGAGAAAGTGGGGCTGGGTAAGAGAAGCCGGGTTTTGAGCCAGAGGCAGCTCTGGTGCGGGCGGTAGAGTCTGTAGTCGATCTCGCCAGTAAGCGATCGATCGCTGATAAATTTCAGTCTCTTGCCGGGCAACCTCCGCAATCACATAATCTCGGAATGAGATTTCAAAGTCAGGGCGGGAAGTCGTTGGGTTTTGATAAAACTCGGCTAAATCCTGAAATAGAATTTGATAACTCCAACCGTCGATACACCAACCATCGATACTAATATGCAGTCTGGTGCGTCCTGTCCCTAATAGAGATGCTCTAACCTCAAACTGAGGCCACTGTTCAAGCGACATCACCTGATGAGAGAGGCGATCGCGTAGTCCGATCAGTTCTGCCTCTACAGTACTGGGATCAAGCCCTCGCAGATCCTGCACTGAAATTTCATAGGGTGGGATTTCTTTGAAAATCTGCTGTTGACCATCGGGCAACACAACTGCCCGCAACATGTCATGCCGCTCAATGAGCCGATGCCATGCTAGCTTGAACCGCTCCAGATCTAAATCAGCGCTTTCAATTTCTGTGTAGCTGTGAATCGCCACATTGCCCATGTCATAAAAACTGTCTCTACCGATCCAGTAGGCTTGCTGCATATCAGTGAGCGGAAAAGACTGATACCGATTATTCAAATCAGGTATTAATGGTGGGAGTTGAGACACTGATTCAAGTTCAACTCCTTCTTCTTTTAATAACTGAGACAGTAACTCCTGCTGTTCATTGGAATGTTCAACTTGGGTTGCATGATTCTTAAAACTCATGTTAGCTCCCTTTGGGTAATTCTATTGGTAGCTTTGTGGTTGAAATAGTCTAGAAAAGTTTGCAATTAAAACTAGGCTTTGTAACACGGAAAGACAGCGGCAAGTTTCGGTTTCTTGAAATCGGCAAAATCGGTGGTGCCTGAGCTTTCTTAATTTTTTTTCCAGGTGAGCAATCTTTTCCGTAGAAAAGTTAGCAATTGGATTGGTAATGTTACTTATAGACTTTGTTCTGAATAACTATTCACCTTTTTTCTTTAACTCAAGTGCCTGCTTGATTGCCTCGTCAGACATTCCCCTGATTTTGTGAAGAACTTGAGCAATCTTTTCAGTTTGTCCAGGTTTTGCTTCATTCGCAACGATGACCTGAGATAGCGCAGCAGGGTTAGAAGCATTGAATAGTTCATTCAAAGGCAGGTCTAACTTGAATGACTTTCTTAGCGATGCAACTAATGACAGTGCTAACAAAGAGTCTCCACCTAATTCAAAGAAATCGTCATAAATACCAATCTGCTCAATGCCAAGGCACTCTTGCCAAATCTCAGTAACAGCTTGTTCAATAGCATCTCGAGGAGCGACATACGTGTTATTCAATTCGGGTCTTGAATGAAGTGACTTCGGTAGGTTCGCGTTTTCTAGAGACTCTGCATCAGCTTGGGTTTTGACTGCATTTTGCTGTGTAATCCGCTCTAGGAAATCATAGGTTGATACCACAATTTGAGGGATATTGATTGCCAAAATTCGACTCAAGGCTTCAACCCCCTCCTCTGGATTCATTCCAGCAGGCAAATCCTCTCCAGTCAGCGCTTTATGCCGCGCTTCAACATCCACAGCCATTCCCAAACTTTGCCATCTATCCCAGTTAACAGAGACGGTTGACCCTTCTCGGTTAAAGCGCTTGTAGTGTGCAAAAGCATCAAGAAAAGCATTGGCAGCACAATAGTCTACCTGACCAAACGCACTGCGAAACGAGCCGTGTGATGAAAACAGAACCAGAAAATCCAGGGGAATGTCTTTGAAAACCGCATCCAGCACCAGGGTTCCCATGCCTTTAGGAGCTAAGTTTCCGGTTACTGTTTCTGGAGTTTTGAGTTGAATTAATCCTCCCCCTGGAATCCCTGCGGTATGAAACACACCATGAATTTGACCAAACCGCTGAGAGGCTTGCTCCACAACTGCCTGCATCTGGGCTAGATCAGTCACATCGGCATTGACTATCAGCACTTCTGCACCCAGTGCTTCGATCGCTTGCAGTTGACGAATTTTGTCACTCACCTGATTGCTAGAGTCGTGAGTGTCTATCCACTGTTGCCATTGATGACGGTGAGGGAAGTCGGAACGACTGAGCAACACTAACTTCGCTTTCACGGTACGTGCTAAATGGGTTGCTACCGCTAAGCCGACGCCCCCTAAACCACCTGTAATCACATAAACGCCACCCGATCTCAGTCGAGTTTTCACAGGCGGGGTCGCTTCTAAGCGAATGGACTCAAACGTTTGGCTCCATCGGTGCTGACCACGATAAGCAACAACAGCGTCTGTGCAGGAGGTTAACAGTTCTGCAATGATTAAATCGATCAATTGCTCAGTTTCAGGCTCTGCCAGAGGTAGGGCAATATCAATACTGCGGCAGGCAATATGAGAATATTCCTGGGGAATCACTGTGCAGGGACCTAGAATGGACGCTTTTTCTGGGCAGATCATCTTCTCACCGATGACTTCCTGCATATTGCTAGAGATTGCCCCAATCTGTATAGGTTGTTTGAGATGGTGGTTCCCTAAAGCCTGTGCTAAGTAAAGCAGGCTATAGTAGCCTAGATGCTGAGCTTGTTCAAACACTGGCGGAGAAGCGTAGACTTGATCGCGATTGGTGACACTCCAGAGGTGAGCGATGATCTGGGGCGTTTGACTGGATGCGACAAGAGCAGCAATTAAGGCAGCATAATTCTCAGGCGATCGCGGATTGAGGGTATAAATATCCGCACTGACCTGGGCAAACGTTTCGCCCACCATTACCTGAACAACCGCTTGATTCTGAAGTTTGAGCCGTTTCACCAGGTTAGCCGCAATGCCGCATTCATCTGTAAACACTAACCAACAGCGGCGATCGCCATTTAAATCAATGGGTTGAAGACTTCCAGGGGGAATGGAGCGCTGCCATGAGGGGAGATAGAACCAGTCACCAATATCAGGGTTCTTGTTTAAAATCGTAGGAGCATGCGTCGAATCAGGCACATCAGGCGAGATCCAATGCCGCTGGCGCTCAAATGGATAAGTGGGTAGAGGAACACGATGACGTTGCTCCTGCGCTGAAAAACCTGACCAGTCTACGTTGACACCTGCAAGCCAGAGACGACCCAGGCTGAGGAGTAGAAATGCTACATCTGACTGATGCTCCTGGGGATGGCGCAGTGAAGATAACACAACCCGTTCTGCGATCAAGTGAGATTGCTGCTTCACCAGAGTACATAATGTACGTCCAGGTCCCACCTCTAGCAGGAGATGGTCTGGTTCTTTTAATAACTCCTGGATTCCCTCCGAAAATAGCACTGGCTGGCGCAGATGGGTTGCCCAGTAGCTGGGGTCAGTTGCGTCCTCTGCTTTAATCCAGGTACCCGTCACATTGGAAATAAAGGGGATTTTGGGAGCATTCAGATTGATTGTTTTAATGTGTTCAGCAAAAGGTTCCAAAATGGAATCCATACTTTGGGAATGAAAAGCATGGGACGTTTGCAGACAGCGAGCGTCTATTCCTGTCGTGGCTAATTGTTGTCTGAACGCTTCAATGGCTTCCACTGAACCAGAAACAACACAGCGCGATGGACTGTTACTAGAAGCGAGAGAAAGCCCCTCAGCCAATAGAGCGTCTACTTTTGAGGCTGGGAGATTCACAGAAAGCATGGAGCCACTCGGCTGTTCCTGCATCATGCGTCCCCGCACTGCAACTAAACGTAGGGCATCTTCTAAGGAGAAAACACCTGCCAAACACGCCGCTACATATTCCCCAATGCTGTGCCCAATCATGGCGGTCGGATGTATGCCCCATGACATCCACAGTTTGGCTAACGCATAGCTAATGACAAACAGGGCTGACTGGGTAATTTGAGTTTGTTTGAGTTGGTGTTGCGCGGCTTCTGCTTGAGCCTCATCAGGGTAGAGGATCGATCGCAGGTCGAGTCCCAGATGGGAGGTCAACAGTGAACAGCACTGATCAACTTGCGCAGTAAAGTTTGGCTCGGTTTCATACAGATCCTTCGCCATATTGACATACTGAGCGCCCTGTCCAGGAAACATAAACACAAGCGACTGTCCACTAGACTGACAACAGCTAGTAACCCTCTGCTGAGGGGTTTCTAGCGCTTGAATGGCATCCTCAGCATTCTGACACACTAAAATTCGCCGATGTTTAAACGCTTTTCGACCGATCTGTAGAGTGTAGGCAACATCTGCACAATTTAAGTTTGGATGCCGCTTGAAATGATCAGCCAAATTTGCTGTCGCAGTCTCCAGAGCTGAATTGGTCTTAGCTGAGACAACGAACAACTGCCAGGGGCGAGATGCACCCGACTCCTCGGCGATCGGAGCTTCCTGCAAAATAGCGTGAGCGTTAGTTCCACCGAAGCCAAATGAACTCACCCCAGCACGGCGAGGCATACCGTTTGTCTCCCAATCAGTGAGAGTGGTATTGACGTAAAACGGACTATTGGTGAAGTCAATGTTGGGGTTGGGTTGGTCAAAGTTTAGGCTGGATGGAATCAATCTGTGCTTGAGTGCCAGGACCGTTTTGATTAAACTTCCGACTCCCGCAGCAGAATCCATATGCCCAACATTGCTCTTTAAAGAGCCAACAGCACAGTAACCTTTCCGATTAGAGTAAGCTCGAAAAGCCTGAGTTAGCGCCGCGATTTCAATGGGATCGCCCAACGGAGTACCTGTCCCGTGAGTCTCCACATAGGTGACAGTGTCTGCATCAACCTCAGATACTGCTAAAGCTTCTGCAATAACCGATGCTTGCCCATTCACGCTAGGAGCAGTATAGCCAACTTTAACAGAGCCATCATTGTTAACAGCAGAGCCTTTGATCACTGCGTGAATCGAGTCACCCTCTGCCAAAGCATCTTCTAATCGCTTTAACACAACAATGCCCAACCCATTCCCTGGGATCGTTCCTTGGGCTTTCGCATCAAAGACACGACAGTGCCCATCAGGAGATAAAATTCCTCCATCTTGATAGTAGTACCCGGTTCGTTCTGATGCGATGGTGACACCACCAGCCAGGTTGATATCACTTTCACCATTCAGTAAACTTTGGCAAGCTAAATGAATGGCTATTAACGAGGTAGCGCAAGCACCTTGAACCACAATCCCAGGACCTTTAAGATTCAACTTATAAGATACGCGGGTTACCAAATAATCTTTTTCTGTAGCGAGAACGAGTTCAAGTGGATCTAATGAATCTAAAGCATTTCTATTTTTGGATAGATTGTACATAAAGTAATAGCTACGGCTAACCCCGGCGTATACTCCAATCCGACCTGAATAGTTTTCGGGATTGTAGCCAGCGTCTTCAAGCGCTTCCCAAGCACACTCCAAAAATAGACGATGCTGAGGATCAATAATTTCTGCTTCTCGAGGACTGATGTTGAAGAATGAAGCATCAAACAACTCAATTTCTTCTAGAGTTGAGCCAGCTTTGACATAATTGGAATTATCTAGCGCCGCAGGGGTTACACCGGCAGCTTTCAATTCCTCATCCGTAAAGAACGAGATTGATGATCGCCCATCCTTCAGGTTTTGCCAGAATTTCTCCAGATTTTTAGCTCCGGGAAAGCGACCGGATATTCCAATAACTGCTATTTCGTTCCCTGAAAAAACTTCTGAGTGGTTCATACAAATTTTCTCCTGATTCACGCACTCTTTGAAAGAGATGCTCTAAATAGAATCCATGAATGATCGACAACTGTCTGCTTAGTATTTAGTCTTTATCTTTTTTTTCGACGCTGTCTTAACGTTGCCATTTCTTTCCGTCGCTTACCTCGATTCTCTCCTTCACCTATAGACAAAGCATTCAAAGTTTCTTCTTGGGCAATTTGTAGCGTTAGAAAGTCAGGTAACTGAGCAATCATCACATGTTGCTGTAAAAAATCTGTAGAAGAGCCAGATTCTGGAAAGGCAATGAATTTTTCAAATCCACAAGTACCTAATTTCTCACTCCACTGCTCTACTGAAAGTAGTGGAGTATTGTCTTGTAGCCTTTCATCGCTATATTCACTAAAACCCTTAACAAATCCCGTTGTAGTCATAACGGAACGACGATAGTGAGTTAATTCTAATAATAAGAGTAAACCTTGAGGCACTAATAAGGAATAAAGATAAGATATTGCTTTGTTTAAGTCACGGGCAATATGTAAAACGTTAGCAGCTATCACAATATCAAAGCTACCCAACTGATAATTTTGTGGCTCAGGTTCAAGATTAATATCGAATTTTCTATACTCAACAAAGGAATAATTTTGGAATTTCCGCTTGGCTTGGTTTATGAAAAAGCTAGATACATCAGTATAGGTATAAAGTACTTTATTTGACATTAACACAGGTAATATTGATGCCGTAGTTGCACCAACTCCTGCTCCTATCTCCAGGATTTTTAGACACTTTCCAGTTGATTGCGATGCAGTCATCGCTCTGAGTATTTCTCGAATAATTTTGTTGAAGTAAAGAGCGGCAGGATTAAATTCGTATAACTTTTCCGCTGTGTCTTGAGATCCTTCGACAAAGAGTAGTGCTAATGGATCAAGCTCCCCCTTAAGGAGTCGTGAGTGATTTTCTCCATGCTGCCGAAGGTACTCCAGAAAATTATTGACTTGTGGAATTGAGCTAGCATAATCTCTGGCTTCTAACCAAAGCGAGTTCATCGAATCGGTTGGTAATGGCAATGGATTCGTATAAATATTCTTTTCTAGCTCGACTAATCCCTCTTCTTCTAAAGCCCTTAGCCACTGTGCTAGTAGTTTCCGGTAATGAGGCTGAATTTGACAGTGCTCCATCAAACTATCCAGCGTATGCCGTTCATGAGGATGAATAAAAACCCCTAACTGAATCAGTGTTTGGCAAATATAGGCAGTGCTTAAGGACTCGAGACACTGCAATAAGCTTGATAGAGTCTGAAGATCTACATTTTCAGGAGCTTGCTGAGACTGTTTGTGTCCAGCATCAACAATCGCCTCCCAGGAATGTCTATTTGCATCCATGATTGTTTACCTTTTCTTCTTAATGCCATTTGAGTTGAATAACTCGATAATTTTGAATTAGCTCATTGGCTTTGCTGAAATCGCTTACGCCGTTTTTTTGAGGCAAGGCGACGAGTTTGAGCGCGTCTTTGACCTTCCTGTATGTCAGTAACTTCAGATTTCTTTTCTACTAAGTGCTTCACCAACGTATCGATAGTTGGATATTGAAACAGATCCACCAGAGAAAGAGATTGCTGTAAGGACTCTTGCAGTTTGTTGTGCGCTTGAACCAACAGAACTGAATTACCTCCCAAATCAAAGAAGTTATCGTGAATTCCGATGTTCTCGATTTGCAGGATATCTTGCCAAATCGCTGCAATCATTTGTTCAACTTCAGTTTGCGGCTTGACATGGGACACCTTCTCACGGGAGCGAGTACTACTTGGCATCGGTAGGGCGCGGCGATTCACCTTACCGTTTGGGGTCAGCGGCAGAGCATCCAGAATCATGAAGTCAGACGGCACCATATAATCGGGCAACTTCTGCCGAAGAAAACCACGCCACTCGTCATGATACAAATCTGCTCCTTCCGGACCAACCAGAATGGATGGATGCTCCATATGAGGAACTACATAGGCAATCAGACGCTGGCTCCCCTGTGGCTTGCCAGCCGCCACTACAACCGTCTCTTTGACTGCCGAATGCTGCTCTAACACCACCTCAATCTCACCCAACTCAATCCGATAGCCATTCACCTTGACCTGAAAATCCTCACGTCCCAAAAACTCAATCACGCCTTGTGGCAACACCCGTCCTAAATCGCCCGTTTTGTACAATCGCTCTTGAGTTTGAGGATGAATGATAAAGCTAGCATCAGTTTTCTCTTCATCATGCCAATACCCTTTTGCCAATCCTAGTCCACTGATATAGAGGTGCCCTGGAACCCAGAGTGGGCAGGGTTGCAGCGCATCACTGAGCACATAAAAACGCTGATTTGCCATAGGGTGACCATAGGGGATGCTTTTCCAGCCTGGCTCAACCTGCTTAATTGGATAGAGAATTGACCAAATGGAGGCTTCTGTGGCACCGCCTAAACTGACGACCTGCACCGATTCAGACAATGCTCGAATCTGGTCGGGTAACGAGATAGGTAACCAATCCCCACTCAATAACACTAATCGCAAGGACTCCGGCAAGCGTTGATGACGACCTGTGACAGACTCTACAAGCATCTGCATCAGAGCAGGCACAGAGTTCCAAAGTGTGATCTGATGCTGCTCAATCATTTGCACCCAATGAGTAGGGTCTTTGGTACACGAAGCATCTGGGATGACAATCGTTCCAACTGCGGCTAAGGTGCCAAAGATGTCATACACTGACAGGTCAAAACTCAGGGACGAGAGGGCTAACACACTATCTTTTGCACTGACCTGAAACCGCTGATTGATATCCAGGATGGTATTCACTGCTCCGCGATGGTCAATCATGACACCCTTGGGTTTGCCCGTAGAGCCAGAGGTGTAGATAACGTAGGCTAAATCATGCGATCGCTGAACCCACTCCAGAGGGGAATCAGGACTAGCCAGTTCCAACGTATCAACACATAGGCGAGTGATAGTGTCTGTCCAGTCTAGAGAAGAGTCGAGATGGGATTGGGTGAGAACGCACTGAACCTGGGTTTGTTTTAGCAGGTGCGATCGCCGTTCGGTTGGCAGGTCGGGATCAATGGGAACATAGGCGGCACCAGAGGCGAGAATAGCTAAGACCGCAACTACTTGCTCCCAACCTTTGTCCATGACGATCGCGACCAGTTGGTTGGGACAAGCACCAAGTTGGCGCAGATGGCGTGCGAGAGACAGAGCGCGATCGCTCAACTCTTGATAGGTAAGACGTTGCTGAGAGGTAATCACAGCAACCTTTTGCGGGTGCTGTTGAGCGTGCTCAAAGAACAGACTGTGGAGGAGAGTTGTTTCTGGAATTGGTGTGTCCGTAGCGTTGAAGGCAACGAGTTGTTCGAGTTGTGCCGGTGGCAGCAATGACCGGGTAGGGGTGTGCCAGAGTTCATCCTGATCGGCCAACCGTTCGAGGAAACGACAATAGGCAGCGAACATATCATCCAGCAATCCGGCTGGAAACAGTTCTTCTACAGCATCCATCTCAACAAACAGCGTTCCCCCCATTTCATTCACTTGCAGATCTAGATACACCTGGGGAGTTTGGCTGATGTTGTAAGTCACGTCTCCCAATCGGCCGATGGATGATAATTTTTCGGTTGGGGTGCTGCGGCTGAGTCCATCATTAATCAACGTGCTAGTGAAAACGACTGGCATTAGCACCCCTGAAGGATTCTTTTGCAAGCGGGCTAATTCTCGCAACACCTGCACACCACTGAAATACCGATGGTCAAAATCATCCCATAGTTGCTTTTGAATGCGCTGCGATCGCGCCGCAAAGGAGTCTTGTTCTGAATGATCCACTGCCAGTAACGTTAATGAAGTGAAGTCCCCCATAATCTGGTTCACTTGAGGATGCAGTGGCAAGCGGTTAAATAGCGTCAAATTGAGCGTAAATCTTGGGCTTTTGCTCCAACCGCTGAGAACTTCGGCAAAGGCGGCTAGCAGCAGTACAGAAGGTGTCAAGTTGTATTCCCTAGTCTGTTGCTTGAGACGAACCCATGCCTCTGGATTTAATCTTCTGGTTCGGTGTACAAACCGAGGATTCTTGACAGCCGCTAGATTTTTAGCCAGGGGCAGTTCAGGAGCGGATGGCAAGGTGGGAATCCGACTCAGCCAATAGTCCTTTGAGCGTTGATAGACTGTTGAATCTTGCAGAGCAAGCTCCGCTAAAACATAATCCCGAAATGAAAACTCTAACGGAGAAAAGAATGTAGCAGGATTTTGAATTAATTCAGCGAGTTCTCCGAAAACAATATCGAAACTCCAGGCATCACCAATCAGGATGTCTAAACTGAGACAAAGCCTAATTTTTTTCTCATCCAGTTGAGCGACTTGAATTTCAAAGAGTGGCCACTGGTCAGTAGGCAAAACTTGATGGGATAAGTGTTCGCGCAGTTGGCTTAATTGGGACGCAACAATTTCTGGGTCTTTTCCATGTAAGTCTAAAACCCGAATCTTATATGCAGGCACCTGCTTTAGAATCTGTTGCTGCCCATCTGGTCGCACAATCGCTCTCAACATATCATGGCGATCGATCAGGTTCTGCCACGCTTGTTCAAATCGCTCCAGGTTTAAATTGGCGGTTTCAACCTCAAAATAAACGTGGGTTGAAATATTGCTCAACTCAAACGCACCACTGCGACCAACCCAGTAAGCCTGTTGCACATCGGTGAGTGGAAATGGCTGATACCGTTGATCTGGATTGGGGATTACCGTAGGGAGCTTCTCTTGTGATGGCTGGTTACGAGAATTGGACTCGATTTCACCTCGCAATCGTTTTTCGAGAAGTGCCTGTTTTGCCGGTGAGAGCTTAGACTTTAGGGTGAGGATCTCTTCATTTGACATTCTTCGTCATCTCCATCACTCAAAAATGTCTACTTTGATATAGTCGGGAAACGTTTGAATCTGATTAGGATTGTGTTGCAGAATCGTTAATTTATCCTTCCTTTCAATTTCTTTAAAGCCTGCAAACTTATAGGCAACATACATCATTCGATTTCGATCCGTTGAAACAAAGTCGGCTTGCAACCCAACATTATTTACTGTTGCTAGCTTAATCAGGTAATTCAGCATGACGGTGCCGACTCCTCTCGACATCACGCGGCAAGACATGAGCAAGAGCTTGATTATCCATTCGCTGTCTTGGCATTCCACAAGTGCTAACCCGATTTTTCCGTAGCTGCCATACTTGTCTTCCAAACTAGCGATCAGCAATTTGTGGTTTTTGGACTGCCGAAATTGATTGAGCTCATCGTAGGAATAGGTATAGCCTGTTGTGTTTAATTGATGCGTTCGCATCGTTAATTCTTCAGCTCGCTGCAAATCTGCTTCTTGCGCAGGAGCGATCGTGAAGTGCATATTGAGCGTTGCCAAAAATTCCGCTTGCGAGCCGACAAATGTCTCCTCTGCCTGTTTCCGCTCTATATCACTGAGATACATTAGCCTTCGCTTTTTTGAATCCTCGGTAATGAAGCGAGGATTCATTTCTGGCAGGTCTAGCAGTTGATTGAGATCAGCTACATTGATACAGAGAACATTAGACAGAGAAAAGTGAACCTCTTCTAGCTCAAACAACTGGTCATCGATAAAGGCGATCGCATCTGTACTGATATTGATTAATTTGGCAATCTCCTGAATCGAGTGAGCTTTGGAGTTCCAATTGATTTGGGGATATAGAAAATACTCATTTAAGCCAAGCGCTTGCAGCTTTGCAATGGCTTGGGCATGTTCATTTCTACTAGCCAAAGACTGCAAGATTCCGCGACCATCAAGAGTTTTAATAATATCAACGACATTGTCTTGTAAGGAAACCTGCTCATCTTCCAACAACACCCCGTTCCAGAGCGTGTTATCCAAATCCCAAACGACACACTTGATCGTTGTTTGTTCATCTGGCTGGTGTTCTACCCTCTCAGGCTTGAGTCCAAGCATACTTACACCCTCGCGACTAATTGTTGAGACAGTGTGGTGGGAGGAGCTAAAATGCTCTGCTCCTGATAGCCATACTCAGCGATCGTCAGTTGTTGAATTTGCGTACTGCCCTCGATAATTTCCATGATTTTGGCGTCTCGTAAATACCGTTGAACATCGTATTCACTACTGCAACCATTGGCTCCATGAATTTGGACCGCATCATTGGCTACTTTCGCTGCGATCGTGGAGGCGAAGTATTTGGCAATTGAGGTTTCCATGATTGATTTAGGATCACCAATGTCTTTTAGATAACCTGCTTGATAACACAACAATCGTGCTGCTTTTACATTCGCGATCGCGTCACTAATAAGTTGTCGAATAAGTGGATGATCCTTTAAATAAACACCGAATTGCTTGCGTTGACTGGTATAACGAAGACATGCTTCAAGGCACGCTTGAGCAATCCCAACACACCCCCAAGCAACACTGTATCTACCGCAATCCAAGGCAGTGGAAGCGACGTGAGAGAACCCAAATCCTTCCCTGCAAACAAGATTCTCCTGCGGAATTCGACACTCTTTCAAGTGCAACTCCGCTAGCATTGATGCCCTGACACCTAACATCCCAGAAATCGGTTTGATGGAAAGTCCTGGACTATTTCGTTCAACCAAAAAGGCTGAAGGTTTTTCGGTTGCCGTTGAGGATGCTTCGCGATCGCACTGAGCAAACACCAGAAAAACATCTGCAATTTGTCCGTAGGTAATCCATTTCTTTTGCCCATTGAGGATGTATGCATCGCCAGAAAGAGTTGCAGTTGTCTCTACCCGTTTGGCATCGCTGCCTACGTTCGGTTCACTTAGTGCAAAGGCAGCGATCGCGCTCCCTGATGCTAACTTGGGAATCCAATTCTCTTTCTGGAACGCACTGCCCCACTTGAGCAACGCTTGCCCCACCATTGTGTGAACGGTGAGCAAACTCCGCAGTGATGAACAACCCCGCCCGATTTCTTCTGACAGCAAACCGTAGGTGATTGCATCCATACCGTTGCAGCCGCTTTTCTGTGGTAATAAGGCCCCTAAATATCCCCTCTGAGCAAGCTGTTCAATCAGTTGGGGAGGTGTGTGTTCTTCGCGATCGAAGTGATTTGCCAGAGGAACAATTGCTGCGTCAACAAAGGCTCTGAATGCGGCTTGAGCATTTTGCTGTTGAGGGGTTAGTTCAATCTTCATCTCAGTTACCTGGAAGAACTGCCGCTTTATGTTCAAGTAGTTGAGTCATTGCATTGATAGTCCTAAAATTTTCGATATCAAGATCTTCATTTTCAACCGTGATTTGAAATGCTTGCTCCATAAATAAAACTAGTTGCATGGCAAACATTGAATTGATAAAACCTTGGGCAAAAATATCATCATCATCTTGTAAATCATGATTGGCAAAATATTGTGAAAGGAATTGTTTGATTTTGGCTTTAGCATCTTTCATGGTGGTTTGAACTAATAGATGATGGTGGCTCTAACTCTGGACGGTCAATGGTAAGTATAGAAACCCTGGCCACTTTTTTGACCGTGTAATCCCGCATCTACCATTTTCTTGAGTAAGATACAGGGGCGGTATTTGCTATCGTTAAAGCTCTCATACAATACTTCGATCGAGAAAAGGATCGTATCTAGTCCAATCAAATCAGCCGTTTCTAGAGGTCCCATCTTATGACCAAAGCAGGCTTTGAAAATTTTGTCTACCTCAGATGCCGAAGCAACGTGTTCTTCAAGTAGAAAGATAGCCTCGTTAATCGTTAACATCAACACACGGTTAGAGACAAATCCCGGTGAATCATTGACAACAATGTATTCCTTACCCATCTGAGCTAATAACTGCTTGGCTGTTTCAATCGTTTGATCAGACGTGTGGTAGCCGCGAATGGCTTCGACCATTGACTTGATTGGAACGGGATTCATAAAATGTAGTCCGACTACGTTAGGAGCACGCTTGGTGACTGAGGCAATGCGAGTAATTGGAATGGCTGAGGTATTGGCAGCGAAGACAACTTCTGGGGAGCAAATAGCGTCGATCGCCTCATAAACTAGCTTCTTGATATCCCATTTTTCAGTTGTATTTTCAATCACAAACTCTGCTGACTCTAGAAACTGATAATTTGTAGAGAACTTAATGCGCTGGAGAACTGCTTCGGGGCTAGTGGATTGCTCATCTTTCTTGAAAAAGCCTTGAAACCGCAGATTCTTCTGGATTTCTTGGTTTGCACGTTCCAAAATTGACTCTGAGACATCCAGCAGAATAACTTGATGTCCAGTTTGAGCGAGGTTTTGCGCTACCCCGCTGCCCATTACACCTGCTCCGACAACACCAACAACTTGAATGTTCATCATGGATTACCGTTCCAAAATCAAGATGGCTTCTTCTTCCGTTAAGGTTTCCAACTCTTCTATGAGGATTTTTTCGATCGCAACCGCTAATTCTGCCACCGTAGGGGCTTCATAGAGAGAACGAAGCGGTAGATTTATCTGGAAGCGATCGCAAAGCTGTTTCACCAACACACTGCCAGTTAACGAGTCGCCTCCTAAAGCGAAGAAATTGTCATGAATACCAATCTGCTCAAAACCCAAGAATTTTTGAAAACTTTCAGCAATCCCGCTCTCTAATTCATTAGTGGGAGCGACATAGCTATTCTTCAGTTCAGGTCTTTGGCGAACCGGTTTAGAGATGTCCGTCTTTTGCAGGGTTGATTCCGTCTCCTGCAGGGTTGATTCCGCCTTCTGCAGGGTTGATAGGGAAAGTTTCTGCTCACCCTGCGTGAGTAAAGTCGGCAGATCGTGGGTTGACACAACTCTCTGAGGCATTGGACGTGCGGACAAAATGCATCTCAATGCTTCAATGCCCTCTTCAGGCAACATGCCATCGCGAGTGGGTTCTCCTGTAATCTCCTGATATTTTGCCGCAAAGGAAACGTCTGCCCCTAGTCCACTCCATGCATCCCAATTAATGCTTCTAAACACTGTGCCAGGCCGTTTACAGCTAGCGTAGTGAGCGAATACGTCCAAAAAGACACTTTCAGCCACATAATCTACTTGACCTGCAAGCGGGTCAAAGGCGTGTAGCGATGAAAAGAGTAAAAAGAAATCGAGTTTGGTGTCTTTGAAGAGGCGATCGAGGACTTGTGTTCCTTTAACTTTAGGACCAACCTCAGCACCAACAAAGTCTTCTGTTCTACATTGAATCATGCATCTTTTCGGCACGAATGCGGCATGAATGACACCTTGAATCTGACCAAAGTGATCCGTTACCTGAGCGATTGCAGCGGACATCTGTTCGTAGTCAGTTACATCTACACTCAGTACCAAGACCTCTGAACCTAGTATCTCCAGGTCTTGAATTTTCCGAATCTTCTGGCTGATCTCGTCCTGCTGATCGTGAGTGGACAACCAGTGCGACCACTCCGCCCTTGCTGGGAACGGCGATCGCCCAGTAAGAATCAGCTTTGCCTTAACAGTCCGTGCCAAATAGTCTGCTACCGTTAAGCTGACGCCCCCCAATCCCCCTGTGATTAGATAAACGCCTGCTTCCCTTAAACAGGGTTTCTGATCAACGACGTCCAATCGCGCAGGCTCAAAAGTTTGCGTCCAGCGATAAACGCCTCGGTAGGCAACAATTGGGTCAGTGGTTTGAGTGGTAAACTCTGCCAGTAGCTGGCCTACTAGTTCTTCCATTTGCCAACTGTTTGGTTCTGGAAGCACAATATCAACGCTACGGCAGGTGATATGTGGGTATTCCAATGGAATCACTTTACAGGGGCCGAGAAGTAATGCTTTTTCTGGAGCTAGTTCCTCTGAACCCGTGACTGGCTGCATATTGTTTGACACAATACCAATTTCAAGCGAATGGGTCAGATTTTGGCCTGCGATCGCCTGCGCTAGGAACAGCAAGCTGTGAAATCCCAAAGATTGAGTGGTGTCCTCTGGCCCTATAAAACGGTTTGGCGTGACGCTCCAGAAATGCATGATTTCTGTTGGTATCCAACTCAACGCACGCAGTTCTTCGAACAAGATATTGTAGTCGTTCGGATGGCGCGGGTTAATCGTATAGGCACGTTGATTATACCCCTCACTAGAAGTGGTGCATTCGCTGCTAAAGTTCTCCCCAAGGTTGACGGTAATGATCTCCTGACCCGCCAATTGGAGACGTTTTGCTAATTGAGTTCCCAAGCCACATTCATCCACAAACACTAACCAGCGCTGCGACTGGCCTGTTTGAGCCATTGCTTTCGAGGACAGTATTGAGCGCTTCCAGGATGGCAAGTAAAACCAATCGGCAATATCGGGCTTTTTACCAAATGAATGGTGAGAATGCTGTTCAACATTCTTCGACTGCATCAACACTGTAAATGCAGCCGGTATTGACGGAGCTGCTTTTGAATCAGCTCGAGCCACGAAAATATCTTGTCCGAAAGATTCAATCTTGGATAAGGCAGCGACTTCAACAAATCCATGAGCGCAGAGTGCTGTTTGCCATTGATCGTTTGATAAGAACGGATTGCCTTGATTGCGTCCTTCGTCCTCTACAGGATTCATGAGCAATCCGTCAGCGACATCAAACAGCAATTGGGGTTGAGTAATTTCCCAGATCAAAAGTAAACCACCAGGAGCTAACAAAGAGCGAACATGATCGAGTGTTGCTCCAACACTTTGGACAACATGCAGGACATTCACCGCAATGACTACATCAAACGAGTGCGTTGAATACCCTTGTTCGGTTGGCGATCGCTCAATGTCCAGAAAGCGATAGTCAACAAATGGAAAATGACTATACTTTTTCTCAGCCGTACGGAGAAGCCAACCTCCTACATCGGTGAAGCTGTAGTGGGTTCGCTCTGGTGGTAGCACAGACAGCAAGTCATCTGTAGCAATTCCTTGTCCGCCACCGATTTCCAATAGTCTTAAGTTGACCTCTGGTGATAGTGACTGCACCAGTTGCTCCAGAATTGTTCGCAGGATGCCTTTGTAGTAGACCACTGATGGAAGACTTTGAACCGGAACTTCCTCTTTTTCTGCAAACTTAGCGACCTGAAACTCTAAGGCGTCCTTTTCCCCAACCAATACAGTTGGGAGATTTTCGCCGCAGCGTTGCAGAATCTCCATGGGTTCAGGAGTGTCTGCCCATCTAGCTCTAACCTCTTCTAACAGACTGTGAATTGAGTCTGCGGATACTGGCAAAAGGTTGGTAAACACTCCCTGCTCATCTTGCTGCAAGTGTCCCTGTTCGACCAAAATTTGCAGCCAACGAGACCACAACTGTTGATAATTCGGAATAATTTGACAGTGCTCAAACAACTCCTTAAACGAATACTGTTCAGATGGGTCGTTGAAGGCACCCAAACGTCTCACGGCTTGATTAATGTACGCTACGCATAAGCGCTCCATCCACAAGACTTGCTCTCGATACGTCTGCTCGTCAAATCCTGAGATCTCCTGATTGGCTTGTCGTTGACCCGCTGTGACGAGAGATCGCCACAGTTCTGACGTTGCTAGCTGTAGCGGTATGGAGTGGGGTGGATCAATCCAGTAACGCTGGCGTTCAAAGGGATAGGTCGGCAGGGGCAGGCGATAGCGATTTTCATGGGCATAAAATCCCGACCAGTCTATCTGACCTCCCGACAGCCACAGTTGCCCCAGAGTGTTGAGCAAAAATGCAACATCAGATTGTTTCTCGTAGGAGTGGCGCAGAGAAGGCAACACGACCTGATCGGTTCCCTGTTCATTTGCTAAACATTGGAGAACCAAGCTGCTCAGTGTTTGTCCCGGTCCAACTTCCAACAGAATCGGGTGTTGCTGTTGCCACAGATGCTTTACTCCGTCCGCAAAGCGCACAGGTTGGCACAGATGGGTTGTCCAGTAGCCTGGATCGGTGGCTTGGGCAGCTGTGATCCAAGTTCCAGTGACATTGGAGAGATAGGGAATTTTCGGCGGTTGCAAGGTTACGGTCTTCGCAAGTTTCGTAAAAGAATCTGCGATCGCCTCCATCATGAAAGAGTGAAAGGCGTGGGAAGTCTGTAAGCGTCGACAGGCAAGTCCTTGGGCGATGAGCTGCTGTTCTAATTCTGCGATCGCCTCTACAGCTCCAGCAACGACGCACAGGTTGGATCCATTCACTGCCGACAAGGACAGCATTTCACCGAGCAAGGGACGCACGGTTTCCTCTGAAAGCGGAACAGCCAGCATTGCTCCATCCGGCAATGCTTGAATCATCTGCGCTCGTTTGGCAACCAGCGTCAGTGCATCCTCCAGGGACAATACTCCAGATAAACACGCAGCCACATATTCACCAATGCTGTAGCCAATCATCGCAATGGGACGAATGCCCCACGCCATCCAGACCTGCGCCAGTGCGTACTCGACGACAAACATGGCGGGTTGGGTGAGAGAAGTTTGATTCAGGGCTTGGCTAGCTGCATCTGGTTGGTCGCGATCGCGACCCAGCATCTTGCGCAAATCAAACTGTGAACGAGGCAAACTTCCGCTCTCGTCAGTTGTTTGGGAATCGTCTGAGGATTGGCTTTGACTAGGATAAAGGATGTCTTTTAGATCCATCCCCAGAAGCGGTTTGAGAAGCTCACAGCAGCGATCAACGCACTCACGAAAGATGGGTTCGCTTTGATAAAGTTCCCAACCCATGCTGACGTAATGAGTTCCCAGTCCGGTAAACATAAAGGCAACCGGGCGATCGCTCGTTTCCTGACGGCTACTTAATACTCGTTTGGAGTCTTGCAGGGCCTTGACTGCATCGTCAACGCTTTGGCACACCACCATGCGGCGATGATTGAAACCCCGACGCCCTATTTGCAGCGTGTAAGCAACATCAGCCAGGTTTAGATCCGGATGCTGCGTTAAGTGGTTGAGCAAATTTGCTGTTGTCGTTTCTAGGGCAGAATCCGTTTTGGCTGATAACAGTAGCAACTGCCAGGAGCGGTAAGGTGCAGACGGTTCAGGGGGTGGCGCTTCTTCTAAAACGACATGGGCATTCGTGCCACCAAAGCCAAAGGAACTGACACCAGCGCGACGGGGAATCCCGTTGCTGTTCCATTCAGATAGGCTGTCATTGACGTAAAATGGGCTATTCTCAAAATCAATTTGAGGATTAGGAGTCTGAAAGTTGAGGCTGGCTGGCAATAGCTTGTGGTGCATTGCCAGCAAGGTTTTGATCAAACTAGCAATTCCTGCGGCAGCGTCCAAATGCCCGATATTCGTTTTGACTGAGCCTATCGCGCAAGCATGTTTTTGATCGCCTGAAAACACTTGTTTGAGGGCTGCAATTTCAATCGGATCACCCATCGGCGTTCCAGTTCCATGAGTTTCAATATAGGTAATCGTTTCTGGCTCGACATCAGCCATAATTTGAGCAGCCTGAATTACCTGCGCTTGGGCATTTTCGCTGGGTGCTGTATAGCTCACCTTCAACGCACCATCATTGTTAATGGCTGATCCTTTAATCACCGCATAGATAAAGTCATGATCGGCGATCGCATCGTCTAACCGCTTAAGCACAACAACACCAACGCCATTGCCCCCAATTGTGCCATTCGCACGAGCATCAAAGGCAAAGCAGCGTCCATCGGGGGAAATTCCCTCCGGACACAACGTGACTTCATTCTGCGG
The DNA here is from genome assembly GCA_039194035.1 of Cyanobacteria bacterium P01_E01_bin.6. Lineage (GTDB taxonomy): Bacteria > Cyanobacteriota > Cyanobacteriia > CAKZMO01 > CAKZMO01 > JBCCWF01. The sequence continues at coordinate 23,594 of JBCCWF010000003.1, read as the reverse complement.
AGTTTTGACAGAAACGCCTGCTGCCAGAGCAATATCGCATTCACCACTCAGCAGTCCCTTATACGCCAGATGAACCGCAACCAATGAACTTGAACAAGCGGTTCCGACGCTAATACTGGGTCCGGTGAGATTCAGTTTGTAGGAAACACGAGTGGGGGCGTAGTCGCGATCGCAGGCCAGCAGCGTGGGAAAGTATCCTAAAGACTCTTTGAGATTATTGGGAAAGAGATTGTAGAGAGAGTACGTACTGCTGCCAATTCCGGTGTATACCCCGATGGGTCTTGCTTCACGCTCGGAATCACAACCAGCATTTTCCAATGCTTCCCAGGAACACTCCAAAAAGATGCGATGTTGGGGGTCTATTATTTCAGCATCTTTGGGGCTAAAGCCAAAAAAAGTAGCGTCAAACATGTCAATCTTATCTAAGACAGCACCTGCTCGAACCGTCTGGCGAGAACTATCTCTGGAAAATGTGGAAATAGCCTCTGATCCGCCGATCAGAGCCTCCCAAAAATCCTCAATACAATCGCTACCCGGAAAGCGTCCAGACAAACCGACTACAGCTACTTCTAAACCATTTCGTTCAAACTTCATAGGATTGCTCAGTGTGGTGCGAATATTGGTTTTTAAAACTATTGCTCTATCGTTTAGTGATTAGTCAGAATTTACTAAATCCTCATACAACTACGGTGATCAGTCTCTCAACGCTTTTTCAACATTTGTTGAAGGCGATGATTCCCTCGTTTTATTCTTTGCTCCACCTCAGCCGTTTGCTGCTTCACAGATGAAACTTGTTTACCGAGGTCTAAGTATCTAGAAAATGATTTGATCGTTGGGTACTTATATAAGTCTGTTAATGATATAAACCCGAACTCATTGGGTAAAATTTCTCTCAGTTTGGTATAGACCGTTGTGATCAGTAGTGAATTCCCACCTAGATCAAAAAAATTATCATTCACTCCCACCACTTTGAGTTCCAACACGTCTTGCCACACGTGGGCGATCGCGTGTTCAATTTCAGTGTTTGGTGCAACATAAACGATCTCAAATTCTTGTAGCAAACTTTCTTGAGTCGGAAGGGCACGGCGATCGATTTTCCCGTTCGCAGAAAGTGGTAAAGCATCCAGGAAGACGAAGGCTGACGGCACCATATGCTCTGGCAACTTATCACTCAGGAAACAGCGTAATTCCTCAACCGTAGGAGCTGAGGCTCGCTCAGGAACGATGTAGGCTATCAAGCGTTCTTTACGCTGATTACCGATCACACTGACAACCGCTGTTCGTATAGTCGAATGCTGAGTCAAGACCGCCTCGATTTCTCCCGCTTCAATCCGATGTCCGCGGATTTTGAGCTGAAAATCAACTCGCCCTAGAAACTCAATAGTGCCATTAAGTAAATAGCGGCCCAGGTCTCCCGTGCGGTAGATCCGCTCCCCTGTGCGAGGATGAATGATAAAGTTAGCCTGGGTTTTCTCATCATTCCGCCAATAGCCTTTTGCCACCTGCACCCCAGCACAATACAGTTGACCGGGAACCCAGGTGGGGCAATCTTCTAAAGCATCATTCAAAATATAATATTTTGAGTTAGCCGTGGGCTTGCCATAGGGAATGCTTTTCCAGGATGGGTCAACCTGTTCGACCAGATAACTAATATTCCAGATTGTTGTTTCTGTGGGGCCGCCAATGCTGAGCAGTTGAACATCGGGTACCAACGTTCTAAGGCGATCGGGCAACGAAACGGGCAACCAATCACCACCTAAAATTGCCAATCGCAAATGGTCAAAAAGTGGCGGTGAGCGATCGCTCACCGCATTTATTAGCATCTCCATCATGGCGGGAACAGAGTTCCACAACGTTACCTGTTCACGCTGGATCAGGTCAGCCCAGTGATTGGGGTCCTTTACAACACAGGCATCGGGCATCACGATCGCGCCACCAGCACTTAGTAGACCCAAAATGTCATAGACCGATAAATCGTGGTTAAGTGCTGTTAGCGCCAGAATGCGATCATGGGGATCAACCTGAAACCGGTGATTTGTGTAAATCACCACATTCACCACACTGCGATGGGTAATCATTACCCCTTTTGGCAAACCAGTAGAACCAGAGGTATAAATGACATAGGCTAAATCATCTGGAGTTTGCACTGGTTTGAGTTGTGATTGATTCGCCTTAACAACGTCCTCAGTATCCAAGCACAGGCGTTGAATACCAGGCATCCAGGGCAACTTTTCGTTTAGCCAGGATTGCGTCAACACAATTTCAACTTCACTATAGTTGAGCAGGTGCTGAAATCGCTCGGCTGGCAACCCCGGATCAATGGGAACGTAGGCAGCACCGGATATGAGAATTCCCATGACCGCAACAACCTGTTCCCATCCTTTTTCCATCACAATGCCAATCAATTGGTTCGGGCGTGCTCCTAACTGCCGCAATTGATGCCCAAGTTGATTGGCGCGATTGCTTAATTCTTGATAAGTCAGTGTTTTTTCTAATGTAATCACTGCTGGTTGAGCAGGCTGTTGTCGCACCTGTTCTGCAAAGAGTTCTTGCAAAAGCGCATCTGAAATTGGAGCATCAGTTGCGTTAATTGCGTGCCGTTGCGCCAGTTGAGCAGGTTGCATGAGCTGACGAGTGGTCTCTGTCCAGCTTTCCTCTGAGCTTGCAAGCCGTTTAAGAAAACAGCAGTAGGCAGCGAACATTCCGGCAATCAAGCCTTCAGGAAACAGTTCCTCAACAACGTCCCAGTTGAAACTTAGAGTTTCTTTCTCTTCCCAAACTTGCACATCCATCCACGCCTGTGAGGCTTGACTGATGCCATAAACTAACTCGCCAAAATGGCTGAAGGGGTGCGTCTCTTGCCCGATCGCCGCAAACCCCAACGTACTGGTAAAGATCACAGGCATGGCATTAGGGGCCGTTCCTTTAAGACGATTGAGTTCTCGTGTGACGCGCACCCCACTAAAGTAGCGGTATTCTAAATCCTCCCAGAGTTGTTTCTGGAGGCGAAGGGCACGATCACGAAAGGATTCAGTCGCTGAATTATCGATGGCTAAAAGTGTAATAGAGGTAAAGTCTCCCAAGATTTGGTTGACCTGGGGATGCATTGGCAATCGATTAAATAGTGCCAGATTGAGCGTAAATTGAGGACTCCTGCTCCACAGGGTCAAAACTTCAGCAAACGCAGCCAGCAAAAGCCCAGAGGGAGTCAATCCCGCATATGCAGCTTTGTACTTCAATTGCTGCCACTCCTCTGGTTCTATCCGCTCCGTATACCTGCGACAGTGGTGATGTTTCAGCTCTTTAGGGCTTTTGGCTAGCGGCAAATCAGGTGCGGGGGGCAGCTGATCAACCCGACCCAGCCAGTAGTCCCGCGATCGCTGGTACAGTTGAGTTTCAGGCAGGGATTGTTCGGCTATAACGTAATCTCGAAACGAGAGTTCCAGAGGCGACAAAATGCAAGCCGGATCTTGATAAAGCTGGAACCATTCTTCAAATAGACGAAACAGGCTCCAGGCATCAAAGATTTGCAAATCGTAGCTGATGTGTAGTCGGAAACGGTCTCCGGGCAAGCGAGTTACTCTAAACTCAAACAACGGCCACTGATCAGCAGGTAGCACTTGATGGGAGAGTTGATCGCGAATTGCATTGAGCGCTTGATTGACTGCATCCTCATTCTGTCCGCTCAGATCTAAAACCTGAATTTGATAAGCAGGCACCTGCTTGAGGACTTGCTGTTGACCGTTGGATAACACCACCGCCCTCAACATGTCGTGACGCTCAATCAATTGTTGCAATGCCCAGTTCAATCGCTCCAACTCTAAATCGCGACATTCAATTTCGTAATAACCATGATTGGCAACCGTTCCTAACTCAAATACTCCACTGCGACCCACCCAGAAAGCGTGCTGCATATCAGTGAGTGGGAACGGTTCGTAGCGCAGCTCGGGTGCTGGTGCAATAATAGTGGATAAAGGTGTAGAACTAACACTCATATCATTCGCTTGCAGCAACATGAGCAGCTCTGTTTTATGCTTAGCCAATGAGTGACGCAATTCTGGAGTCAGCACTCCCTTCGGTGCACGAACGTCCAATAAACTGCCAATGGCAGACAGTCTTACACCTTTATTAGAAAGATCGGTTAAAAACAGATGTAGATCCATATTCTTCGCCAAATGTACGGCTAGAACCAATCCCCATCCAGAATTGGATGGAACCTATAGTCTTACAAAGTGCAAATTCTACGTATCTGTAACTTTGGGGCAATCCCCAGCTAAGAACAGTTTTTCATCGATACGATGCATCATATAACTATTGAGAGTTCTTGGCAATAGGGTGCTGGCGCAAAAAATGGTCAGTGGCAAGGTAAGGTAAGCCCAGACCCGCTTAGCTCCTCTCCAATGTCTACTCCTAACTCTATTCAAGTGGCGCACTTTTGCCTGATATCATCCTGCTCAACGTTTGCTGGTACTGCCGTTACGCCTTGAGCTATCGAAATTTGGAGGAGATGATGCAGCAACGAGAGGTAGAGGTGGATCATTCCACGATTAATCGATAGGTGTTGAAGTATGCTCCAGAACTAGACAAACGCATTCGCCCGCATCTGAAGCCCACGAACGATTCCTGGAAGGTGGATGAAACCTACATTCAGGTCAAAGGGGAGTGGAAATATCTTTGACCTCGCGGTGGATTCAGCGGGTAACACGTTAGACTTCTACTGAGTGCAAAGCAAGACAGCAAAGCAGCCGCACGCTTCTTTGCGTAAAGTGCTCAAGGCGCAACACACCCAAACACCACGAGTGATTACGGTAGACAAGAATGCTGCCTACCCTGTGGCAATAGAAACGTTGAAAGCCGATGGAACAATTGCAGAGGAAATGGAATTCCAGCAGATTAAATACTTGAGCAACATCCTTGAGCAGGAGCATCGAAACGTCAAACGGATTGTGAGATCGATGATGGGATTCGGCTCATTCAACACGGCGAGACGAACGTTGAGAGGAATTGAAGCGATGAGTATGATTTGCAAAGGACAAGGGACGAGAATTAGTCAAGGGGACAGTATGTCGCAAGTAAAGTTCATTGAAGCGCTATTTGGAATGAGTGCTTAACGAAACGCGAACGAGATATTTTATTTGTTGCTAAAAAGTAATTTGCGACACAACCGACAATAGTCCTCTGACATTTTCTTGCACCTAGACTTTGCTAGAAGCTATGCATTAGCCGCATATTTCTTAACAAAAAAGATGCGAGAAAGGCTAGGGAGTTTATTTATCAAGAGTTGTAGGAATAAGTAGGAGAGAGGAGGCAGGTAAGCGATCTGTAGATACTCCATCAGTAAATCGCTCAAGCTTATTGCTAAACTATATCATTAATGGTAAGACTCTATTGAGATAAGGTCGGGTAATTCTGCATCAATTTACTGATTCCTAAAGTCAATCATTGAGCGTTTTTTTGAAGACAGTTTTACCTGGCTACGATATTTTACTTTTGCCACAATATTTTACTTTAGTTACAATAGGTCAACCTTCAGCTCAAATTGTAGAAGGGAGCATCTCAGGTGTTCACAGAAGATTCGTTGAAAGGATTACATCCCCTGGCAACATTGGTTGATTTGCTCCGCTACAGGGCGCAACTTCAGCCAGATAAGACCGCTTTTATTTTCTTGATTGATGGCGAAACACAAGAGCAGCGATGGACCTATCGAGACCTGGATCGCAGAGCACAGGAGATTGCCGCTCTTCTCCAGAGCCATTGCAGATTAGGCGATCGAGCATTGTTGCTCTACCCTCCAGGATTAGACTTTATTGCGGCGTTCTTCGGCTGTCTCTATGCAGGAGTTGTGGCAGTTCCGGCTTATCCACCTAGTCGCGATCGCCAGTTTGCCCACCTACAGTCCCTGTTGACCGCTACTCAGGCAACGCTGCTCCTCTCGACTCAATCGTTGATTGGCAAGCTGAAACAGGCATCTAATCTGGCGAGTTTGCGATGGTTAGCTACTGATGTCATGACTGCTGGTGTAGCACAAGGGTGGCAAGAGCCACGATTGACTGAGAATGCCCTCGCATTTCTCCAGTACACATCTGGGTCTACTGGCTCCCCCAAGGGGGTCATGGTTACGCACCATAACCTGCTACACAACCAACGAACAATTCAACAGTCCTTTGGGCATAGCTCTGCAACGGTCATAGTTGGCTGGTTACCCCTGTTCCACGATATGGGTTTGATTGGGAACGTCTTGCAACCCTTATACCTGGGAATTCCGTGCATTCTGCTCTCACCGATTGCCTTTTTGCAAAAACCACACCGGTGGCTGCAAGCAATCTCTCGCTACCGGGCAACTACCAGTGGCGGACCAAATTTTGCCTATGACGCTTGTATCCGTAAAACGACGTCCGAGCAATGTGCCGATCTAGATTTGAGCAGTTGGGATGTCGCCTTCAACGGGGCAGAGCCTGTTCGGGCTGAAACATTAGCAAGATTTGCCCAGACCTTTGCTCCGAAAGGTTTTAAGGATTCTGCATTCTACCCGTGTTATGGGATGGCAGAAGCAACGTTGTTTGTCACTGGAGGATTAAAAACCGCCCCTCCAACTATCTGCTCAATCAGTGCGCCTGATGTTGAGCAGAATCGGGCGGTTGCGGCTAATGGACAAGTGCCCTCCCGTTCGGTCGTCGGTTGTGGTCGCACCTGGTTAGCTGAGAGAGTATCGATTGTGAATCCCAAAACACTGGTTCAGTGCCCGGCAGACCAGATTGGCGAAGTTTGGATCGCTGGACCGAGCGTTGCTCGGGGCTACTGGCAACAACCCCAGGCAACAGAACAAACCTTTCAGGCATACTTGGCAGACACTAAAGAAGGTCCATTCTTGCGAACTGGCGATCTGGGATTCATGCAAGAAGGTGAACTGTTTATCACAGGGCGATTGAAAGACACCATCGTGATTCGAGGTCGCAATTACTATCCTCAAGACATCGAACGCACGGTTGAACAGAGTCATCCTGCGCTGAGATCCGGCTGTGGCGCAGCCTTTGGGGTGGAGATTGCTGGGGAAGAACATCTGGTTGTCGTTCAAGAAGTGGAACGCAGCCATCGGCGTAGTTTAGATGTGAACACCGTTTTAGGTGACATTCAGGAGGCAACTACCGCTGAGCATGGGTTGCACATTCACGCTATTGTTTTGATTGAAACCGGCAGCATTCCCAAAACATCGAGCGGTAAGATTCAGCGCCATGCTTGTCGGCAAGCGTTTCTGACTAATAGCTTGAATTGTCTCGCTAACCGATCCAGAGCGGTTCAAATAGCAGCCGTTGCCCCTTGAGCCAACATTCCACAGGGTATCCGTATGTCCAATCAACCCAAGAGTCACAATCCGATCGCTGCCCAGTCTAAGATTACCGTCTATAGCCGTTACCTACAGCAGATCAAGCAACGGTTCATTCTGGGCATGAGTGTGCTCTCCTTGACGGGATGCGCGATCGCCGCCTACCAATTGGTGACAGTACAAGTGATCCTACTGAGTGTTTGCCTGTTGCTTGGAGCGTACTGTCTCACCTCAATTGGTATTACGGTAGGCTTTCATCGATATTTCTCCCACAAAACCTTCCAGACGACCCGACCGATTCAGATTGCCTTGGCTATCCTTGGCTCAATGGCAGAGCAGGGATCGGTAACAGCGTGGGTGTCGGTTCACCGCTGTCATCACCAGTACAGCGACAAGCTGGGAGATCCTCACTCACCTCACCTGCATGGATCAGGACTTCAAGGCAACCTGCGGGAACTCTGGTACGCTCGTATTGGATGGTTGCTTGACAGTCAACTACCCAATTCAATGTTGTTTGCTAAAGATTTGCAGCAAGACGCCGTGATCGCCCAAATCAATAGGTTGTATGTAGTTTGGATTTCTCTGGGTATCGTGATTCCGTCAATTTTGGGCTTGCTCCTCATTCAAACTTGGCTGAGTGCGTTTCAAGAACTGGTCTGGGGAGGATTAGCCCGACTTTTCTTCTCAAGTCATAGCATAGCGGTTATGTCATCAACTCGATTGCCCATACCTGGAGTGGCCGCCCCTTTGCAGTGGACAACTGCAGCACCAATAACCCTTGGCTTTCCTTGCTTACCCTGGGAGAAAGCTGGCATAACAATTACCATGGCTTTCCCAAGTCAGCCAAATTTGGGCTGGAGTAGTGGCAAGTGGAATTGGGTTACTGGGTCATTCGGCTGCTGAAAATGACCAGAATGGCATGGGATGTCAAAGTTCCCAAGGCCAACCGAGTAGTCGTTAAAAAAGCTGGATAGACACCATCGCCAAAACTTTCATTAAGGAATATGTGCATGGACAGGCAAAATTCTGAAATCGCTCAACCCCTAACACCCACAGCCAACCAGCCAGTTAAAAAAACAACGGCTGAGATTGAGCAATGGCTGGCTTCCCATCTCTCTACACTGTTAGACATTAGTTTGGCAGAGGTCGATCTGGACGTTTCCTTTGATCGCTATGGGCTGGATTCTTCTGCCATTGTCAGTTTGACCCAGGGTTTGGGGGATTGGATGGGACAAGAGCTAGACCCTACCCTACCCTTCGATTACTCAACCATTGCAGCCCTGGCAGAGCACCTGGGGGAATCACCATCTCTGCTGACTCACTGATCCAGACGAGCACACCTACCCCCCCCCCTCAGATTTATGAAGTTTAACCCCTTTCTGCCTGCATTCCGCTCCGACCCTTACCCTACCTATCACTATTTGCGCACCCACGATCCGGTTCATAAGATTCGGGGGTTTACGAGGGGATGGCTGTTGACCCGTTACACAGACGCGATCGCAGTTCTCGGAGATCGAAGATTTGTGGTCGATGATTTGCCTGATCGCCTGGAACACAAAGGATCACAGTTCAAGCATTGGCAAAGTTTCGATGTGCTGCGACAAACCATCGGCCAATGGTTGTTTTTCCTTAACCCACCGGATCATACTCGTCTGCGATCGCTAGTGAGCAAAGCGTTTTCTCCCAGCATGGTCGAGCGCCTGCGTCCTCAAATTCAGACGATCGTGAATGAGTTAATTGCCAACGTGCATCAAACCGGCAAGATGGATCTGATGGCCGATTTTGCCAGACCTTTACCCGCTTTAGTCACAGCTCAACTTTTAGGAATTTCAGCCCATGACAGGGAACAACTCGTTGAATGGGCCATACAGTTATTTCGTGTTTTCGATCAACCCCTGTCTTTAGAAGAATATGGGTCTCTGGAGCTCGTTGCCCAAGAGATGAGAGATTATTTCCGTGACGCGATCGCCACCAAGGCGGTCCATCCCCAAGACGATCTCTTGAGTGATCTGGTTCAGATTCAACAACAGGGAATATCCCTGAGTCAGGATGAATTGCTATCTCTGTGCACGATGTTGTTTAGCGTGGGTCAGGAAACCACCGAAAACTTGATTGGTAACGGGATGCTAGCACTCTTGCACCACCCGGAGCAATTAACACAGATCAAGCAGGATCCCAGCCTGATCACCAGTGCGGTCGAAGAACTAATGCGCTACGACAGCCCAGTACAGCTCATTGGTCGAGATGTGCAGGTCGATGTCGAAATTGGAGGCAAGCGGATCTGTGCTGGAGAGAAAGTCATTGTCTGTCTGGGGGCTGCCAATCGTGACCCAGCGCAATTTCCGGATCCGGATCGCCTCGACTTTAGCCGCTGCCATCGTCCCCTGCCCTTTGGTACTGGCATTCACTACTGTCTGGGGGCTGCTCTGGCTCGGGTTCAAGGACAGGTTGCCATCTCAACCCTGATCCAAACGCTACCTCAGTTAGCGCTCTCTCCCGCACCACTGGAATGGCGGGGTAATTTGGTTCTACGAGGACTGAAATCACTCAACGTTACCTTTGCGCAACCCGCGCCTTTGAGCTATGGATAAAGAACCGATTGCGATCGTTGGAATTGGGTGCCGCTTCCCTGGTGCAGATGGACCAAAGGCATTTTGGCAGCTGTTGCGAGATGGGGTCGATGCGATTACTCCAGTTCCATCGGATCGCTGGTCAGAGTCGCAGACCCCCATCCGCTGGGGTGGATTTCTCGACCAGGTCGATCAGTTTGACCCCCAATTCTTTGGTATCGCCACTCGCGAGGTCACTCGTATGGATCCGCAACAGCGATTGCTGCTGGAAGTGGCCTGGGAAGCCCTAGAAGATGCTGGGCTGATTCCCGAACAACTTGCCGGTACCTCAACGGGAGTCTATGTTGGCATTTCACTGCATGACTATTCAACGCTGGTTTGGAGAAACCCTTCTGATGACCCTTACGCTACCACAGGCACGGTGAATTGCATGGCCGCCAACCGCCTCTCCTACTTACTTGACTTGAGAGGACCTAGTCTGGCGATCGATACAGCCTGTTCATCCTCTCTGGTCGCTGTGCATCTTGCCTGCCAGAGTTTACGCAGTGGCGAATCGACCCTAGCGTTAGCCGGAGGGGCGCAGGTGATGGGACTGCCAGAGGTGACTCGCAGCTTTGACAAAGCTGGATTTATGGCTCCAGATGGTCGCTGCAAGGCATTTGATTCCAGAGCAGATGGGTACGTGCGGAGCGAGGGGGCGGGAGTCGTAGTCTTGAAGTGTCTATCTCAGGCGCTAGCTGATCGAGACCCCATTTATGCCTTGATTCAAGGCAGTGCGATAAACCAAGACGGGCGCACCAACGGACTCACTGCTCCCCAACCCAAATCACAGGAAGCATTGTTGCGAGCAGCCTATCGGCAGGCAGGGATCTCTCCTGGGCAAGTGCACTACATTGAGGCTCACGGAACAGGAACCAAATTAGGCGACCCGATCGAAATGAAGGCACTGGGAGCGGTGTTGACAGACGATCGCCCTGCCGGATCTATTTGTGCGATCGGGTCTGTGAAGACAAACATTGGTCATGCTGAAGCAGCCGCAGGAATCGCTGGCCTAATTAAAGTCGCGCTCTCACTCGATCATCAGCAAATTCCTCCCAGTCTGCATTTTCAACAGCCCAATCCCTATATTCCGTTTGACACCCTACCCTTGCAAGTTCAGCGCACCTTATCACCCTGGAGCGGGAACCCAGTCGCTGGGGTAAGTTCCTTCGGGTTCGGCGGCACCAATGCTCATGTCGTTTTGGAGGCTGCACCGACCCCTTCTGTCAGAGATCGAGCAGACGATCGCCCCAGTCATCTGCTGACCCTGAGCGCCACGAGTGTCAGCGCCCTGCACGCCTTGGCTCAGCGCTACATTAAATTTTTAACCGATTATCCCGCCATTTCGCTTGCAGATGTTTGCTTTAATGCCAACACGAAACGCTCGACGTTTCCCCATCGGTTGGCTGCGATCGCGACCTCCACAGAGGCGTTACGTGAGCAACTGCAAACATTCTTGGCCGAACAGGCGAGTCCAGGGCTAGTCACAGGGCAAGTCACCCGCCGCAAGAGTCCACCCGTTGTTTTTCTGTTCACAGGGCAAGGCTCCCAGTACGTTCGCATGGGCCAGGAGCTATATCATACGCAACCCATCTTTCGCGAGGCGATCGATCAATGCCATGAAATTCTGTGCGCTGATGCTGATTTAGCCCCCTCATTGCTAGAGGTGCTCTATCCGCCAACGGGCACCAGTCCCCTTCTGGATCAAACAGCTTTCACCCAGCCAGCCCTATTTGCGGTGGAGTATGCTCTGGCGAAATTGTGGCAGTCCTGGGGCATTGAACCAGCCGCTGTCATGGGGCACAGCATCGGTGAATATGTTGCAGCCTGCGTGGCAGGAGTCTTTAGTCTCAAGGATGGATTGCGGTTGGTTGCGGCCCGGGGACGCTTAATGCAAGCCTTGCCCAAAACCGGGGAGATGGCCGCTGTGCTAGCTCCGGCAGCCCAGGTAATGGCAGTACTACGTCCCTATACCGATACCGTTAGTATCGCTGCCTACAATGGTCCTGAAAACGTGGTCATTTCGGGACAGCAAGAGGCGATCGCAGATGCAACTGCTACCCTGGCGGCTGGCGGAATCAGAATAGTACGCTTGTCTGTTTCCCATGCTTTTCATTCTCCCCTCATGGCCCCCATTCGGCATGACTTCGAGCAAGTTGCTAGCAAGATCGCCTACTCCCCTCAGAAAATTGCACTGATCTCCAACGTAACGGGTGCTCTGGGAACCGCAGACATCGCCACGCCAACCTATTGGGTCAATCATTTACTGCAGCCGGTCAAATTTGTGGAGGGGATGGCAACGCTGCATCAACAAGGATATCCCCTTTTTCTGGAAATAGGTCCAAAACCAACTCTCATCGGCATGGGGCAGCACTGCCTTCCACAAGGGACAGGGGCCTGGTTATCCAGCTTGCATCCGGAGCAATCCGATTGGCAAGTGATGCTAAGTAGTCTGGGCCATTTATTTGTTCATGGCGTAGCAATTGATTGGACAGGGGTGTATCAAGCAGATTGCTACAGCCGCCTCCGATTACCAACGTATCCATTTCAACGACAGCGATACTGGCTCGAAACCAGTCCTCAAAAATCCTTACCTCCAGAGACGGGCGATCTCAGTCCAGTTACAAACGCTAATTGGAGTCAGCAATTGGCTGAGGTTAATCCGTGCGATCGTTTACCATTGCTGGTTAGTTTTCTGCAACAGGAATTTGCCAGAGTTTTGGGAGTTTCATCTGCTGAGTCTATTGAACCCACCCTTGGCTTTTTTAAGATGGGCTTTGACTCGCTAATGGTAGTCGAGTTGAAAAACCGACTAGAGCAAGTATTAGGGCATTCTTTATCCCCCACGCTCGGATTTAACTACCCGACGATCGCAGCTTTAGCTGGCTATTTACTGCGCGACGTTTTGCAGTTGGAAGCAGACCGGGAACTGGAGCCGTCTTTACCCACGGCTGCGAATGAGTCTGCTGATTTACTCAACACTGATTTGCTCAACACGCTAGAACAATTATCCGAAGATGAAACAGAGGTGCTTTTGATGGAGAAACTGAATGCCCTCGAGTAATTCATCCTGTTCCTAACCGCTCACTTCTCATCCCACGTTTATGACTTTTGCTGATCGCCACGCTCAACTTTCCCCCCTAAAACAGGCATTGTTTGCTATTGAAGATTTGCAGGCAAAACTGAAAGCGCTGGAATCTGCCCGTTCAGAACCGATTGCGATCGTCGGAATCGGCTGTCGCTTTCCGGGTGGGGGCAACGATCCGCACACTTTCTGGCAACGGCTACGAGCCGGATTAGATACCGCTCAACCTGTTCCAGTAGAGCGATGGGATGCGAACCAGTACTATGATCCGGATCCGGATTGCGTGGGCAAAACCTACACTCAGCAGGGGCATTTTCTAGACCAGGTTGATCAGTTTGACTCCGCATTCTTTGAAATGGCACCGCGTGAAGTCGTATCGATGGATCCCCAACAGCGGCTCTTACTGGAGGTGGCATGGGAAGCACTAGAACATGCCGGAATGCCAGCCACAAACTTAGATGGTAGTCGAACTGGGATATTCGTTGGCATCAATAATGCAGATTATGCGCGATCGCAGAATGTCGCCAATGATTTATCCGGCCTGAATGCTTATGCGTTTACCGGAAATACCTCTAGCGTGGCGGCGGGTCGGTTAGCCTACTGGTTTGGCTTTCAGGGACCTGCTCTCGCCGTGGATACCGCCTGTTCCTCATCGCTAGTCACGCTGCATTTGGCCTGCCAGAGCTTACGATCTGGGGACTGTCAGCTTGCTCTGGCTGGAGGAGTCAATTTAATTTTGGCTCCCCACGGACACGTTATTCTGTCTCGAATGCGGGCGTTGGCAATCGATGGGCGCTGTAAAACTTTTGATGCCTCAGCCGATGGCTATGGGCGGGGTGAGGGCTGTGGGCTGGTGGTTCTCAAACGGTTATCGGATGCGATCGCGGACCAGGATCACGTTCTGGCAGTAGTGCGAGGGTCGGCGGTTAATCATGATGGGCGCAGCAGTGGACTGACCGTACCGAATGGATGTGCCCAACAAGTATTGCTGCAGACAGCTCTGACTCAAGCGAACGTCGCTCCTCACGAGGTCAGCTATGTCGAAGTTCATGGCACTGGAACGGCTCTAGGAGATCCGATCGAGGTTGAGGCGTTAGCATCCGTTTTTGGACAGGAGCGATCGCTCTCCAATCCGTTGGCGATCGGGTCTGTTAAAACCAACATCGGTCACTTAGAACCTGCCGCAGGGATAGCTGGAGTGATCAAAGTCGTGCTGGCAATGCAGCATCAGGAACTTCCGCCCCATCTGCATCTGCAACAGTTAAATCCGGCTCTGGATTGGTCGAAACTAGGTGTCACAATTCCAACGGAGCTAACGCCCTGGACTCTGGCGGCTGGACAATCGCGGATTGCAGGAATCAGTTCGTTTGGCATGAGTGGCACCAATGCTCATGTTGTTCTGGAAGAATCTCGATTTGCGCCAGTAGAACCACCTGCCACGAATCCAGAACGCATGGTACATCTACTGGCGTTCTCAGCAAAATCAGAAGCGGCATTAAACGCTCAAGCAAATCAATTGATTCAGTATCTCGATCGCCAAACTGATGTAGCACTTGCAGACATTTGTTTCAGTGCAAATACCGGACGATCACACTGGCGCGAACGGTGTGCGATCGTGGCAGAGTCCAAAGCAGAAATCCAGCAACAACTAGTCGCGTTCGCCGCCGGGAACTCTGAATTTACCGGCATACGGGGACAAGCCGAACGGCAACCCACCAAGGTTGCATTTCTATTCACGGGTCAGGGTGCGCAAGCGTTACAGATGGGACGGCAACTGTACAATACCAGCCCGCTGTTCCGCCAGATCCTTGATCGATGCGATCAGTTGCTGCAATCGCAGTTAGAACAGTCATTATTACAGGTGTTATATCCCCCTAAAGCAGATGTGGAGACAGCGCAGGAGCGAGATCAATCCAAGTTACCCCGGACCTCTTCCCTGCTTGACCAGACGGCTTATACGCAACCCGCTCTATTTGCGATTGAGTATGCGTTGGCACAGCTTTGGCGCTCCTGGGGAATTGAGCCGGATATGGTGATGGGGCATAGTCTGGGCGAATATGTTGCAGCCTGTGTAGCGGGCATTTTTACGCTAGAAGAAGGGTTACTCTTGGTGGCACAACGGGCACGCCTGATGCAAGCGTTGCCAAGTGGAGGAGCAATGGCGGCTGTTTTTGCAGATCTAGCCGTGGTGCAATCGGTAATCGAGCCGATCCGTGATCAAGTGTCGATCGCGGCTATCAATAGTCCTCAGAATGTCGTGATTTCAGGGCAACAATCGGCAATCGCTGCCGTGCAGCAAGTGTTCACTCAGCGAGGGATCGAAAGCCGTTGCCTTCAGGTATCTCACGCCTTCCACTCGGCGATGATGGAGCCGATGCTAGAGGAATTTCGGGCGATCGCCGCAACCATTCAGTTTCGTTCGCCGACGATTCCTGTAATCTCGAATGTCACTGGCACGGTTGCAAATGCAACTCAGCTATTGCAGGCAGAGTATTGGTGCGAACACTTGCGGCAGCCCATCCAGTTTGCGACCGGGATGCAAACGCTGATCAAATTGGGCTGTCGTGAACTGCTAGAGATTGGTCCCCATCCAGTCCTACTGGGTTTAGGGCGGCAGTGTGGTTCGTCACAGGCGGTTCTGTGGTTGCCCTCTCTACGTCGGGGTCAATCTGATTGGTCTGTGCTGCTGACCAGTTTAAGTGCGCTTTATGTACAGGGCAAATCCATCAATTGGCAGGGGTTTGATCGCGATTATTTCCGTCGCCGAGTGTCGCTACCGACCTATCCATTTCAGCGTCAGCGCTATTGGTTGGAATCTGCCACAGTCAAACCACATTCAGTCGAGCAGGATTCTACTGTGGAATTTCCGCCAAATTGTCTGTATGCCTTGCAATGGCAGCTTGACGCTGAATCTAGCAATAAAGTCGCTAATGAGCAGGTTAATAACTTTGACAATCACTCTACTCATGGATCTGCTCATGATTCAGCCTCATTTGCAAAACAATGGTTGATTTTAGGCGATCGCCGCAGTGGGTTAGGGGATCGACTGGCTGCCCATCTGACTGAACAGGGAGCGACCTGTCGAGTCATCTATGCCAACTCATCTGCCCCAACTCTGGGTAGCAGCCTGGATCAGGCGCAGGTGCATCATTCTAATAGCTCAGAGTTTTTTCAAACCTTGCTGCAATCAAGCAATTGGTCTGGCGTAATTTACCTGTGGGGGCTAGATGAAGACACTGCCGAGTATCTCACAATACCAGCGTCTCGGGGGCCAACAACCTGTGCAGGGTTATTTTATTTAGCCCAGGCGATCGCTCATGTTTCCCTGTCTGCTCCCTACCGTCTCTGGGTGGTCACTCAAACGGCTCAAGCCGTTGAACCAGAAGAATGTCCAAGTTCTACCCTCCAAACTCT
The DNA here is from genome assembly GCA_039194035.1 of Cyanobacteria bacterium P01_E01_bin.6. GTDB lineage: Bacteria > Cyanobacteriota > Cyanobacteriia > CAKZMO01 > CAKZMO01 > JBCCWF01. The sequence continues at coordinate 7,162 of JBCCWF010000003.1, read as the reverse complement.
GCTCTGGGGCTTAGGGCGTGTTATTGCACTTGAGCATCCCGAACAGTGGGGAGGCTTAATCGATGTGCCAGCCATTGTAGAAGACAGCACAGTGGCAGCGATCGCAGCAGAGATAAGCCAGGTCAACCCAGACGATCAAATTGCGATTCGAGCCGGGAAGCGTTACGTTCCACGCTTAATGCCTTGGCAAATCTCTCAGTCGGCACAGCAACCTTCGGTACAGCAACCTGAAGTGACAACGACTCAAGCAGAGTTGTCTCGCTACCAGGCTGATGCAACCTATTTAATTACTGGGGCATTTGGTGGGCTAGGGTTACAGCTAGCCCAATGGCTGGTTGAGCAGGGGGTTCAGCATCTAGCGCTCATGGGTCGGAGAGTTCCCTCTCAATCAGCAACTGAGGTCTTAAAGCAATTAGAAGATCAGGGAGCCCGAATCTACTGCGTTCAAGCAGACGTGGCTGAGACGAATCAAGTTGCTCAAGCGATCGCAACCTTGCAGCAAACCGCGCCCCCGCTGAAAGGCGTGTTTCATCTGGCGGGTGTGTTGGATGATGGTGTATTGCTGCATCAGAGTTGGCAACGCTTTGAAGCTGTATTGTTACCAAAAGTTGTCGGAGCCTGGAACTTGCATATTCACACGCGATCGCTGCCTTTAGATCAGTTTGTATTATTTTCATCAGCAGCCTCTCTATTGGGGTCACCCGCTCAGGGAAACTATGCGGCGGCGAATGCCTTTTTGGATGGGTTAGCTCACGCTCGGCGATCGCAGGAACTTCCTGCCCTCAGCATTAACTGGAGTCCCTGGGCAGAGGTGGGAATGGCAGCAGCATTAAGCGATCGCGGCAAGCAGCGCTGGCAAACGGCAGGTGTGCAGCTATTAACGCCTGCCCAAGGGTTTTCAATCCTGCGCCAGTTGCGATCGCAAACACCTGCCCAGGTCGGTGTATTGCCAATCGACTGGACTCAGTTTCACTCCCTGCTTCCTAATCCTGATCGGTATCAGTTGCTGAGTGCCTTGCCATTGCCAACCTTGACGTCTAAAGCGATCGCATCTTGGCGCGATGGATGGGAAAGGCTCTCGCCAAGCCAACGTCGCACTCGCATTCTTGAAAATTTACAGCAGGATGTATTGAATGTTGTCGGACGTGACAGCAGTCATGGTTTCGATCCACACACAGGTTTTTTTGAACTCGGAATAGATTCATTGATGTCATTGGAATTGAGAAACCGTTTGCAAACTCGATTTAATCTGCGGCTCCCATCCACCTTAACCTTCGACTGTCCAACGCTCTCGGCACTAGCAGACTATCTGTTGACGCAGCTATTTCCCCCAACACCCGTTACAACCGATCAACCAGCCGAACAATCCTGGCAAGCGATTCAGCATTTATCCGAAACCGAACTCACCGCATTAATTGACCAAGAATTTACCACATGGGTGACTGGAGCAACATGATGATTGACTTACCTGAGCACTCTCTTGAAACGTTATCGCCACTCCAACGGGCAGCCCTGGCTCTCAAAGAAATGCGAAGCCGGATTGACGCATTAGAGCGATCGCAAACGGAAGCGATCGCGATCGTCGGTATGGGATGCCGCTTCCCCGGCGGAGCAGACAACCCGGAAGCATTCTGGCAACTACTGCAAAAGGGTGTAGATGCGATTCGAGATGTTCCAGCCACATGCGGGCGGGTCGAACGCGACAACAGCTTCAATCCCGTTACGCCAGATATAACAAGTCGGGGAGGGTTCTTGGAGGCGATCGATCAGTTTGATGCTGAGTTTTTTGGGCTGAGTCCACGAGAAGCCACCAGCATGGACCCGCAACAGCGCTTATTGCTGGAAGTAAGTTGGGAAGCCTTAGAACAAGCCGGAATCCCAACCTCCCGACTGATGGGAAGCAAGGCAGGAGTCTTTATCGGCATTAGTTTGAGTGAATATTTGCAGTCCGCATTGTTTCGGGATGCCGCGACTATTGATATTTACACGGCTACAGGGAATGCTCTGAGTGTTGCAGCCGGACGAATTGCTTACTGGCTCGGATTACAAGGTCCTGCGATCGCGATCGATACGGCCTGTTCTTCCTCCCTGGTTGCGGTGCATCTAGCGTGTCAAAGCTTACGATTGCAGGAGTGCAACCTGGCACTAGCGGGAGGCGTGTCTTTGATGCTTGCCCCGCAAACGACTCTTGCAATGGCAAAACTGAATGCGCTTTCTGCCGATGGCTATTGCAAAACGTTTGACGCTGCCGCCGATGGCTATGGTCGGGGAGAGGGATGCGGCGTGATCGCACTGAAGCGTTTAACCGATGCTCAAGCCGATGGCGATCGTATTTTGGCAGTCATTCGCGGCTCTGCTGTTAATCAGGATGGACGCAGTAGTGGGTTAACAGTGCCAAATGGAACCGCTCAACAGGCGGTGATTCGGGCTGCACTCCATAATGCTCACGTTGCACCAGAGCAAATTCACTACGTCGAAACTCATGGCACCGGTACCCCATTGGGCGATCCAATCGAGGTCGGAGCGTTGAATGCTGTACTGGGCAACGTGAAATCGCGATCGCACCCATTGATGCTCGGATCGGTTAAAACGAACATTGGACATTTGGAAGCTGCCGCAGGCATTGCCAGCCTGATTAAGGTCGTTCTGGCGATCCAGCATCAGGAAATTCCAGCTCATTTGCATCTGCATCAGGTGAATCCTCACATCAATTTGACCGATACCAAAATCAGCATCCCTACACAGCGCACTCCCTGGCAGGTGGATTCGGGCCAATCCCATTTTGCTGGAGTCAGTGCTTTTGGTTTTAGTGGCACCAATGCTCACCTGATTGTCGAGTCTGCGCCAGAGCTAGCTTGTCAACCTGCCCAACCTCGCTCTGCCCAAATTCTCTGTTTGTCCGCTAAAACGGCAACGGCGTTGGACTATCAGGTTGAGCAACTCATGAACTATTTACAGGCTCATCCGGATGTCGAGCTGGCAGATGTTTGCTTTACAACCACTGTCAGGCGATCGCATTTTTCTCACCGACTCGCACTGCAACCATCGACCCTTGCAGATCTACAGACTTTGCTGCAAGCACGAGTGGCAAGGCAGCCATTACTGCCTCAACAGGGCAACGAGTCCACAAGCGATAGTCAGCCAACACCTCTCAAACTCGCGTTCTATTTTCCCCATGAATCTAGCCAGTCTCTATCACTAGGGCAGAAATTATATAATACCGAACCAAATTTTCAAGCCACGCTGAATGATTGCATCACTGAAATTGATCGTCACCGCTCCGACTCTTTCTTGGCGACTTGGCGGGAAATACATTCCCTCGACGATAGCTCTACTCAGTGGCAGCGGTTGCTCAATGCTGTACGGCAATATGCCCTGGCTCAACTGTGGCGTTCGTGGGGGATTGAACCTGTTCTCATGTTGGGAGATGGTGTGGGCGAACATGTTGCTAACTGTTTATCTGGAGCGCTGAGTATAGAAGCTCTGATCCAGCAAGTTTTAGCAGAGCCTGCTCCATCTCCAGATGTTTTAGCGATCGCACACTCCGCCGAAATGCCACCCCGTCAATCGGCCAATCCGCCAGCAATCCTCTCTCCAACTCAAATAACCTCATTGCAAGCCGCGTCCTGTGATGCAGTAGTTGTGATCGGTAGCGATCCCTTTACCGTTCCGTTGGAAGCCCCCACCCGTCCTTGGCTCTGTTTATCCTCACTCGACCCCGAACAAGACGACTGGACTCCACTCTTACATTGCCTGAGCCAGCTTTACGTGCGCGGATTGGATATCAACTGGCAAGTCGTTGAGCAAGGTCAGGCGCGATCGCCCGTGTCATTACCGACCTATCCCTTTGAACGACAGCGCTACTGGCTTGAATCAGCACCTGCATTGCCATCCCATCGTTCTTCTCTGCCAAATCCGGGGTCACATCCCCTGCTGGGTCAGCGTTTAGCGTCTCCGCTGTCGTCAATCCAATTTGAAGCTCAATGGTGTCTCAATACTCTGCCTTTGGTGCGCGACCATCGCCTGCATGGTCACGCGATCGTGAACCTGGTCGTGTATCTGGAAATGGTTCAAGCAGGCGCGATCGCAGCGTTTGGTCAGCCGATGACTCACTGGAAATCGCTGCTCGTTCCGCAGCCGTTAGCATTTGAATCGGAGCAATCTCACACCGTGCAGTTGATCTTGATGCCACAGGATTCAGAGCAGGCTGAATTTCAAATCTTCAGCATCCAACAGTCTCACCAGGACTGCCAGTGGATCCTGCATGCAACAGGACAACTTCAGTCGGTATCATCGCCTTCGGCGTCAGCTCATCTAGATATTGCTGCCTTGCAGCATCTTTGCTCCGATAGTTTGAACGCCTCAACCTTCTATCAACACCTTCAAGCGCATGGAGCAGAGCTAGGATCGAGTTGTCAAGTTCTAGACACTATTTGGCGGCGCGATGGTGAAGCGTTAGGACAACTGTCACCGTCAAAATTGTCAGGTACTCAGCCTTATAGATTGCCTCTCCAAGGGCTAGATGCCTGCTTTCAACTGCTTGCTGCCTGCTTACCCGAAGAATGTGTCAATGCCTACGTTATTTTGAGCTTGGAGGAATTACAGATTAATGATTTCAGTGGAGACGATCAACCCGTATGGGCTTACGCTCAAATTAGCACCCAAGTCGTAGACTGGTCTGATCCATCTCAAACAGCCACCTTGTCTGCGCATGTCATGCTACTCGATTGCGATGGAAAGTGCTTGGTCAAAGCAACCCGCTTACAATTGCGACAATGGCAACCTGCCGCCTCCCCATCGATTCGCTCATCTGCTCAATCTGCCACTAGCGACTTCGACAGTGAGCCAACCAATCTACTGGATCCATCACGCATTTTGCAGATGCCTGTTACAGAACAATCTGCACTGGTAGAACAGTATTTGATAACAATTATTGCTCATCTACTCCAGTTGCCAACCAGTAGATTGAATGCACAGCAATTCCTGGCAGGGATGATTGATTCGCTAATTGCGTTTGAACTGCGCAATCGAATTGAGAGCGATTTGCAGGTTTGTCTGCCAATCGAGCAGTTCCTGGGAACATCTACCATTGCCCAATTAGCAACTCGCATTTTAGAGCAGCTTGCGATCGCACCATTAGCGACCGCGGTGCAGCCAGCAGAACCATCATCAGAAATACTGGAAGATATGGAAAGTACGCTTTTATGAAACGACCATCGTTGCCATGAATTTTCAGTACATTCTCATATCAAGCAATACCTTCGCTAAATCAGAGGGTAGTAACTGGTGCAGAACATAAGTGTTTTTTCACTTACCCTAAATTTAGTTTATTTTTTGCTCGACTGCTCTGAACTAGCCTGACTTTTCCTTAGTTGCTCTGAGTTAATACCTAGAGAGCCGGTCCCGAATTAGTAGTTGACAATACAACACAGTTGCACAGTAGTTCAGAGCATAGTATTTCACTTATCTTTATGGAGTAAGCCTCATGCATCCCTCAATCTGGACTCCCCCAGTCGCCTTGTCGGCATTGGAAGAAAAACTGTCGGTTCGAGGATTTTTTCATCCTTTTGTACTGCTACGTCTAGTGTCTTGATTTCACAGAACCACTAAATGAGACTTTTAATTCTGGAGATTTTTATTGAATTCAGAAAAATCATTTGGACTCAAAAATTGCAACTAATTTTTCGAAAAGTTATAAAACTCGAAACGTTCATTCCTTCGTGGAATATTAATTTTATTTTGCGAGAGCATTAGAGCCGACAATTTTTAGGTGGAACGATTTCATATTGGCTGCATAAAATCCTCGAACCGATAGAAAAAGTAATCGGTCAGATTAAACGCGCCACGATCTTTAGCTTTGTGCGCTTACACCGTCACGAGATCTTTGATGAGTCCTTCCAACAGGAAATGGCTGAATTTTTTAAGGACAGCACGGTAGGCTACGAGCCGGTGTTTCCCATCCAACTGGCGTTGGCCAGGATATTGCAAGCCTATACGAATGTTTCAGATGACGAAGTCATCGAAGCGTTGCTGATGGATCGACGCTGGCAATTGGCCGTAGATTTGTTCACGAGAGCTTACATAACCATTTCTCAAGGCTATCGACTGAGCACTATTCACGACTTGGCAAAGTTTTCCCTTGGAAATTTAAGTTCGGATCGTTAATAGGGGGCAACGTTGCGTCATGCTTGTCAGAGTAGAGTGATAAGTCAGCGATCCTAATGTTTCCCCTTGTCGACATTCCAAGGACAATTCAAGAAGGGATGAGAGCTTATCGAGATATATTTCCACGCCAAGCCGGATATGAGCATGTGAGTCGATATGTAAGTGGCTTATTGCTAAGTGCAAACAAAACGCTTCAAGGCATTCACAGCCAATACGTCTCAACTCAATCCAATAGACTGAGTGGTCGTCGAGCGATGCACGCTGGCGTGTTTGAATCAGCGTGGTCGTGGGAAGAGCTGATGGTATGTCATCGCCGAGACGTGTCCGAGCACTACTCGCACAGAGAGAGGCCATCAACTTGGATTGGACGTTAGGGCATCATGAACGAGGAAAGCAGATGTTTGGAGTCAAACGTCAGTATGATTATGTCGATAATCGAATGAGTTGCTATCAGACGATTCTCACAGCGGTGGTTGCCAATCGGGAGCGCCAGGATGGAGTCGGGGTATCAGTGCAAGCCGCCAAATGGGAAGCCGAAGAGCTGGAGTCTTTAACGATGACCCCTCAAGAAGAGTATGAGAGCATTGCTGCCGTGATGGAGCGTTTGAGCGAGTTGGTGGCTTACCAGCACAATCGGGATGCCGATCAAACGCGCACGGAGATGTTTATTGCACTCGTCTAGCAAATTGAAGCGGGGGGACAATTTCCCAGCGCAGATTATGCGTTCGATGCGGGGGTGTGCTCAGCGGCATTAACGACCGTCATTGAGGCATTGGGGAAACATTGGGTGAGTGAACTGGCTTGTAATCGTTCGCTGCTTTGGCACAATCAATGGAACCGCATTGACGCAGTGGCAGAGGGGCTTCGCAGCGAGTCACCCCAGTCCTTTCGGCACTACCACATTCGTCAGCGCAATGGAGAGGTGACGGAGATTTGGGCCTTCAGTAAAGTTGTCCGCCTCAAGAAGATAGGCCGTAAACGCATTGTTATTGTTCAT
>JBCCWF010000002.1:0-51858 GCA_039194035.1 Cyanobacteria bacterium P01_E01_bin.6 | reverse complement strand
CTCGTCTCTGCTTAACTTCATCATCAATTAATCTTCTAACAAACAAGATTCTAGCTAAGTATTTATTCTTAGCTAGAATCTTGTTTGTTTCACCCTGAAGGTGCGAAGCGCTGTGGATTGCTAAGCCCTTATCAGCATCGATCTCGAAAACCCTTGCTTGATGAATGGTCGCTTCAGTTAAAGCCGATGGGGGGATTTGAACCCCCGACCGCTCGATTACGAATCGAGTGCATCCTCTTCTAAGGGAAAAGCTTTCAACGTTTTCCGAAAACTCTTACCCCATCTTTACCCCAAAAAATAGTCCATATTTGCCCATAATTCACAGTATGATTCATGGGCTTTGCATCTATACCAGTACTATTGTTCGATGTTCTGCTGATAATCTTGGTATGCCTTGCTTAGAAGATATGCAGCCAAACTTGAAAGCGAACGTCGTTCTTTTTTTGCCCATCGTGCCAACCCTTCTTTGACTTCAGGCTCGACATATACCGTGATTGGCTCCATTTGCGTCGTCATTCTCAAATTGCTGCTTTACTAACTGCGTGCAACATCTTATCCACTGCTAATCCCTGCGAGGTAATGTGTTTCGCAGCTAAGTACTGCACTTAGCTGCGAAACACAGCACTTGTGTTACATTGACTTATAGTTCACTGACAAAGTCAGTGTTGACTAAGTGCTCAAATCTTATCTACTTGAATTGCTTAGGAGACCCGTATGACGACTAATCCGGTAAATCTGAAGGTCCTTGTTCGCCCATGTAATAGCGGTATGTGTCCAACGCTTTATCAAGATGACCAGGGGAGGGTATTTGTTCAAGGCAATCGACTGAGTGATGGCGATCGCTCGAATCTATCTGTGGCGAACCACGAAGAAGTCGTCGAAATTAGTCCCGACCTACTTTCATTTCTCCGTTCTCAGGCATAACTCGCATTTTGATTGGATAATGTGGCTCCTAATCTTGTGTGAGGTTAGGAGCTTTGTCGTTGCAACATAGATACGCTTACAGCAATTCAGTCTCTACGAATCGGCAAAATTCCATCGAATGAAATGGCTTGATTTTTTCCCAGTGCGCCCGGACGGACTGATGGTCAAACAACGACCGAGCATCTCGTTTGAATCCTTCGAAATGAGCACTGCTGATAATGCCATTCGTGAAATTGAGATAGCAGACTAATGCTTGATTGATGAGAAATTCCGAAATCTTTTCCAATGTCCAGGTTTTCGGATTCAAGTCGTTGGCTTCGGTAAAAGCTTTAATTAGTGCAGGATTTGCCAAAATTCCAAAGAACAACTGCCGATGAGCATCCACTATATTGAACTGAGCCGAGCTGTATTCGCTTGCAATTTGATGATTGACTTGCTTGATCAGAATTTGAAGGGATTCTCGTGTCGTGAACCAGAGAAAAATATTGGCAGCAGTAGCCACCAAGGTCAGAGTAACCATGAGTAATTCTGAAAGACTGCCGATGTGAATTCCCCACAGCATTTGCATTCTCTAGAAATCGTATTGGTTCATCAGCGTGATTTTAGCCATTTGGACACACTTGTCAATCCAAAATGACTCTTGAACTGAGGGAATGCCTTGGATAATCTGGAGCGGATTGCGGAACGGGTAGTTGTCCTGTGCATGGGTACGGAAACCATGCTGGGTAAAGCAAAAAAGGTTTTACCAACGCTTTTCTGGGCATGGTCTCGAATTGCTTTTTGCAATTCGGGAATTGTCACGTTGAAAGGACATACCCGTATGACGAGTTCCCGACATGATTTAACGGAATCTGACCTGGCTCGATTTACCGGCAGTGATGTGATTTACAAGCATCCTGTGTTCAATATTCGATATACCGAAGGTGTTCAGTATATGGCAGAACATGCAGGAGCATATTGGCTGATTGAAGCCATTGCCTCCTGGCAGTTTGAGCCTCAGGTTCGTGAAGACCCGATGCTCCAAGAAATCCAGTTTTGGGCGTTGACGGTCAACGACGATAGCTCTGCTGTCCTCGTTTGCGAGCGGGATACGGATGATGTTGTTGTGACTCAGAGCATTGCCATGACTGACTTTCCGCTTCGGTCTATCAAGTTGTATTTCCAGCAGGGGGTTCTTCTTTTGCCATCTGAGTATTGATATCACAACTATGCGGGGTATTTGAGTAACGGTTCATTGTTGCGCCACCCTGCATGGTTTCTGCTTCTAGACACGTTCCCTTCCCATATCGCAAATACTCACTCCTTATTCTTTCTGCTTTAGCTCAGTTTTTAGTTCTGAAATCCGGGCCTCGAAATGCTTGGCTCGCTCTACGGCGGCTGCAGCTTCACCTGTTGTTTGGGTTAATAATTTGCTTAACTCGTCACACCGCTTTTCTGAAAGGCGGCGATTCTGATGTTCACAATCCAATGCGTTTTGAATGTCTTTCAACCTCGCTTGGCAGATGGCGTTGGACTGTTCCAATTCTCGGATCTTAGTTTTATCAGCACGATTTGTTTCGTTTGCCTCGGTTAACTGCCTGAGTAGATTTTGCGTTTCAGTTTGTTTTTCATCGAGGGTCGTAACAAGCTGATTGGCCTTTTCTGACAGCATACCGACGCGCTGAGATAATTCTTGATTCTTGGCTTCGACCTCAGCTTTTTCTCTTTCCGATTGCTTGAGCTGCTGAGCTAGCTGATCCTGTCTGGTATGAAGTGTAATCGTTAAGTCCTTTAGCTCAGCAATGGTTTGACCGTGCTGTTCGATCAGCGCCTGTTGTTGTTGGAGTTCCTGTTCTAGAACACGAGCTTGATCTTGGGCTTTGATAGATTCTTCCTCTGCGGCCTCAATTTCACATGCGGCTGTCTTTTGGGCATCGATTATTCCTTCTGCAATGGCCTCTTGGATGGCGATCGCCACTTTCTGAGAAAACCATACAAATAATTCCTGCAACTGAGAAGGTAGTTCAACAGGAGTAGGTTTTGAATCGGTGATATCGTCACCTCGGGCGATCGCCTCCCATAGGTCCACTAACTCCTGATCAATCGATTCGTCTCCCTGGGCGATCGCCTTCGAAATCTTCACCCACTTCACTGCTGTGGAAATGGAGCCAATTTCACCACAGTGCTGCCATACGAGTCGACCAGAAATCCGCTTTCTTTGGTGTTGCAGCTCCTGGATGACATGAAACGCTTTTTCAGGAGTTAAGACAATGGCTACCATTATTGACTCGCAAGTATTACAGACCTCATGTGTGTATCGTACGTACGGTAGTATTACCGTTCAGTTTTAGTCATGCAAGTGTCTTGCTAAACCGGATAAAACCGATTATCAGGTGTTAGACAAACGAATCAGAATCGGGAGGTGAACGGTATGAACCAAGACGACAATGCACTAATGGATGTGTGTTCTAGCAATCGAATGCTGACAGCACCAGAGTTTCATCGGCTCTCTGAAGTTCCGCCTGAGGTAGAGTGGCTAGCCAACATTGAAAATCCAAAGACGGCCAAGGCTTATCGTCATGATGTGAGCCAGTTCATTAGCTTTGTCGGGATTAAAATACCGGAGGAAATGCGGAAGGTAACTCGGGCTCATGTGATTGCTTGGCGCGATCGCTTAAAGCAGCAAGGGTTGGCTGGCTCAAGCATTCGACGAAAATTGTCTGCGCTCTCTGATCTATTCACGTTTCTCTGCAACTGCAACGCAATCAGCCACAATCCAGTTTATGGTGTGAAACGTCCCAAGAAGCGTTCTAATGATGGACTTACTCCGGCTATCAGTAATGAAGAGGCTAAAAGACTGTTAGACGCGCCAGATTCAAATACTCTGAAGGGAAAGCGCGATCGCGCTATTCTATCAACGCTGCTCTATCATGCGCTAAGACGCGAGGAACTGTGTCGATTAAGAGTTAGAGACTATCTGACGTTGCAGGGTGTCCCTCATCTGCGGGTTCATGGTAAGCGAGATAAGATACGAGATATTCCAGCAGCGGCGATCGCCCAACGACTCATCACAGAATATTTAGCTGTTGCAGGACATCGAGAGGATTTGGAAGGTGCGCTGTTTCGACCGATCCGAAATAATCGAACGGGAACGCTCGATAAAGCTCTTCATCCAGATTCTGTCTATCACGAGATTGTCATGCTCTATGCGAAGGCAGTTGGTATTACAGCCGGGACTCATGGGTTTTGTGTTCACTCTCTGCGGGTGACGGCAGCGACGAATGCGCTGGAGCATCATGCGGATATTGCTCAAGTGCAGGAATGGATGGGCCATGCAAATATCTCAACGACACGAATGTATGACAAACGTCGATCAAAGATTGAAGATAGTCCTTCTTTTAGGATCTGTTATTAAGATCTCAATTAGTCCATGGTCAGTATTAATTTGTCAATTTAAGGAATGGAAAAGCATTGATTCTAGCTTAGAGACATTATGTCTCAGATTATTGTAACGGTCGCCAGTCGCCAGAACCGATGAACGCAGCCCAGTAGTAGGGATGGCTGTATTCTTCACTCTCTAGAAAAGCGAGTTGGGTTTCTCGTAGAGCTGCATCGCGAGGAGTTTCAGAGAGAAGGCGATCATAGTACTCGACCATCAATTCTTGAGTAGCCGTGTCATCTACCTTCCATAAACTGATGACCTGACTCTGAGAACCCGCTAGCACCAGGGCACGACGAAGGCCATAAACACCTTCCCCAGCAGCCAATTCTCCCAGTCCCGTTTCACAAGCAGAGAGAACGACATGTGTCCCCCGCAAATTCATGCCAGTGACTTCCAGTGCAGTGAGAATACCATCTTGGTCCGGACCACTCTGTCCACCCGCAGCGGCCCCAGCCAAAATAAGCCCTGACTGTAACAAAGGATTGAGCGTTTCCTCGACGGGCTCAAAGAAGCCGTGGGTGGCAATGTGCAAGATGCTTGGCTGAGATTGTTGCTTGAGCACCGCTTCAGTAGCGTTAGTCTCGGTGTAAACCTGGGCATTCACAAGTCTGGAAGCAATTAAGTCTACCTCTCTCTGGGTGCCGGGTAGCGACGGAAAGTTGCGGTTCTCGAAATCGATAGCTCGAGTGTCAGCTTGAGCAACCAGTTCACCTGGACGACCGTAAGAGGGATTGCCGATTAGGAGAGCTGGATTGGATGCTACGGTTGCGTTATCTAATCGCATCAGGTCACGACCAGAGGTGAGATATCGGAACTGATAGGTCTCCACAAGATAGTTACCAGACTCATCTACCAGAGCTTCAAAAGGAATCAGGTTAAGAGCACCATCGGGCGAGAGAAACAGCGTAGTAATGTTCCCCAAAACATTAAGCACCGGAGCTATCACCAGACTCTCAAGAGCTTGAGCCTCTTCTTTGACCTGAAATAGTGGAGTCTCCGATGATGCCAAGCTTTTAGATAAGGCGCGTGCAGCGGTATCAATGTCCTCAGCTGCCCCCAAATCCAAGCCCTGAATCGTACCGTTGGGCTGCAGAATATAGGCAGCATAGCGATCGGAACCAAATTGTCCTTGAGCAGAGGCAGTGAGATTAAACGGTTTATAACGAGTGAACTCAACTAAAGCAGTGGATTGGGGCAAAGCTTCCTGAATCTCTGGCAAAGCAGGAGAAGCGGTTAAGTTAGCAAAATCAGTACTCAAGCGACTGAGTCGGTCTTCTAGAGTACCAACACGAGCTTGAAGATCTTCAAGTTGAGTTCGATAGCTATCAACCGAGGCATCGACAAACGGGTTTAAGGTTAAGTTTGAAAGCTGGGTGACAGTCGCACTCAACTCATCCAAGAGACTTAGGGCTAAAGGGGTATTGGAAAGTTCGGCTCGCAAATTCGTGAAAATGTCAAGGATGCGGCCTTTTCGTTGTAGCAGTGTTGTGAGCGCCAGGTGAGTAGCCTCGAAATCAGTGTTAAGATCGTTGAGGTGCAAGCTTACAACCGCGTTGGTCGTGCCTATCATTGTCCTCAGATAATCGCGTTTGTCGGCATCAGAACCACCCACTAGATTACGACTGAGGACGGTCTCTTCGACAGTCAACCCTCGACGCAGGTAAGAAAGAGTCAGCTGAAATTGACCTTGAACGTGATACATCTCAGCTAGATTATTCAGGCTGAGAGCTACATTGGGATGTTCAAGCCCCAAGGTTTGAATATGAATGGATAAGGCCGTCTGATAGAGAGATTCAGCTTCTTCATAGTGTCTCTGTAAGCTGTGCAGCAAGGCCAAATTATTTAAAATGAGAGCTGTATTGGGATGTCTAACCCCAAAGGTTTGTTCCGTAATTGTCAGCGCTCTTTGATAGAGAGATTCGGCCTCTTCATATTGTCCCTGCAACCGATACAGCTCGGCCAGATTATTTAGAGTGAGGGCTGCCTCGGGATGATTGGCTCTCGATAATTGCTCGTTAATAGATAAGGCCTTTTGATAGAGAGATTCGGCCTCTTCATATTGTCCCTGCAATCGATACAGCTCGGCCAGATTATTAAGGCTAGAAACCGTGTCGGGATGATTGATGCCTAAAACTGCTTCACGGATTGTCAACACTTGACGAAAGAGGAGTTCGGCTTCTTCATAGCGTCCCTGTGAGTTGTATAGCGCAGCCAAATTATTGAGGTTAGTAGCAGTAAAGGGATGGTTGATACCTAAGGAATTTTCGTAAATAGCCTGTGCCCTTTGATAGAGAGGCTCAGCCTCTCCATAACGGCCCTGCAACCGATACAGCTCAGCCAAATCATTAGAGTAGGTTGCTATATAAGGATGGTTAGAATCTAAGGCTTGTTCAGCGATTGCCAATGCTCTTTGAAAGAGAGGTTCGGCCTCCCTATAACGGCCCTGTAACCGGTACAGTTCGGCCAGATTATTGAGGCTGGAGGTAGTCATGCGATCATCAGAGCCTAAGACTGCCTCACGGATTGCCAATGCTCTTTGAAAGAGAGGTTCGGCCTCCTCATAACGGCTCTGCGACAAATAAAGATTAGCCAGATTATTCAAACTTTGGGCAGTATGAGGATGGTTAGGACTTAAGGCTTGTTCAGTGACTGCCAATGCTCTTTGAAAGAGAGGTTCGGCCTCCTCATAACGGCCCTGCGACAAATAAAGATTAGCCAGATTATTGAAGTTGGTGGCGGTCTTGGGATGGTCAAGACCCAAAATCTGCATAGTAACTGTCAGAGCCGTTTGAAAGAGAGGTTCGGCCTCTTCATAGTGTCCCAGAGAGAGGTGCAGAGAGGCCAGATTATTCAGGCTAGTAGCAGTGAGGAGATGGTTGAGTCCTAATGCCTCTTCACGAACTGTCAGAGCTTGTTCGGCTATGGGAACTGCCTCTGCGTAAAGACCCGCCTGATACAACTTTGGACTTTGTACAAATTTGAAGAGAGCAATGTACTAGGAAGCGGCAATAGGCGATAAAGAGCAAAACCAAAAGAAGCTCAGCCTATTGCCATGAATGTGCAAGATCGTATCAATCAACTCAACCAATTTCGAGAGCAGGTTTACGCGAGTTTCAATCAACGGTCCGATAGTCTGATGGATTTGTTAGATGCCCTGTGTGGGAATACCCATGCCAGGTCTGTTGTTGAGTTAAGCCTCAACCCTATGTTTCGGCGAGAGTATGGATCGTTATATGGGGCTATCGGAGCCTTGAGGGCAACCCGCGATGAGGTGAGCGCGTCAGACCAACCTGACGGGAGTCCTCCTCAGTCTCGATTTCCTCAGACTTGGATACAGTCAATTGCCAAGGGAGTACCGCCCCCGTCCCATCGGGATTATTGGTTATTTGGTGTGGATGTCACCCCGGTGAATCGCCCCCATGCCATCACTCTCAAGGATCGTGAGTCGGTCTACAAACCCACGGTGGTTGCAGGCCAAAAACCGATCACCTTGGGGCACAACTATTCACTGATGGCCGCTATCCCCGAAGCTGAGGTCACGGGAGGGCGTCGTTGGATTGTTCCACTCAGCGTGGAACGTGTCACCAGTTTTGAGAGCAAGGTCGAGGTGGGGCAGCAGCAGGTAGAGCGTCTGCTCGATGACGAGACCTTACCCTGGCATAGTCAGCGGTGTGTGCTGGTGGTCGATAGTGATTATAGTCATCGCCGATTTTTATATCCCTTCAGCACTCAGGAAAATCGAGTGATTGTCACCCGCAGTCGCGCCAATCGTGTTTTCTATCGGATACCGCAGGCGTCTACTGAGAAGCGACGTGGCCATCCTCGTTGGTATGGCCAGCGCTTCGACCTTAAAGATGAGACCACGTGGGGGGAGCCTGACGAGCAAATCAAATTTGAAACCACCACCACCAAAGGCCACGTTCGGACCGTTACCTTAACCCGTTGGTATGCTCTTTTGATGAAAGGCTCACAGGCCCAACCCATGCATGCTCATCCCTTTGACCTCGTCCAAGTCCAGCTCGCTGACCCCACCGGACACCGGCTCTTCAAACCTCAATGGTTAATCGTCTTTGGTCACTCTCGGCAGCAGCTAGATACTCGCAACGTCTACCAAGGCTATACCGAGCGTTTCAATCTTGAACACGGCATTCGCTTCACTAAGCAGAACCTAATGATGAATGACCTACAAACCCCTGATGTCACTCAAGAGGAAGCGTGGGTTCAATTCTCCTGGTTAGCCTATGTCCAATTGTGGATGGCACGATTGTTGGCGCAGGGACTCCCTCAACCGTGGCAACGATTCTTACCAGACTACACACAACACCACTGCACACCCGCCATGGTTCAGCGTGACTTCACGCGAATTATTCGGCAGATTGGCACCCCGGCTGCTGAGTCCAAACCCCGAGGTAAATCTCCGGGTCGCACCGCTGGAACCACCTTATCCCACAGACCGCGACGACCCATCATCAAACGGGGGCGGGCTAGACTGAAAAAGAAGAAAAAAGCAGCTTAACGTTGATTGAATTCACTCATATTGCTTCGTGACAACACACTCTGCAATCGGCAGAGATAGACACTCCTGACTCATTTTTTTGTTAAAAGTCCAATACAACTCCATGGTGCGTTGATTAAGCTGTGCTGCATTTGCCAAGGGCTGCTCAGTAGCGGTTGCAGTCCTCCACTCCAGCTGATAATCTCCAGTCTCACCTGCTTGATAACTGTTTACAATCAGCTGATAAGTCCCTGTTTTTGGCAATGTAAGGATGATTTGAGCGTTGGTGCCACCGGCTCCATCATCGTCTTGAGCAATCCACTCTTCAGTGGGACTTTCTAAGATGAGGTAAGTATCAAAGTCATCGCTGGTTAGTTCAATGGTTATGGTTTCCCCCGCGATGCCCTCAAAGGTATGAGTTTCGTAGTAGTTGTTATCGTCTTCCATGACACGAGAATTCTGGTCTAATTCACCTGTTATTGTCTGCGGTGTTCTCGCTGATGCTTGTTGAGCAGCAAGTTGAGGTGGCGCCATGGCAATAACATTGCTGTTGCCGAAAAAGACTGTGCTGATCGTGGTCAAAACGATCATTACACCTTTTAAATTGCCAGGAATAAACCAGAGATTGAGGGATTTCATAACCTTCACGTACTGAGGGTAAATATGTTTAGTGGAACAGAGTAGACGAATCTATGCTTGCCCCTACCTCGAGCATTATGGCGCGATTTCTTTCGCTTCAGACGATGCTAATTTGTTGTGCTTAATTCATTTGTAATGATCGCCAATCACCCGAGCCAATGAATGCTGTCCAGTAGTAGGGATGGCTGTAGTCTTCGCTTTCTAGAAAAGCAAGTTGGGTGTCTCGTAGAGCGGCATCGCGTGGAGCATTAGCGAGGAGGCGATCGTAGTAGTTGACCATCAACTCTTGGGTAGCGGAATCATCTACTTTCCACAAGCTGATCACCTGACTCTGAGAGCCAGCTAACACCAGGGCACGGCGTAATCCATACAATCCTTCTCCAAACGCTAGCTCTCCCAAACCTGTTTCACAGGCCGAGAGCACTACCAATTGAGTATCTTGTAGATTTAGTTCTGTTACCTCTAGAGCAGTGAGAATACCGTCCTGCTCAGGACCGCTTTGGCTTTCAGAAGCACCAGCTAGGATAAGCCCTGATCGCAACAGAGGATTTTCAATTTCTCCTATTTGTTCAAAGAAACCATGAGTAGCGATGTGCAGAATACTGGGCTGGGACTGTTGCTTGACCGCAGCTTCAGTGGCATTAGCCTGTGTATAAACCTCGGCATTCGGAAGGAGGGATGCAACTCGCACTACTTCTTCCTGAGTACCTGGTAAAGATGGAAAGATGCGATCGCCCAAGTTGATGCTTCTTCTCGGGCTACTATCGGCTTGAGCAATAGTTTCTCCAGGTCGAGAATAAGCAGGGTTACCAATCAGCAAAGCAGGGTTGGTGCTGGTGGAGGAATTCCTGATTCGCAGCAAGTCGCGACCAGAGGTGAGGTAGCGAAACTGATAGGTCTCGATGAGATAGCTCCCCGACTCATCGACGAGAGCTTCGAAGGGCAGCAGGTTAAGCGTACTATCAGGAGAGATGTAGAGTGTTTTGATATCTCCCAGTGCATCTCGAACTGGAGCCATTACCAGAGCATCCAACGATCGCGCGTTTTCTTTTACCTGAAAGAGAGGTGTGTCAGGCGAGGCAAGGCTCCTAGAAAGTGTTTTGACTGCTTCGTCGATTATTACGGCTGACCCTAAATCTATGCCTTGAACGGTGCCGTCAGTATGGAACAGGTAGGCGGCATAGCGGGGAGGGGCAAACCGATCTTCGGCTCCGGCTTCAGTTACTAAGGGTTGATAGCGAATGAAATCTATCAAGACGGTGTCGGAAGGTAATAGCGATTGAATGTCTTCTAGAGTAGGGGATGTGGTGAGTTCAGCAAACTCTGAGCTGCGGCGACTCAACTGATCTTCAAGTATTCCAATGCGTTCCTGTAATGTACCAATTTGAGTTCGACGTTCTTGTGCAGAGAGCCTCAACGAAAGGTTGTACGCTAATGTTGATAACCGATTACTAGCCTCACGCAATTCATCGAACAACTCGACGGCTGTAGGATCGTCAGCAAGCTGGGCACGAAGGTTGGTAAAAAGGTCGAGAACCCGGCCCTTCCGCTGCAAAATTGTTGAAAGTGCAAGTTCAGCGGATTCAGTTGATGTGGACAAATGATTGAGATGAAGACTGATGGCTACATTGGTTGTCCCAACGACACTCTTGAGGTAATTCTGTTTGTCGGCATCAGACCCCGCTACCAAATTTCGAACAAGTGAAGCTTCTTCTCTATCAATAGCCTGCTTCAGAAAGCTAAAAGCGCGATCGTATTCCTGTTGCTTGTGGTAAAGACCCGCCAGACTGACGTAAACAGCAGGTGAGGTTTCTAGGAAGGTATTTTCTATCTGTTCAGTCAGAATCGCATTTAGCGCAGGGTCGAGGCTATTGATTATTTCATAGCCTCTGTTAACGATTTCTAGCGATCGCTGAAAGTAATTCTCGGCATCACTGTATTGCTCTAGCGAATAAGAGAGTAGCCCTAAGCTATGGAGAGTTGCTGCTGTATCGAGAGTTTCACCAAAGTGTAGATCCAAGATGGTCAGCGCCTCTTGATATAGCGGTTCAGCTTCAAGATACCTTCCCTGCTGTCTATAAAGCTCTGCTAGATTGTAAATAGGCTCAGCTAAAGATTGATGCGTATCCCCCTTCAAGAGTTTTTTTTTCTACAATTTGCTCTGCAACTAACGTGGCTTCTTCAAACTGTCTTTGGTTGAGTAGAGCAGCGATCTGCTCTTCGAGTTGTTCGATCTCTGCTGCCAGATTTTGCTCTGGCTCTGCATTTTGTTGCGCTTCGATGGCATAGTCGTAGCACTCTTGAAAGCCTTGAGCCATCAAGTTTAAGGTTTGCGGGTTCAGGGTCATAACCGCCGTTGGATCAGCAGTAATCGTGTCGTTTAGCTCAGAAAACTCTTCGTATGAAAAGTTTGATTTGACGTAATCAAACCAACAATTGCAGTAGTTAGTTCGAACTGAGTCGGAAATGCGAACACCTGACAACGCAGCAGGCATCGGCTGATTCATACAGTCTGAGATGAAACCCTCTTCGATTTGTGAATACCTTCCGTCTGTCGCTTGTGGGGAATCATCGGCTGTTTGGGCTAGAGCAGAACTCGCAATAGAAAACAATCCTTGAGACAGGAGCAGCAAACAAAGCAGCTTTTTCATGTTGAATTATTTGATAGCTGTAAGGTTTTCAAAACTGCAAACTTTTGACTAACCCCGATGAGCATATATTAGCAATGGATAAGCTGAATCGGCTTGACTCAATGATCGCTAATGATTAGCCTTGCTACTCAAGTGGTCGCCAGTCACCAGATCCGATGAAAGCCGCCCAGTAGTAAGGATGGCTGTATTCTTCACTCTCTAGAAAAGCGAGTTGGGTTTCCCTCAGAGCCGCATCGCGAGGAGTACCTGAGAGGAGGCGATCGTAGTATTCGACCATCAATTCTTGAGTAGCCGTGTCATTGACCTTCCATAAGCTGATGACCTGACTCTGAGAACCAGCTAGCACCAGAGCACGACGCAGTCCATAGACTCCTTCTCCAGCAGCCAATTCTCCTAAGCCTGTCTCACAAGCAGAGAGGACAACAAGCTGAGTGCCTCTCAAGTTCAGTCCCGTGACTTCCAAAGCTGTCAGGATCCCATCCTGGTCAGGGCCACTTTGGCCTAGAGACGCTCCCGCAAGAATCAGCCCAGACTGCAATAGAGGATTGAAGGATTCTTCAGTGGCTTCAAAGAAACCGTGAGTAGCGATATGCATGAGGTTGGGCTGATCCTGCTGTTTGAGCAACGCTTCTGTGGCATCAGTTCCTGTGTAAGGGGTAATTCCTGGAAGCAACGTAGCAATTCGATCTACCTCAGTTTGAGTGCCCGAAAGTGATGGAAAAATGCGGTTTTCGAAATCTATGCCACGAGTATTGGTCTGCGCTGACGTATCAGCTTGAGCGACTTGTTCTCCAGATCGTCCATAAGTCGGATTACCTATCAGTAAAGCAGGATTGCTGCTGGCATTAGTATTGTCAAGGCGCATTAAGTCACGACCAGAGGTAAGGTAGCGAAATTGATAAGTTTCCACCAAATAGTTACCAGATTCATCTACCAATGATTCAAAGGGAATCAAGTTAAGGGCACTGTCAGGAGAGAGAAAAAGCGTAGTGGTGTCTCCCAAAGCAGCTCGCACTGGAGCCATCACCAACCTCTCAAGAGCCTGAGCCTCTTCTTTGACTTGAAACAGTGGTGTATCCGATGATGTCAAGCTACTAGATAAATCTTGTACAGCGGCATTAATGGCTTCAGCCGGTCCTAAATCTATGCTGTGGATTGTCCCATCTGATTGCAAAATGTAGGCAGCATAGTGATATGCGCCATGGCGCAGTGGTTGGGGCAATCTAGAGTCGATGTTACGGTAGCGAATGTACTCTACTAGAGCTGTTCCATTAGAGAGCTGTTTCCGAATATCATTCCAACTTGGAGAATTAGTAAGCTCAGCAAATTCTGAACTACGCTGACTTAGCTGTTCTTCAAGGGTCCTAATATTATTTTGCAGAAGTTCGATCTCAGCTTGATAGGACTCTACTGGGACATTTCTGGGTGGATTAAAAAGAATAGTAGAAAGTTGATTAGTGGATATTCTAAGGTTGTCTAATAGGCTTGCTGAGTCAGCGTCAGCAGATAAACTAGTTCGTATGTTTGTGAAAAAATCAAGAATACGACCTTTGCGTTGAAGTATGGTGTCAAGCGCTAATTGAGTGGCTTCGGGGTCATTTAGAAATTCACGTAAATTGAGTGAGATAAGTGTATTAGTTGTGATAGAAACAGCATCCAGGAAATCGCGCTTGCTAGCATCTGAACCACTTACAAAATTATTGCTAAGAACCGTTTCTTGAACTTTCAAAGCCTGATTTAAGAAATCAAGAGCTAGCTCAGAACGACCTTCTAAATAATTCACACTACTTAAATTGAGTAGAGCAGTAGCAGTGAACGGATGACTAGGGCCTAGTTGTTTCTCTGCAATACTCAAAGATTGTACTAATAAAGATTCTGCTTCCTCGTAACGCCCCATCTCCATATACAGTCCCGCAAGATTATTTAAACTTTTGCTAACAAGTGGATGTTCAGGGCCTAATTGCTCTGTAATCTCAAGTGCATAAAGATATAGAGGCTCAGCTACTGCAAAATAACCTCTCGAGACATAATGCGCGGCCAAATTATTTAGTACAGTCCCGTGTAGAGGATGTTGGGAACCTAACTGTTCTGTAATTCCGATGGCACGAAAGTAGATTTCCTCTGCTTCTCGATAACGGTTTGTTGAATCGTATAGTGTTGCTAAATTACTTAATGCAGTAGCAGTATTAGGATGATTAGGAGGGTATTTTTCTTCAGCAATCGCTAAAGCCTGAAGATAAAGGGGTTCAGCTTCTCGGTAACGTCCCATCAATCGATAAACTTCAGCCAGACTGTTCATGGTACCAGCTGTTTCAAGATGGTCAAGACCTAAGTCACGTTCGAGAATAAAAAGCGCACGACGGAAAAAACTCTCAGCTTCCTCGTAACGACCGGAGGATCTATACAACACTGCTAGTCTGTGAAGAGTACTGGCGATTTGAGGATTGCCCGCAGGAAAATTTTGTTCACGGATCGATAAAACCTGAAGAGAAAGTGCTTCAGATTCTACGAAATTGCCCATTGCGGTGTACGCAAATGCCAAATCATCCATGATGCTCAGAGTATCAGGGTGATCAAAACCCAAGTATTGTTTTCGTATATCCAAAGCACGCAGATAAAGTTGTTCGGATTCTTCATACATTCCCCTTAAATGCTGCAAAAAGCCCAAGTTATGTAAACCAATAGCTGTATCTAGGTGTTCTGCTCCGAGCTCTTCTTCTAATATGTTCACAACACGCTCAGCTAGAGGAAAGGCCTCCTCATACCGGCCTGAGTTAAGCAAATCTAAGCCCTGTTGACTAAGCTGAGCTGCGAGTGCTAAGTTACTCTCTCGTTCAGTTGCTGCTCTCAATTCGAGATTGTAACCTCCTACCTGATTAGCTTCAAAAGAGTTAACTAAGACCATATAGATTCCAGTTTCTCGGAGCGTTACAGTTATGCGGGAATTAGTACCTTCTGCTCCATCATTATCATGAGCGAGCCTTGTTCCGTTTGAGCTCAACAAGATGAGGTAAGTGTCAAATTCTTCACTGGTGAGTTCGATAGTGATCGCTTCGCCAGCGGTCCCCTCAAAAGTGTGAGTTTCATAGTAGCTACCATCATCTTCCAAAATAGAAGATCTGGATGAGAGCTCTCCGGTAAAATTTTCCAGACTTCGACTATCTGTTAACTGGGCAATGGGTATAGGTTGAGCCGAGTTGGCTGAGCTAGCATGACTAAGTGAAACTGTACAAAGTCCTATTATTGTCAAGAAGTAAGATAATACTTTAGTTTTGTCGCGATAGGGTGTGGTCATATTAGTAGCTGGCAATCAATGGGTATAAGAGGAATCAGTAAAATTAGGGACTGTTTGGATACCAGTAACGCAGGTTTAGCTTAGGATGGCATCTAACATCTCCATGGCAAAAAAGATCACAGTATTTCTTCTACTAGATTAATTCGAACCTGCAATGCCTCAGCTTGTTCGTAATCGCCCAACTCTTCATACAACTGCTGAGCTGATTGCAGATGTGCGATCGCATCTCTATATTCTGTTTGTCCATCAGCGACTGTCGCTAAACCCAAATAACTTTCAGCCTGCAATTCTCGCTGCTCTGCTTCTTGAGCAAATATCAACGCTTGCTCATAACGTTCTTGAGCCATCAGTGGTAACCCAACTGTAAAATAAGTCTCAGCTTGAAGTAGATAAATCAGACTATTGTTAGTTCCTGCGTCAATTCGTTCCTCTAAGACATCTAGGGCTGCCTGATTGAGCGCATAGCTTTGACGATCCGGATCGCTGTGTTGAAAGTTGATGTATTCCAATGCTAGGGCGATGGCCTCCACATCGGGGCCTAGCTGCCTTGCCTCGATTTCTTCTACTCGTGTATTAACGCGATCGTCTTCAGATGGAGAGAGAACTGCAAAACCTATAGATTGCACCGAAGCAGACGAGAGTCCATTGTCAGATGTGATGACTATGGTGTAGCGATAATCTGGCCTCAATGCTGCGATGTCAGGGTAGCTCACTTGGGCCTCGCTAACCTGAGTTGTCCAGTTAACGCCAGACCCACTCAAGGTGATCTCGTAAGATGTAGCTTCCTCTACCGGATGCCATTGCAAGACTAAAGAATCTGTTGGGATGAGTGCCGTGTTGCGAGGAGTCAAAACATAGGGCAAGGATGCGTTGAAAGTCCCACGCGATGGACCTCTTCGTGACTCAGCACGGACATCGTTTCCAGCAGAGCAATAATCACCGACATTGTATGTGTCTGCACGATCAAAGGTATGAATGCCGCCGTTTCGGCAATTCAGTGTCGCTTGACTATTTGTGCCTACCCGAATCTGATGACTGGTGGACAACAGCATTCCCTCTGTTGCTTGATCAGGCGTAATAAGAAATCGACCCACCACAACATCACCTTGAACGCGGTTGAGGAAGTTACCGCCTCGTGTCTGACTCCAAGCCGGTAAAGCAGTCACGGCTAGACTACTTAAAGTTAAGGCAACAGAAATGATTAGAGCGGGGTAGCGGTAGATCGGCATACTTCGTTGTAGTCTAGGTTTTCAGATTCAAAACGTTGACGAGCTAGCGTCAGCCAGCCATTTTCTTCAGGTATACTTCGATCGCCCAATTGGCAGCATCGTTGCCAGACCAGCAGGGTATCTGTCTGCCCCTGAGCTTCTAAGGTTTGCGCCAGCAAGCAATGAGCAGAACCAGGGTTGTTGACATAGGACTCTGCTTCTGGCTGCTCACTAATGGCGATCGCAGTATCCAACGCAGACTGTGCAGCATTAAATGCCGATGGTGAAGAGTCTTGCTCTGCTTGTTGATACAGAGCCCAACCCAGATTTTTATAGAGGCTATATTTAATTTCCGGATAGCTTTGCTGTTCATCCGCCAATTTTAAACCCTGATTGAGTAATGCTAATGCTTTATTCAACTCAGGCTCTGACGATTGCAGATAGAGTCGGGCTAAATTGTTGTAGGCTTCTGGCAAATCTCCTCGGATGGCGATCGCATAATGCGTTTCAGCTTTATCAAGTTCTTGAATATCTTCGTAAAGAGTTCCGAGGTTGTAATGGGCATCAACATTGTCAACATTGAGGGAAATGGCAAGAGTGTAGCGCTGCTCGGCGGAGCCCAGCTTTCCTGTTTGCTGTGCTGTGAGTCCACGCTGATTGTAAATATTGGAAATCCATGGAAGTGCCAACCAAAAGGTGCAAAGCCCTCCAGTAAGTAGAGCTGTAGTTCCAAATTTCGCTTGCAACTGCTGATTCTTTTCAATCTTAAATCGGTCAAATAAAAACTGAATCCCTTCACGACCCGCGTTGGTCACATCATTGCGAGCTTTGAGTAACGTCAATAGGTTGGTGAGTGCAACGGCAGACAGCCCTGCCACCCCAGCACCCCCTAGCAAAAAGCGCCCACTAATGTTGACCAAGAATCCCAAATTAATCGCCCATAGCAGAGTGATGAACCCTTTCCAAGCCCACTCATATTTGGGTTTCAAGGACTCATCTAGAAACCACCACCACTGCTCTGAAGACTTCGGGAAACTTTTTCGATAGGTGCTGAAATCTAATGTTGAGATGAGAGCTGTAGCTTTATTGTTGAGTACTTGATCAAGACTGTGAATTTCAGTGAGAAGATAATTCCCTGGGGTTGGTACGTCTTTTAGAGCAGTATGAAGGCGATCGCGAGCACTCAGAATTTCCAACACATGCTGTGGCTCAGAAATCTCCGATTTAAGAGCAGCTCTATAGGCAGTTAAGGCTGCACCAAGGGTCTGTTGGGTCATGGGTTTGAGAACACAGCAATGACATGATTCTAAATGAAGCGATGGTCGCTTTGGTCATTGCTGTAAAGGACGCCAGTCCCCAGAGCCGATAAAAGCAGCCCAGTAGTAGGGATGGCTGTATTCTTCACTCTCAAGAAATTCGAGTTGGGTTTCTCGTAAAGCAGCATCTCGGGGAGAGCCAGAGAGGAGGCGATCGTAATAATTGACCATCAATTCTTGGGTTGCTGCGTCATCTACCTTCCATAAGCTGATGACCTGACTTTGAGAACCCGCTAAAACTAATGCCCGACGTAAGCCATAGACTCCTTCACCTGCTGTCAACTTACCCAATCCTGTTTCGCAGGCCGAGAGCACTACCAGTTGAGTGCCGCTCAAGTTCATCCCAGTAACTTCCAGAGCCGTTAGAATGCCATCCTGATCGGGGCCACTTTGACCACCAGCGCCAGCACCAGCCAAAATTAACCCGGATTGTAAGAGAGGATTTATTGTTTCTTCAGTTGGTTCAAAGAAACCGTGGGTAGCGATGTGCAAAATGCTGGGCTGACTCTGCTCTTTAATTATGTCTTCGGTTGCGTTGGTCTGGGTGTAGACCAATGCATCAGAGAGCTTAGGTGCAATCAGTTCTACCTCGTCCTGGGTACCGGGCAAGACTGGAAAGATGCGCTCGATGAAGTTAAAGGTGTTTGATCGAGTAGAGGGAGTATCCGCTTGGGCTACCAACTCACCAGGAAGGCCATACGTGGGATTGCCAATTAAGAGTGCTGGATTGGAAGCAACTGTTACATTGTCCAACCTCATTAGGTCACGACCAGAGGTAAGATATCGGAACTGATAGGACTCTACCAGATAGTTGCCAGACTCATCCACCAGAGCTTCGAAGGGAATTAGGTTAAGGGTCCCGTCAGGAGAGAGGAAGATGGTATTTGTTGCGCCCAATGTGTCACGCACTGGAGCCATTACCAGACTCTCAAGGGTCTGAGCCTCCTCCTTAATTTGAAATAATGGAGTATCTGATGACGCCAAACTATTCGATAAGGAACTTACGGCAGTATCAATGGCTTCAGCTGGTCCTAAATCCAGGCCATGAATCGTGCCATTGGGCTGCAAAATATAGGCGGCATAGCGATCATCACCAAATCGCTCTTGAACAGAGGCAGTAGGGTTCAACGGTCGATAGCGAATGAACTCCACCAGGGCAGTTGCTGAGGGCAAAGCTGTCTGAATCTCTATCAAAGTAGGAGAAGCAGTCAGGTTAGCAAAATCGGAGCTCAAGCGACTGAGTTGATTTTCCAAAGTACCAACCCGAACCTGTAGATCGTCAAGTTGATCTTGATAACTATCAACCGAGACATCGACAAATTGGTTTAGAGTCAGGTTTGAAAGCTGGGTGCTTGTTGCAGTCAACTCATCAAAGAGATCTAGGGCTACAGGATCATTTGCTAATTGGGCGCGCAGGTTTGTAAAGAAGTCGAGGATGCGACCCTTAAGTTGAAGGAGTGTAGTCAGCGCTAGGTACGCAGCGTCTGAATCAGTGGATAGAGCGTTAAGATGGAGGCTCATCACCACATCCATCGTACCTACCATCGTGGCAAGGTAATCACGTTTATTCGCATCTGAACCCCCAACTAAATTCTGACTAAGCCCCCTTTCTTGTGCGGTAACTCCTTTGTTGAGATAGCTAAGGGCTAATTTCAGTTGCTCTTGGGCGTAAAACAATGAAGCGAGATTAATGAAGCTTTGTGCAGTGTCTGGATGGTCAGATCCCAACTGGTGCTCTCTAATCCCTAAGGCTTTTTTATAGAGGAGTTCTGCTTCCCCATAGCGACTCATAGACTCATACAGCAATGCGAGATTATTGAGACTGGATGCGGTATTGGGATGGTCGGCTCCCAACTGTTGCTCACTTATCTTTAGGGCTCGCTGCATCAGCAATTCAGCGTTCTCATATCGGCCCATAGACCGATATAACTCAGCGAGATTGTTGAGACCTGTAGCTGTTAAAGGATGGTCGGAACCTAGTTGTCGCTCCCAGATATCTAGGACCCGATGATATATCGGTTCCGCTTCCGCGTAGCGGCCCACCCGATAATACAGTGCGGCGAGATTGTTGAGGCTGGTGACAGTATCAGAATGGTCGGGACCTAGCTGTTGCTCCCAAATGTTTAGGGCGCGTTGATAGAGTAGTTCTGCCTCCCTATAGCGACCTATAGACTCGTACAGCAATGCGAGATTATTAAGACTGGTGGCAGTTAAGGGGTGGTCGCCCCCCAAATGTTGTTCACTCGTTAATAGGGCACGTTGCAGAAACGGTTCTGCATCCGCATAGCGACCCATCGACCGATACAACAAAGCTAAATTCCCGAGGGTTTTGACGGTCTCAGCATATTGGGGCTCTAGCTGTTGATCCCAGATGTTTAGGGTACGCTGATAAAGTAGCTCTGCCTCCCCATAGCGACCTATTGATTGATACAGTGCAGCTAGATTATTGAGGTTGGAGGCTATCGAAGGATGTATAGAATCAAGCTGTTGTTCATGAATTTCCAAGGCGCGCTGATAGAGAGATTCTGCGTTGCCATAAAGCCCCATAGATTCGTATAGTAAGGCGAGATTGTTAAGGCTAGCAGCGGTCAAGAGATGGTTGGCACCTAATTGGCGCTCTCTAATTTCTAGTGCACGCTGATAAAGTAGTTCGGCTTTTTCATACTGTACCATCGACCGATAAAGTGCAGCTAAATTGTTGAGGCTAGCAGCAGTCAAGAGATGATCGGATCCGAGTTGTTGCTCTCGGATCATCAGAGCGTTCTCGGCTGGAGAAATCGCAGCTTCATAGTTACCAGCCTCATAGAGAGCGATGACCTGCTCGTTAAGTTGAGACGCTAGTGCTAGTTCCAACTCTACAGAGCTTGCTGCTTTCCACTCCAGATAATAGATTCCTGTTTCATTCGCTGCGTAGCTGTTTATAATCAGTATGTAAATTCCCGTTGTAGGTAAGGTCAGTGTAATACGAGAATTTGTGTCTCCCGCACCGTCATCATCTTGAGCAATCACATCTCCCGTAGGACTTTGCAACAGCAGGTAGGTATCAAAGTCGTTGCTGGTAAGGTTAATTGTGATTGATTCTCCCGCAATGCCCGCAAAGGTGTGGGTTGCGTAGTAGCTACCATCATCTTCTAAGACAGGAGAGCTCTGATCTAGTTGGCCTGTTATTGTTTGTGGTGTACGTTCAGAGGCTTGTTGAGCTAAGAGTTGAGGGGGTGCTGTGACAGCACCACTGCCACTGCCGAAAAAGATTGCGCTGGTAGTAGTCAGAGCGATCGACGTGCCTTTCAATATGCCAGAAATAAACCAAAGACTGGGGGCATTCATAAGCTTCAATAACTGGGTGTAAGCGGCTAGCTGAGCCAAGAAGACAAAGTTATTCTAGCTCTTGCAGCGAGCCTTATGGGCAGAATCCTACTGATTTATTAAGTCTAACAATGTTTCCTCTATCTGTTCATTTGAAAAAAACGCCAGTCACCACAACCAATCAAAGCAGTCCAGTAATAGGGATGGTTCTAATCCTCACTTTTTAGAAAAGCAAGTTGAGTTTCTCATATAGCCCTCAAGCGACTTCAATCACTAAATTTTTCAGAAGTTTTTTGGGGATCCAAGATATCCAACCGTTAAGCGAAAGGCGCAGACTAGAGAAACGGTTGGACCCAATTTCATACTTCCAAATGCGCTAGGGTCTTCTAACCCTTTGCCTATTGCAACTACTCGAAGTTGTGGAACCTATAGTAAGTCGTGGCTAGAATGAGATGACCATTCGTTAAGGGTATCTGTAAGTATATGAGTGCTTCATCGAACTGGATTACGGTTACTGAATCCAATTTTGACCATGAGCGAGAAGCGCTTGAGTTTATCCGCAGCCAGTTTCCAAGCCATGAACCCTATCGGGCCTGGTCAAATTTTGAATTCATAGCATCAGACGGCAGTATCAACGAAGTAGATCTGCTCACCTTTACGCCACAAGGTTTTTTCTGATTGAGATTAAAAGTTGGCCTGGACGAGTCACTGGAGACGCTGGAACTTTGATCTTGGAACGAACAGATGGAAAGAGGCGAACCTACGATAACCCAATTCGTTAGAGGATGCGATCGATTATCATGTTCAAGAAGGAGGCTTCCTTGATTGGGCAAGACTTATGCTGTCTATCACTGAACCTCATATAGATCTCTCGACTGCCTACGGCAAACTATTTGACGTGCTCACCGTAATTAGAGAAAAACAGTCCTATCAATTTGCTCAATTGCTGAAAGACTGGACGGCTATCGGATCGACTCGTAAGTCTGTCCTTCCTATCGAGCAAATTGTAGAGACCGTTGTTGCTCCCTTAGCTGCAACTCAACCAGTTTTGCTAATCGTCATAGACGGTATGAGTTTCGCTGTTGTCTACGAGCTGTTGTCAGACCTTACTCAAAAGCATTGGCAGCTCATTACACCCGATGCACAAACATCTACCATTCGGGCTGGTCTAGCTGCTATTCCATCTGAAACTAAGGTCTCTCGTACCAGTCTAATTTGTGGAGCCCTAACCCAGGGACAACAGCACCATGAAAAGAAGGGCTTCTCACAGCACCCAGGATTGTTTCAGCATTGTAAACGAAGTGCTCCTCCCCTGCTTTTTCATAAAGATGCTCTACATTCGATAACTCCGCCTATTCTATCTGAGGAACTATACAACGCGATTAATTCTGAGAAACACCAGGTCGTCGGTCTAGTTATTAATGCTGTAGATGATTTACTGAGCAAAGGGGATCAGGTCGATATTGATTGGACATGCGATCGAATCAATATCCTCGAACCGATTTTACAGGCTGCCAATAATGCCGAGCGGTTAGTCATTTTAACCAGTGACCATGGGCATGTTCTCCACCATGGGACACAATATCAATCAGCCAACGGAGGTGAACGCTGGCGTGTTGATGAAGGAAACCCAAGACAGGGGGAACTTCAGATTGAAGGCGATCGCGTAATTTCAGCCAATAGCAAGTCAGTCATTGCACCCTGGACTGAAAAGCTTCGCTATAGTGGTCATAAAAAAACGGCTATCATGGGGGGGATTAACCCTCAAGAAATTATTGTTCCTATTGCTATCTTAACTTCCTCCCTAAAATGTCCTGAAGGCTGGCAAGAAAAATCTCTTAGTTACCCTGATTGGTGGGATATGCAGAAATTCGAAGATACTGAAGCTATTTCAACAACAGTTATTCCCGTGACGCCTAACAATGTTGAATTAAGCTCTCTTCCTCTCTTTAGCTACACAACTGATTTAAGCGAGAAAGTAGAGTAACAGTAGGCTCTCCTCTTTGTGATCAATTAACTGTTAGCGCTTCATCATTCTCAGCTAAATTTGATTCAACTCGAAGAGTGAGAAAAATATTGGAAGATAAAATAAGCAAGCTCTATATGTTTGATGTTTCAGCAGTTGTAGCAGTCCAGGTTAAATACCTTCTAGAGGTGTAATATTTGCGAATCGCTTATCCCTTAAGATTGAACGAGCTCTTGAGGCAACTCCTCCCATAACGTTGTCTGTTGCCGAAGACTCAAGTGCTGCCCATTCCCCAAAATAAGGTGGTCTAATACGGGGATGCTCAACACCTGTCCAGCCTGAAGCAGCTGTTCAGTCAACCTCAGATCGTCAGGGCTTGGAGACAACACACCAGACGGGTGATTGTGTGCTACCAGCACCCGCGTTGCTCCCCTGCGAATCACCTCCCGGAAAACATCACGAGGATGAGCCAGAGTTTCCGTTGCTGTACCAATAGAGACAACATGACTGCCCAATAAATGGTGCTTCACATCGAGCAAGAGCACTGCAAACTTTTCCTGAGACTGCCCCATCAAATCTTTCGCCAATATCGAAGCGGCAACAGCCGGATCATCAACGACAATCCGGGTGCTCGCATGAGCAGAAACAACCCGCTTACCGAATTCGATGGCGGCAAGAATCACGGCAGCTTTAGCTGGCCCAATACCCGGTATGGCCATCAACTCCTCCGGAGTAATGGTTTGCAATCCCTTCAATGCACCACCATAATCCTGCTCTAACTTCTGCAAAATAACTTGCCCTAATCCAAGAGCCGATAGCTTGCAGCTGCCTTGTCCAGTTCCCAATAAGATGGCAAGCAGTTCGCTGTTTGATAGGTGATTTGCACCTTGATTCAATAGCCGTTCCCGAGGCCGTTCACTGGCAGGTAAATCTCGAACCCGCAAACTAAACTGCTGTAAATCAGCATGACAGTATCGAGTTTCTTTGGAAGAAGATTGATCAGAACTGAAGGTTTCCCATGCACCCTGATCGGAATTCGACTGAGATTCACGATTAAAATGCTGTTCCATCCCTCTCCATCTTGAGTCTGGTTGAAAAGCTGTTTTATCGAACTCAATCATGAATGTAAAGCCGATATCAGCGCCCGACGAGAGCGCTTAGGCCAGGATCTGAGAGGCTTAGATGGTCTTGGGCAAGGGGCTGAATCAGGGCTTGGGTGTTGGGTGGCTGACGGCAGGAAGACACCCAACACCTTAGCCCCTGACCAGCCCTTGGTGACGCTGACCGCCGGGAGAAGGGCGGCGTCAGCCCCAGAGCATCTTGACGCTCAGGTTCTGGCCTAGGCTGTAGCGGTAGTCGGATAAGCGCCCCAAAATAAGAACAGCACAAAAAAGGGAAGCACATGCCTCCCTATCAATCAATCGAACCCTACGATAAACCACCTCAATACTCATCGGATTGAGGCTCAGCCGGATCTTTCAGTCGAATAAACTCCACCAAATTGGCCCGGATATAGACCCGACTGCGAGTCCCGCTATCCGTTTCCCATCGTGCCTGTTTCAATACCCCCTGAATCAAAACCTTTGATCCCTTAGTCAGATACGTTGAACAGGCTTCAGCAGTGCCATTCCAGACTTCAACTTGAAAGCTTTCCCATGTCGTCTCCTCGTCTCGTACCGTTGGAATACTGACATTAAAGGTTCCAACGGTTTTCTCAGATTTGGTCTGACGACACTCCACCTCACTGGCGACAATCGCTGTCAAGGTAAGCTGATTGATAAACACACTAACCATGGATATCCGTCTCCTGATTGAGAATCAACGGTTCAGCATTAGCGAAATTGGGAGTCAGAATCAATTGAAAAGGTTAAGCTGCCTGATTTCACTCAGTGAAATACGCCTGAATTGCTTCCACAGACGCTTTCAGTTCACTCACATCGGAGGCAATTTCCTCAATGACAACCTGCATCTCGGCTAAGTCCGTCCGAATATCGTGGGAGGCCAATGCTTCAAACAGCATGTCTCGGATAAACTCGCTGAAGTCCACTCGTTCTATCAGCGCCTTTTTCCGTAAGTCTGCTGCCAATTGACGCTCCAATCTGAAACTGATGACCTCAGTCGCTCGTCGTTGTTTCATTTCTGCACACTGTAAACACGTCAAAACTGCATAAAATAAGATAGTGCACCCTTGAAGAGCGAAATTGTGGACACTTTGTAAACGCGAAAAGACTTGTATTGAAAGGATTTAAGCGGAATTCTAGAGAGATATCAGGTGTCCAGAGAATTCCCTGATTCTTTTACCTGTGATTCCGCCTTATTCCTGCCGATGTCGTTTAGAATTTCCGTTTTGAGGATGCCGGGTAGAGGTCATCGAATCGTCCCAGTAGGGCATCCGTCCAACTGATGCTTCGCCGCACAATACCTGCATCCTGCTCAATGAAGGCATCCTCTGGGTTTGCGCCGATAAATATGGCCCCTTTGCTATTGTGTTTTTTGAGTCGGCTATGACTTAAGCCAGTCTCTCGTACATCCGCACACACCAGGTTCACCCCTTTCAATTGGGCTTCACCCAAATTGCTGCCATAGAGGGTGGCATAAGCTAAGTTCGCCGCATTCAACCTTGCCTTGTATAGGTTGGCATGGGAGAAGATGGCATCCATCCCGTTGCATTGCCTCAGGTTGGCATGGCTGAGATTTGCACCCTGTAATACCGCTGCATTCAGATTCGCTCGGAGGAGATTAGCTCTGGCTAAATTGGCTTGCCGGAGGACGCTCTGACTAAGGTTTGCTCCCTGAAGCTTGGCTCCAACCAGGGTGACTTTGGTTAAATCAATATCGGCAAGGTTGGCCCCTCGGAGGTCCACACTGCTCAAGTTTGCGCCGACGAAATCAGCGTTCCGGAGGTCTGCAGAGCGTAAATCAGCTCTATGCAGCTTTAGCCGAATCAGTGGAATCCCCTTCAGACAAGCACCTGTAAGCCTTGTGTGGCTAAAGTCTCGCCTACCTTCAGCATAGGCGGAATGAAACTCGTCATGGGTTAGGGATGGTTTATGGATTCCAATAGCGAAAAGAACCTGGGATACGATAGATAACATCATGGAAATTCTGTAAGGAATAACGACAATAACTCCGATATACAGACCTGGATACGCCCTGGTCACTGGGTGTCATTGATACCGGTATAGCCCGGTATAGGATTGGTGACGAGCCCAGGATTAATCCCTGGGCACCTCCCCAACCCAAGCACCGGCCATCAGTCCGGTGAGACAGTAGACTGCATTTTGCAATGCAGTAAGGTAGCTAAAGCATCGGTCCCGGTGAGCCTCGAACCCCTTGGGTTGTTCCTGGCTCATTCGCTCTGGATTCAAAAAATGAAGCGTACTGTACTTGGCAAGTAAGTATATTCGCACGTAGCGAATCACCTCCACCGCCTCCTGTACCATTGAAACGACATCTTCATCATCTAGAGCTGTTAAATCCATCAGCTGGACATTTGCCTCTAGGCGGCGAGTCTCCTGAGCAAGAATCAAAATGAGTTGTTGGATCTCATTTACATGTGTTGAAGAGTTCACCTGCTGAAGCCGGATAATAGCCTGCTGGAACGTGGAATTGTGATATGAGCTGTTAAATGAATCCCCCACTGTTCGCCATCGTCGCCGAATATGAACTGAGCGACCGCATTCTCCCCAGGGATAAGTACCATCCTTGTTGAGTCGGGAAACATTCGATGGCAGGGTTGCCCAGCGCTCAACGAGATCAACAAAGGGTGGATAGGCGAATTGCCCGGTTTCCTTCGCTGCATAGTGACAGAGAGTCAGAAAACGCTGGTAATACTGAAGTTGAGTCAATCGCTGCTCAGCAGATTGGGAATGAAAATTCATCGTAATGAAACCTTTTGTCAATGAATAAAAATGATTTACGGGCTGTCGTGAGTTGAAACATCGATGGCATTGGAGCATTCGAGCTGTTGCTGTTGCTTCAGTAAGCCAATTTGTGCTCGATGAAAGATCTCATCACGGAAAAGCGCAATACCTGGATCAAAGCTGCGGAGTACATCAACTCGATCCCGATAGGTTCTGATCTTCAGCACCATCAATAGACTGAGGGTCGTACTGGTTAGAAAAAACAGCAAGGGAATGATCAGCGCATCAAACTCTCCCTGAGACACCTTCGTCAGGAAAAATTGAGTGGCCAATTGAGTGGCTTGTACGCCGGAAACCAAGGTTCCCTCAGGCGTATATTCTTGGGTGTATCGCTCTGGATAGGTTCGCTTCAGATAGGCCAGAGCACCAAGAGACGTACTATCCTGCTTAGCTTGCCCGTAAGCCTGCTCAATTCGGAGCCTCTCAGCACTCACTATGCTTTCCAAGCGCTCCGCTTTCCAACAGTCCCCGATGAGTTCATCCAGCGGAGTGTTAGAGCGATCCATCTCAATATCCTGGTGGAATCCTCGCATTTCCCAGAAGAGGCGATCAACGGCATCACTTTCATCTGGATATTGATTGACTTCTGCAAGCAATGCATCACATCGCTCTCGATGAGACTGGGCTTGCTCGACTGTCACCTCAAGCTGCTGCAATGACAGCTCTCGATTTTCTTCAATTGTTATCTCCACTTGGGCTTCTGCCCACCGCTGAGCTAAGGATTGTTCATCAATGAGTAAAATCGTTCCTGGCCCACTGAGGAAGGATGGAATCATCTGTAGGACAAAGATTCCTATTAGGGTGATGAAGCCTCCTTGTTTCTCTCGCGGTCGCTCCGTAATGGCTCGTTGTGCAGTCCAATTAGTTGCGCCGAACAGAATGATTCCAAAAGCTAAAGCTAACCCACATCCGACTACTCCCCTAGCTAAGCCAAAGATAATTAAGGGTGCGGCTGGGATAATATTGAGCGCATTGGTGGCAGCAATCAACTTGCTCTTATTCTCAATGTCCTGCTTCAACGTCGCATCTGCATAGGAACGACCACAGATACTCTGGAGATCGGGGATAAAAAAATTGACAATCGGTTCCCAGAAGGGCGATCGCGGTTTGTGGATTGGTAGGTCGGACGCGGCTAACTCTTTCAGTTGTGCATAGTCGAGGGTAGACTCTAGCCATCGGATGAACTCCTCTGGATGAGCTTCGATGTACTCTAATAAGGCGTCGATAGATTGAAAGGGCGGCATGAGTCTACATCCTAAATTAGTCAATAATTGGTCAATAATTGGTCAATAAATGAAGTAAGAAAAAAGAAGATTAGGGTTCTAATCCGAATAGATGTTGTTCTTCAACGGTTAACGGTTTGAGAGATAGAGAGAGAGCTGCATCATCAATGCGTAGATATGCAGGGCATTCAGTTTCATCGACAGGATCCACTTGCCAACGCCGAATGTGTTCCCAGGCATATTGGTGAAAATGTATGCCTTCTCCCGGCGATAGGAAGAACCCAGCTAACACACCAGAATCAGGTCCCGTTTGTGGGAGGTTTAAATCCATCATCTGTTGGGGCAATACTGTGGGTCTTCGTCCAACTTGCGATTGGTAGCTGACACCCGTTGTAGTTGATGAACCTGATGGCCCAACTTGCGTCGAGTGAGATTCGCTAACGCTAGTCTGCACCTCTTCGTACTCACCAATGAGGCTGGAGACCCACTGGGCGGATATCATGTCCAAGCCGAAAATTGCCCAATGGCGACACAGCCCTAAGATACTTTTTGCCAGGTGTTCACCGTAGGTTCTGAGGAACAAGTCGATATTCTGAAAAGCAATAACAACACACACTCCAGCACTACGGCCCAGCGATACTACATTTTCCAGGTGTATAAACCGACCTGCTGCCGAGGCTTCGTCGATATACAGCCAGATGCGTCGCTGATTGCTGGCTGATAGAGTATTCAGTTCTGCTACCAGAAATTTAAGAATGAGGGTATTAGTGAGTTTGAGCGTATCGGGGTAGGTATGATCACTGCCCAGAACCATCACTTCTTCACGCTGCAACCACTCTTTGAGACTATATTTTTCTGTGGCCTCGTCCCATCGAGCCGCTACCATCGATAGTGGAAGTAACTTTGACTGGACTGTGGTCAAGACTTCATTCGGTCCTTGATTGCGACTTTTTAGCAATTCATCAACTTCATTCGGACGAGGATGGTGCTTTTGTAAGAGCTTCTGAACATTCGAAATAGTACTGCACACTAAAATGAGATGGCGCAGGGTCCATTGGTCACCACAGGCAAGCCAGAGCGCTGTCACAACGTTTCGGATTAGAATCTTAGCTGTATTTGGGAAATAGGGATTTTGAGATTTACCTTGATCTGCATCGTCGCTGTATAGGGCATTAGCAAACTCGCTCGCCTTTCCTTCACCTTGAATATCTCGGCCAATAAACCAGGCCACACATCGTATATCCAGAGGATTCCAAATCCGAAAGTGAACACCCAGAGCGACTAAGAATGGAATGAGTTCACGTTTGGCATCAAGCACAACAGCTCGCATGTCTGGGACAATGCCAACCCCTCTTAGGCCACGCAATCGGCTCATCATGACCGACAAAAACGTTGATTTACCGCTACCAGTATTTCCAATTAAGGCAAAATGGGTGGATTCTAATTTGGGTTTAACAAAGCCTGCTCCCCAGGGGATGAGATCTTTGGTGTACCGCCAGAACCATTGTTGGGCAATCCAGCGAGGATCCCGAAGGCGAAATCCTCGAATCAGCCCTCCAACGCCTCCACTACTGACGACGGCAGGGGAAGTACCAACTCCTAAAATGAGGCTCAAGAGAAACTCGGTTGGATTGGTCATCCCGACGATGTGACATAGGGCATAGCTTCCCAGGCCAATGACTAGGGATTTTGCAATTTGTTGGCTCCAATCCGTTAGCAACGTCTTAAGAACACGTTTTCGCCTTCGTCCAAAACCTGCACCCGTGATGCGAAATAGTACCCACGTCGTGCCTGCAATGCTGGCAATCCCGATAAACTGACCAATCCAATTATTGGAATTCAGCGTCTCTAATCTAACTGCCGTAATCAATGAGTCAGTGAGCGCTGTAGTGGTGGTGTAAATCAGTTGATGGGTCGCTGCTGTGAACCCAGCAACAATTGTAAATTGCGTAGCTCCTTTAATCATGATGAATTTCCTAAGATTTACAGCGATCGAATCCGTGCAATGTGGCTGTATGGAAACACCCACATCATTTGAAGAAACTTGAATAGAACAATCCATGAGGTAAGATTTGAAAGCCATTGAGGAACCATTGTGTACTGAGTTAATAGGTGCAACATCAGAATTGATATCGCCGGTGGGATGAACACCAGAACAACGGCTAAAACAATCCACCTGAGCAAGGACGCTAGGACGGTGACGCCTTCAAGTCGTAAAACTCTTACCTCAGCAGACCATCCTTCTGAGAGAAAATGGAGCTTCCATCGAGTGAGGAAGAAAAATAAGATGGCTCGAAAGAAGGGGGACGCGAGGAACCCTAGCGGATAGAGGCCATAGATGAGGCCATTATCCGCAGGTAATAACGTTGCGACATCGAATAATAAGGGATACAGCCACCACCAATATGGGACAATGAGAACTGTGATGACTACAGCCCGTAAAAAATAATTCATGACAGCATATCTTTTTGAATGAAGTGATGGCAGGCTTATGGATCTAGCAGTAACTTTTCGCACTGCCCTGTTTTGGCACTACACTCAGCTTGAACCGTAAAAGTAAGGAAGAAGCCGACGAGCATCGCGCCGATGACCATTCCGACCAGTCCTGCAATACCGGTGGCCCACATCGCTCGTGAGAGGGGAAGCTGAATGTCATGATGGTGCCGCTGAAGGAGGTGGGCAATGCGATCGCCCTGCCGTTGTACGTCATAGACCGTTGCTTTGAAGTCTCTGAGCCCGGTTTGGACATCATCAGACATCTCGGGCAAGCGACTCATATTGTCATCACATTCAAGAATTAGCGTAAGAAATAGACACGAGGGATCTTTTAGAGATATTCCAAACCGTTCGAGTTCGTGGTAAATCCGCTTTTGTTTCTCATCTGATAACCGATTAATTCTTTCCCGAATAAAATCTTCCCTAGTATTGAAGCGATCTTGCTCTCTTTTCTTTGGAGAGTCAGGCGTTTGTCGATAGGCCATTATCACCCTCCTTAAGCTGATTTAGGTCATCCAGTTGTTCAAAGCATTCGGATAAGAAATCTGCAACCCGTTGCCTGCCCACAATGGTTAAATCAGTGGATTGTAGAGCTTCAGAAAATGACAACCGATATTGGTCGATGATTTCTCGTTCTCGATAAGGCAGCTCAGGAATGGTGATGACTGGAATCTTCAAAGATTTGATGATGGACTGAAACTCATCACTCTCTTCGACAAAAGCGAAGTCATCACAACAGCCCTTATTCAATGCAATAAGGAATGGAATGTCATCACCAAATTCGTGAACGAGGTCAATAAACTGTTCGAGTGAATAGCGATCCGCGATGACAATAAATAAAAGGTATTCAACGCCTTGTTGCTGGGCTGCCTTTAAGCCACCCTGATGCAGGTATGCGGTCACGCTCCTGAACACCTGGGCTGGGGTGTCAACAATGATATCTTTGAGGTGCTCTAAAACAGCTTCCAGAATGAAGTCAGCTTTCCATGCCTTTTTGGGGTCTTCACTGAAGAAGGCTAAGATAACCTCAACCATACGTTGATAGTAGTCTAGGAGGCTTTGATTCGAGCGATCACAGTCGCATCCGATGACTGGACGATTACAGTCTAGAAAATATTGCAACAGCAACCGGGCAAAAACCGACTTGCCGACCCCTCCTTTGTCGCTCAGTACCACGATGATTCGCAGTCGCTGTCGTTCAGCTTTATTCAGCTTTCGGACTTCAAGAGATTTCTTCATGACTAATTCCTCCGAGGAGTACGACGAAATTCACGATCAATTGCAGGCTGTAGATTTTTTGGGAGCGGAAAGGACCGTTCCTCGTGACGTGCTGAGATGTTTGGGCGCGTCGATTTTATGAATTCAGCTTTTGCTTCTCCACGTTCGTTTCGAATAGCAGCCATATACTTGCGGAGTGTTTCAGGTGCAATCGTCACACTTAGCTCAGATTGGATAAGTTCAGCTAAAGCATTCCAGGTATGACCCTTGAAATGAGCAGATGACAGGCTCTCATAGTGTTGACGGACGAATCCCTTGAGACTGAATGTCTTAGCTGTGCGCCGACTAGTATGTTCAAGAGCCCTCAATTTCGCATCAAAAGCAGCGTGAACCGTCTCCTCCTGTGGAGGAGGAGAATCATTCGGACTATTGTTCATGGTGTGATATCTAAATAAAGTGAACGGGAGGGTATACCCAGAAATGGTGGCGATCGCCCACTTAGTAGAGAAATAGAGATACGTTCGCGAATACAGAACGTTACTTCTTGTGCTTCTTTCGGCGTGTATTTGGTTGATTACACGGCAACTGACTCAGGAACGCTTCAATCGCTTGCTGATGGGCCTGATAGTTATTTTTATTGATGGCCCAGTCACGGATTAAAGATTCGACATATTTCAGGTTACGCGAATTGAATCGTATGTAGTGCACCCCTTCAATCAACTGAGAGTCTGGAGCAAGTCGATATTTTTTAAGCGTTGAAGGGCTAATCGCTAAGATAGATGCGGCCTGATGTTTTGTGATCAGGTTGACGGGAAAGTCATGATGTAGGCCATGCTCGGACTTTCCCCAGTTTTTTTGTGTCATGAGAAATGGACATTCAGAATGGACAACATGGAACCTGTCCAGACAACAACCCGTGATGACTCGGATGCTGTGCCGGAACTGATTCCATGTCTAAGGCTAAATGTGGGAATTTGGGGCTTGCAAGTTATTTGAGCATAAAGTGCTGAAACAGTTTCTATAGAAAGCTTCTACATAGTCATTAGCTATTGTGGGATCCCACATAAGGAAAGATGGATCCCACAATAGCTAATAACTGAGGACTACAGCTCTAGATATCGGTTTAACCTGTTCAATCGATGCGACATTTCATCTAGGTTCTGCACGGCCTATTTTTGCTAGATTGGCAGCAATATCTTGTCTATATACCCACCCTCCCGAAAAGTCTATCAGTACCCATGCGACGTTCCTATGATGATGTTCCGAAAAACCGGTGTATATGTTTGTTGGAGGTTATTCTTGATGAGTTGCTCGACCCAGCCCGATCTAGTTTTTTAGTACGATGGGAAAATGATACCTCTGACGGACGGCCCAGCCTTTATGTAGAAACAACAGTTAAGTGTTTGTCAACTCTCCTTGAATCTCCCAAATATCTAGAAAAATATAACGTTTCATTTCAGGAAGATACTATTCGGAGTAGTTTGCGAGACTACTTTGACGGATTCCTAGGAATTTTAGACGATCGTAGACAAAGCAAAAAAGGCCGTACGGCAGGCAATTGGACATTTGGGTTGACCCTGTGGGTAAAGGTTGAACCCACTGATGAGCAAGCCGTCCAGCAAGCCAGAAAAAGGGAGAATTTATCTCAACTCGATTTGCTATGGCAATTAAAAGTACAAACATTGCAAAAGAGTAGTGAACAAACTTCCATCCCAGCATTTATTCCAAGAAGCGGTGCTACTAATTTTGTTGGTCGAGAGAAACTCCTCACTGATTTACATAAGGCACTAAGACACCATCAACAGGTTGCACTCACAGGTATGGGAGGGATCGGCAAAACAGAAATATCCATTCAATACGCTAAGCGATATATTCAGAATTACCCTGGTGGGGTTTGCTGGCTTTATGGACGGGATGCCCCTAATGAAGCTACTCTTGCTACCCAGATTATCTCGTTTGCGAGGGTCAAGCTTGGAATGGACGTACCCGAGACCTCAAGCAATACTCATGAAAGACTCCAGTATTGTTGGGCACACTGGCCACAGGGCAACGTATTGCTGGTTTACGACGATATTGACAAATATAGTGATATTTACCCGGAATTTTTGCCAACTGACGGTCGATTTCGGATTCTCCTTACGACACGGGTACAGCTTGGTCCTGCTGTAGAGTGGTTTCCAGTTGACGTTCTTTATCGTGACGATTCGCTAGATTTACTAGCATTCTTATCTAAGAAACCGGATATCCATAACAGTAATGAGGGAAATAACTTGTGTGAGTTTTTGGGAGATTTGCCTTTAGCCGTGGAATTAACTGGGACTTATTTAGCGCTCGATTCGAACCTCTCGATTGCAGAATTATTGGGGCAACTACATCAACGAGTGGAGAATCGTGAGGTGATGGAGCATGAGGCAATGGGGAGTGATTATCAAAATGATCCGGCTTGGACATTCACTGCCCGTCGAGGGTTAGGAGCTGCATTCGATTTGACCTGGGAGAAACTGAATGAAGCGACTCAACTCTTAGCTAAAATGCTGGGACGGTTTGAAGCAGGACCGATCCGCTGGCGAATGGTGGATGGAATGCATCAAACGATGGTAGAGCAAGATCCCAATGAGGTCGCGTATGACCCAGAGGGACTACAGCGCTCTCGGAATCTTTTAATCACGTACAGTTTGCTCAAGCCATTCGATAATCGAATCTATCGCATGCACCCTCTCATTCGTGAATTCTTCAGAGGCAAAACCACAGATGAAGAATATGCAAAATACAGTAGTGCCGATTGACGATAGCTCACATAA
This sequence comes from Cyanobacteria bacterium P01_E01_bin.6, assembly GCA_039194035.1. GTDB lineage: Bacteria > Cyanobacteriota > Cyanobacteriia > CAKZMO01 > CAKZMO01 > JBCCWF01. The sequence goes on along the minus strand of JBCCWF010000002.1, from coordinate 16,976 downwards.
CAAAATTCCTTCGATGACTTCCTCAAGCAACCAGGCCAACCAACTTGACAAGGCACTGGCAAAAACCTGTGCTCAAATGGCAAGTGAGATTCCATCTAATCCAAATCAAACAGATTTAGAGGAGTTTGCGTTTGATATTCCTCAGCTCAGTATGGTGGCGACTCAAAAGTTGCACTTGTTGGAGGACGAAGATTTGTTCAGCCCTTTTTTAGGGCTGGCCTATTTTCATGAGGGTCAAGGCGCTTATCTAAAAGCAGAAGAGTGGTGGAGATCGGCTTTAGCTGCTGTACTTGAACGCTTTGGAACAGATCACGCCGATGTCATTAGTAGTCAAATTAACCTAGCTGCACTGTACCGAAAACTGGGGCAATATGCTCAAGCAGAACCATTACTCCTACAGGCATTAGCAACGACTCAAAACCTTCTAGGACAACATCATCCAGACATTGCGACATGCCTTTATAGTTTAGGTGTGCTATACCACAATCAAGGACGATATCAGGAAGCTGAAAGCTGTCTTCGTAAGGCTTTAGGGTTACGACAGCATACATTAAATGCACCCCATCAGCACATTACCGTTAGCCTCAATGGTCTAGCCCTTTTATATCGAGATCAGGGGCAATATGCTGAGGCTGAAGCTCTATTTTTGGAGAGCCTGGAGCAAACCCGACAACTATCAGGGGATGCGCACGGGGATGTCGCAACAGTACTGAACAATCTAGCATTGGTTTATCAGCAACAAGGGCGGTATGCTGAGGCTGAAGAGCACTTCAACACAGCACTGAACATGCGAAAAAAATTGTTTGGAGAGCGTCACCCCCATGTGTTGATTAGCTTAAATAATTTAGCTGCGTTTTATTACACTCAAGCCCGTTACCCAGAGCAAGAACAGACGTTGCTCACGGTCTACAATGTGCGACGGGAGATTTTTGGAGAGGCTCACCCTGATGTCGCACTCACCTTGAGCAATTTAGCTGCACTCTATCGTGAGCTAGGACGCTATGCCGATGCGGAGTATTGCTTTAAGGATGCTCTGAGGGTGGAGCGATCGCTCGTGGGTGACAGACATCCCCATGTGGCAGCATGCCTTAATGGGCTTGGGTTACTCTATTACAGCCAGAACCGATTTGATGAAGCGGAACCCTTGCTAGAGCAAGCATTAGCCATAAGTCAAGAAATTCACGGCAACCATCATCCTGAAGTTGCCACCTGTATGAACAATCTGGGATTGGTGTATCACAACCAATCTCGGTTTGAGGAAGCAGAGACCTTATTCAGCGATGCGTTAGAGCTAACCAAGGCTCTAGTGGGAGAAAACCATCCTGATGTGGCTACTTGCCTGAATAATTTAGCGACGCTGTATTACATGCAAACTCGCTATGCTGATGCACAGCCTTATTTCCAGCAGGCTCTGGTATTAAAGCAACAGTTATTGGGGAACCAGCATCCGCATGTTGCGACCTGTCTCAATAATTTGGCGTCGGTGCATCATCTTCAAGGACGCTCAAAAGATGCTCAATCTCTGTATGAGGAGGCGCTAGCTATTCGTGAAGCCTCTCTGGGCAACGACCATCCATTAACGGTGCAGTGTCGAAGGAATTTGAAGGTAATTCAACAGCAGCTTCAGTAACTTTCTCTCTCCAGAAGCAACCCTTTCGAAAGTTGCAATACGGGTGCGATCGCCTCTTCCATTTATCCAATGTGACAATGATGGTAACATTGAGGTCTGCTATCCCTACAGCGATCGCCCTCTCACCACTCCACCATAGCTCTCTCTTCTCATCCGCATCGAAAGTGCATCGTCCAAGTGGCTGAACAGAAGACATGGCTTGTGCATTAGCAGTATCGTTCACCAGAATGTTATGGGCGTAAGGTGAATCCGTCGCAATGATTGGGCCTGACAAGACGGAAATCGCGTTGATCGATGGTCAGAACCGTTTTGATTTGGAGACGCTCAGCAATGGCCATGACACAGGCATCCACAAAATCAACCTTGCTGTCAGCATATTGCGCCAGTAGTTCAGCCGTGCGAGCGATATCTGTCTCTGTTGCAGACATGAGCTCAAATCGACTGTTTGGAAGACCTAGCAGGAGACTTACGACAGCGCCGATCCCGGCATCTCGACCAATCAGATACGCCACTTCAACTAACACGACCTGAGGCAGTAAGATACGTGGATATTCTAGATAAATTGGGAAAACATCGACATGGCGCTGGTCAGAACGATTTCCCAAGGCCACCACAAAACCAGTATCAGCAATTACCCTTTCCATGAAAAGCCAGAGGATGAATTGAGTTCTTGAGTCAAGATCTCTTCAGAACGGGTTGCTAAATCAGGTGAGCTTGAAAAGAATCCAACCAATGGATCATCAATCGGATCCGGTGGGATAGTTTCAGATGGCATAATCTGTATTTTTTGAGCTGCTGATTGCATTAGCTGGCTGGCAAGCGAAATTTGATCGGCAAGGCTTAGTTCTTGTGCGGCCTGCAAAAGTTCTTGGATTGTCATGTCGAATTCCTCAGAGCCACCTTTCGCCTATCTATATTGTGCCGTAGAGAAGGCTTTCGCAAGCAATTTGATCATGCTCCTAGAGTAACAGCGATCGCCCTTTCAATTCAATATCCAAACGTATCGCCCAAAGGGCATATCCAAAAGCCTTAGCCTATGTGCTAGCACGTATTGCCCATCATTTAGCAAAAAAGCGATCGCCGCTCACAGCCTGCTCATGCAGCAGTAGTGCAGTGAAATATTCGATTGAGTCCAATCTGATGTTAGTGCGATCGCCCCTGCTCCTGCGCCTGTTCTTTCCCACGCTCATGTGCAATCACAGCAAATTCCTGAAGCTTTGAGTATTTCAGTTGATCGGCTAAGTTCTGCGTCTGGTCATGCTCAACCCCATGACCATAGGCAATCACCTGAGTCTGCTTCTGTGCTCGCGAGAGTTGAACTAACGCCGCCTCCCGACCATCGCCATGGGCCATGACATAAGCATAATTCACTTCAATGTCCCGTGCGGTTGTTGTCGTCACTGCATATCCCAACTCCAACCCTCGATACAGTCGGGTGTTGATGAACCGAGTCTGCCCTGAGTCTAGCTTCACCACAGCCATGCGAGTGACTGAATCCAGATGCTTCAGTGTTCCGAACGTTCCTTTTGTTACGCCGTAGGTATGAGACGATTCGGCCAGCAAAAGGCGATCGCCCTTGTAAAAATGGTCTCCCCTCACTTTAACGGCAACCTGACTCAACGCACCGGATTCAACCCGAGCTTGTTGCGCTAACCGATTCAACGTTTTTGCATCTTCTCGGGTCTCGGTAATCATCAGATGCTGTCGTGGGTGCCGAATACCCTGCGGTTTCCATTGTTGAACGGTCTGGAGCATGGCCTCTTCTTTGTGTTCAACAAAGATAAGTTGTCCCTGTTCTACTAATCGACGAACCACTGCTTGGGACTCTCCTTCTGAAATCTGCTGCACTATGGTTTGTGCCTGTTCTTCTTCCTGGCGTACCACGTGCTCAAGTTGGATATGGCCAAATCGCTGTGCAATAGCCGCAAATGCGCCCCGGTGTTCATAACTTTGTTGCTGCTTCAAATCCCCGCAAAGAATTAGTTTGGCAGCAGCCTGATTGACTTCCGTGATAAGACGATTCATCTGGGCGGTATTGATGCGCTGTGCATCATCGACGATCACGACGGTTCGATTCGAAAGGGGCGATCGCACGACTGATCGAGCGCCATATTGCCACTGGCTTTCCTGCGCTCGATCCAAGGCAGTAAACAAACGATGCACACTCATTGTTTGTTCTGAGGGGTGTTCCACGAAGGGTTCCCACCAGCGTTGATGACTGAGTTCCGTTTTCTCGTGCAGCTTTTCCATCCCGCGTCGGGATGCTGCTACGCCCAACACCTCATGCCCGTTGGCCTGGTAAATGTCCCGGAGCACCTTCACGGTATGGGTCTTCCCCGTTCCGGTAAGACCGGATAAGACCGAGAGTCGAGACGGTTGCGTCACCGTGACGATGGCCTGCTCCTGTTCCGGTCTAATGCCGTGACGCATCACGGCCTGAGTGACTGTCTTTGTCCGGACTCGATATCCTCTCGACTGCTTAAGGGTTTGGGCTTGATTCAATAGTTTCTGCTCTAAGCGATAGAGTCGTTTATTGGCATAGCGCTTCTGTCCGTCAATGATGCCGAGACGCATCACGTACCGAGAGGTGAGATACCATTCCGTCAGTTCCATTACCCGGTCTGCTGAAATCGTCCGAGCTTGTGAAGCTTCTGCAACAGCCTGCACTAATTCACGATGGGTAAAGTGACTTTGATGCCGTATCACGGCAGTAGCAGCTTCTCGAATAGTTCGCCATTCTGCCCACTTTTGTGTGAGCGTTAAGGGCTGCTTTGGAGGCTTTACTAAGCGGATGGCCTGTCGCTGGGTCAATCCATACTCCGCAGCAGTATCTTGCCACTGGGCAAAGAGTTCATGGCGCGGTGGGACAACACCTTTTTCTTGCCGAGTTTGATAGGCCAACAACTGAGCATGACGGGCATTCACAGGTTCTTGCGTCTCGATCTCCTGTCGTCGAGATGACCAGTGATTCATGAGTTCCTGATAGCGTCCGCGTTCTCTCGAAAATCCCTTCAGCTCAAACCAACTGCGCACTCGCTCTAACGAGAGTCCCAACTCCTGTTGAAGCAAATACGAAAACTCACTGCGGTAGAGTGCTCCAGCGGCTCGCTTGTGTTTGTAGAGATGTTTTGAGTAAAGAGGGCGAGGTTTCTCTCCAGCCATCTGCCCTACGGCGAGATTCAGCACTAGACAGTGGGTATGCAGCCCTGGATCGAGATTGCGGTTACTTCCATGTTGAAACGCTGCAATCACTAAATTGCATTGCTCTCCATTTCGATTAACCGCCTGTTCTTCGAGATAGGCGATCGCCCTCTTCACTGCCCGATGATGACAGGACTCAAGTGTTGCCTTGATATGAGCAGGAGCTACTGCCCACAACAGACCACCCACAGACTTCACTGATGAAAACGTCAAGTCCCATCCCGGCACATGATTGTCTCGACCTGCATTGGCTAGAAATGCTTGCCCATCCGTTGAAAAGCCATCAAACAGTGCGAGAAAATCTGCTTGATTTACAGTGCCTGTCAATCCAAGGGTTGCAGCCCCCCGCCCCAACCATTCGCCTGGTGGCTCACCCGGTTGTGATGCATCAAATTCTCCTTGATTTTGGGCTAGCTTCGCATAATAAAGGGCACTTCCCTTCCCCATTTTTGAAATGGATAACATTCATTAAAAACCTAAATTCAGCGATCTCATCTTAGAGATTTTCGCTATACTAATGATGTTTCTGTAGTGCTTCTTTTTGGTTTGATTCGTTTGTTAACTAGAGAGAAATATGCCCGATCTGGGAAGCATTATAGGGATACGAAAGCGGTATATTCTCTCACCTAAAAACTGAATACTGTTCGAAATTAAAACTGAATATTGTTCGAAATAAACATGGAATTAGAGACCGGAATATATACCGGATGAATACAGTGAAAATTGATTTCATCTGAACAATTCTAATATCTAATTCTCCTGCCTATATCCTTCTCAATCTTTTCTGAAACCATCTTTGAATACGGATGTCAGGACAGCCTGTCATCAGAGTCCCTGCTGGAAGTAATTCTGGTCGTGGATGTGTGTATTTCAGGTGGAATGATTCATCGGATTTCAACCGGAATTGGATGAACTCACTGAAAAGATAAGGCCATTGAGCAGCAACTCAATGACCTAAATAAAGGAGGATAATATGGAACATGCTGTACCACTGATTCGATTAGGACGATACATCTTTTATCTCACCATTACCACCCTTGGGTTGGTGATGACGATTGGGATGCATTGGTCTGAATTGATGTCTGTTTTCTGGACGATGTCCTGGGATGGGTGCGCGAAAGGAGTTTGGCTTCTTTTGAACGCACTCTGGTTTTTCAGGATGCAGTTCAGATAGCACAATTGAATAAACCGATTGGAGGGCGAAGCATTGCTTTGTCCTCCTTTTTTAATAAGGAAATACTGATGAATAACCATCAAACCCTATATCAATCGCTACACCGCAAACTGATGAGCGTTAAGGACTTTCAATCCCTGATTCAACAGGCAGAAAAGCGCCTCAATGCTCGTTCCATTGCAACGAGAGAAGCCATTGAGATGGCCCAGAAGCCACTCATCAAATTGTTCATTCCCAATGCTCAGATGACCTGGCTGTTGTCTGAGTTGGATCCAGAGGAACCGGAGATAGCCTTTGGGCTCTGTGATTTGGGGGTGGGATTTCCAGAATTAGGAAGTGTCTCCATCCGGGATTTGGTCATGTTGAGAGGCCCGCTCGGCTTATCCGTTGAAAAAGAACGGTCGTTTGAACCGATGCACACTCTAGTGGAGTATGCACGCATCGCTCGTTCTCATCGGCAGATTGTCGCTTAACCTATCGCATTGGCAATAATGAAAAACATAAAGGAAACGATATGGAAATTACCTATGAAAATTGGCTGTTCGCCTCAGGTGGAATCGTAGGGGCGTTGATTACCCTGGCGGCGTCCTATGGGATGAATTGGCTTTCAAGCGTCGCTGCAAAGATTAGCTGTCGAGAAGAGATGCAGACAATCATCTCAGCTCTGAAGCCTCTCTCAGCTCAGCTCAGAGCGTTGAATCACTCAGACGAACTCAAGGAGTTGACTGGAACGATGAAAGCACTGTCGGCACAGCTTGAGAAAAGGCAAATGCCTAATAGGCATAAAAAATCGAAGCAGGCAACACCCAAGACCCACATCAACGGTGCCGCCTCTTCTCAAAAGCAATGAAGTAAACCTTACTGATTCGCACTGCGAATCGCAACCCAAAGAGCGACCCGACCCGGTCGCTCTTTTTTAATAGGAAATAACGGATGAACAATAACGATAAGAAAGTTGAGACTCAAACGCAACTGCTGGAGAGTCAGCTTGCCCCTTCAAAGGCTCTACCCAAGCAGTTGGAGACCTATTGGCACAGCCAAATAGATGTCGTACCTCGGCAATCGCTTGAACCCTATGATGATGGGCGACGTTGGTTCTTGGTTAAAGAATCGGAACTGTGGCTTGGTATGGTCGCTCAAGTCGTGATGGATGGTGATGGTGCTCAGATGAAAATATGGCTTGATGCACATCAGGTATCCGTCTACTCATCCTTACAGCGGATTGAAGGAGAGATGTTTCAGGTGATCTGGTTTGAGAATGCCTATGTGCTAGCTCGATATTCGAGAGGAGGGAGTCATGAATAAGAATCGGCCAACGTTTATTGCTTACTCGGTTAAGCAGCTCCCGAATCAGAAGGAGATTTGGCGGGAGATTGGCGTTGCATGGAAACATCAAGACCGTAGAGGGCTGACGCTGAAGTTAGACCTGATGCCGATGGATGGAACGATTGTGATTCGACAGCAAAATGCTGCGAAGCCGACTGTCAATCCAGAAGGCATGAAGAGGGTGAAAGCGCTGGTGGCCGATGTGGCTCAGCGATGCACTCCCAAAAACTAGATCGTATGGGTTTCAATCACCACTTCAGTGATTGAAGAGGTTGCAGAATGATTGAATTCATTCACACATCAAAAGGCTAAGGAGCATCTCCTTAGCCTTTTTTGCTTTCTGGAGTTAAGGGGCGATCGCCTCAACCCTGCAGAGACAAATAGTTATGGTTTCGGCCACAACCTCTGACCAAACTCTGAGCAAGGTAGATTTTAAGTGCGATCGCTTCCTCAAAAACAACTCTAGTGATTTGGAGAGGATTATAAAAAAAAAATTGATCGCGCAAAGCGCGAATGAAGAGAGAAAGAGGGAAAAAAGAGAGAAGAGGGATACTCAGAGTCCTCGGGCCTCGCATACAACTCGAAAACCAATATCGAAGCTGCGGTCGCCGGGGTTGAGACCGTTGCGACACGCGGAACGGCAATCCCTTGGATTGTCGTACCAGGAGCCGCCGCGTAGCACTCGACTAGCATCTGAATCCTCTGTCAACCAAGCATTCCCATCGATTGGCGCACCCCCATCATCCTCATAATTGCGATGCCAGTGATCGGCACACCACTCCCATACATTGCCATGCATATCGCATAGGCCAAATGCATTCGCCAGAGGATGAAACTGATTGACTGGAGTCGTTGTTTCCCGATAGTCACCTTTGGGGCCATCTCCATAGTTGCCAGGATAGTTTTCAGGCTCACTTTCATTATCAGTTCCCCGATAGTTCGCCAAATTAGTGGTGATGGTCTCTCCAAAATGAAACGGAGTTGTTGTCCCGGCTCGGCAGGCATATTCCCATTCGGCTTCAGTAGGTAAGCGGTAGTGGTGGCCCGTTAACCTTGAAAGCCGTTGACAAAACTCCATCGCTTCATACCAGGACACCCGTTCAACTGGATGATCTTCCCCCTTAACTTTGCTGGGGTCAGGATCAAGGTCTTGCTCAACTTTCAGGTCTTCTCGGTTGGCCACCGCCCTCCATTGGGCTTGCGTTACCGGATAGCGCCCCATCAAAAAGGGTGAGACGGTCACCTCATGGAGTGAATCTTCATCATCATATCGACCGAGTTCATTCTCTGGAGACCCCATTACAAAGGTGCCTCTGGGAATCAACATCAGATCAATCTGAATTCCAAGTTTGGCGTGAATCTCAGGGTCGGTAAAGCATTGCGATCGCTGAGACTGTTGAATAACTCCAAACGTCTCAACTGTATCTTGTTGCTCACCAAACTCAGCCTGAAAATCTGGTTCATCCTTACTATTAGCAAACTTAGAGAGTATGTGAATTGCAAAAGCACTAGCATGTCGAGCTGCTATTTCTTTACTTAACCCCTCAGGGTAGTATTGGCTAAGCTCAACGTCATCAATGAGATCAGAAATCCCCCGAATGACCATGACAAAGGGAAAGATAGAAGGAATCTTCTCCAGAAATTTATATCCTTCTAGATCTACAGCTACTGCGTCATTAAAATGAGATCGTAAAAACTCATAGTTCTGATCCTGCATCGAAGCCACAACTTTTTCGCTAGAAACGAGCGGCGCAATAATGACATCTGGGGGAGGAGCAGTCGGTTTTGGTAATCGAGACAACCATTCATTTTTTTGTGCTTCCGCTTTGGCATATTCTGACAACACATGAGATTCTGCACCAAGCGGAGGACGCAATTCAGGTTCTTCTGATCGTGTATCTAATATATAGCGATAGATCTTTGGTGCGACTACTACATCTCCAATCTTGACGTTTCTGATACCAATAGCAAGACCTACGAATAGGATGACGTGGGGCTTGGACACTGAAAGAGAACGCTCTATTTCCGCTGCGTCAATAATATTACCTAGCTCGATTTCGACAATGTAAACATCCCATGTGTATGAGTCTGCCTCAAAGATACCCCGCTCATAAACGGTTCCAGTAGGATGAGTGACCTCGTGAACATTGGTTAAAAATGAACGAACGGCTTGAGATTCAACGGCTAGGGAAGTGACAATAACGGCATTAAGGGTTATCTGAGAATCCTGCTTTGAAGCATTAAAGGAAGATTGATTAAAACTGGGAGATGAGGATGTCATTAGCCGTTTCCCAAATAGAACCGAAAGTAGAACCAGAAGAAGAAAGTTGTGTGTTACCCGTTAGTGTTCGAGTGAACCTATCAGGCTACGGTTCTGCCGCTTCATTTTTCAAGTAGATCAGCGTTTCTATAATAAATATTGCTAAATTAATACGTCATATACCTGCTTTTAGGATGAGCCAGACGACGGTTCGAGAAAAACCTACTAAGCCCTCTGGCTCTGGTTGCTTTTTGGATGCGGGTGCATCACTGGACCAGGTCTGGACTCTTCACGGGGCACGCTTGATAGATTCCCACCTATCAACTCTGGCACTGTGATCCGGTCGTATTGACAGCACCACTCACTGAAGAGTGCTCGGGCCTCGCATACAACTCGAAAACCAATATTGTTGTTGTGGTCGCCGGGGTTGTTATTGTTGCGACACGCGGAACGGCAATTCCTTGGATTGTTGTTCCAGGAGCCGCCGCGTTTGGCTGCCTGACCCACCCCTTAGGGTACACGCAATCTGGCTCACTCATCGTGCCGAAACACCAACTCATCAAAAATCCGCCGCCGTAACCGATGGGTATCGCCATGCTTGAGGTGAGCTTCCCAACTCTGTAGTCGCTGTACCAGAGGCTTCAACCCAATGGTGCCGTTTGCATACTCACGTTGTAACTGTTTACATCGTCTCCGGGCACGCTGTAAATTGTCGTTTCGTACCCTCACGACAACCTCGCGGGGGCACATCCGATCCTCTGGAATCATCCGGAATCCCACGAAATTAACGCCATGTTGGGTTTCAAACAGTTGAGTTTTGGCGGGATGCAGTCGCAATCGTAACCCCGTCACATGGTCTTCAATGGCCTGCCGAGCATCGCTGAGCTGGTAGGGGTCGTTGCTGAATAGCAAAAAATCATCTACATACCTCAGGTATCTGCCAATGTGCAGCGTTTCTTTAACAAAATGATCGAGCCCATTCAGATAGACATTGGCAAAAAACTGACTGGTCAAATTACCAATGGGTAATCCAGCGCGGCGTTCTAGAGGAGTCAGCAAGGTGTCGCCAGGAAAATAAGTCAGTTCTCGGGGCTGGTCATTGCTGTTGTTGATAATGGTGTCGATCAGCCATAAGGTATCCGGACACTTCAGCCAGTGTCGGAGCTGTCGTTTGAGAATCGTGTGATCAATACTTGGAAAATATTTTTGGAGATCACATTGCAAGACATAATCACTCGAACGAATGAAGTGGATTGCCCGTTTCAGTGCCCGATGGGTTCCCTTCCCGACTTGATTGGCATAGGAGTCGTCAATAAAGGATCGCTCTATCAGGGGCATAATCACATTGCACAAGGCATGATGCACCACTCGGTCTCGGTAAGGAGCTGCCGAAATCAGCCGAGGTTTAGGGTCGGTGATTTCAAAGGTGTGATAGTCGCCCGGCTGATAGGTTTTAGCGTGCAACTCCTCTTGCAATTGCAGCAAGTTTTGCTCTAGCTCATGGTTAAAGGCTAAGACGCCGGGCCGATAGCGTTTACTGCGCTGAGCTTGCCTGGCCGCTTGCCACAAATTTTGAAAATCAGTGACCTGAGACCAGAGATATCCGTAGCGTTTCATGAGGGGGTTTGCTGCTTAATCCAGCCTCCCAGCTCCATGCCAATTCCATTGATTTGTCGATGCATAAACTCGTAGCGTTTTACCGAAATCAGCTCAAGATCCAGCAATAGCCGACACTGGTAGCGCAACACCTGGAGCCGAGTATTCAATGCCTGTAGGGCTGTCAGTTTCCCAGATCGGGCATATCGGACTGTGATCAGTTGATCGAGCAAGTTGTAGAGTTCATTCACAATGCGATCGCCCAAGGTAAAGCGATGGCTGCGGGGCAGTCGATCAATAATCGGAACGGCCCATTTAATCAGGTCATAGGTTTTCTGGATAATCGGTAGTTCTTCGTTCATAGCACTCTGAAATTTTGTGGGTTCCAACTCTACCAAAGATTCAGCATCAATAATCAAGTGGAGTGTGATAAGGAAACTCTGAAAAAATTTTGATCGCGCGAAGCGCGAAAGAAGAGGGAAAGAGGGAAAAAGAAAAGAGAGATACTCAGAGTCCTCGGGCCTCGCATACAACTCGAAAACCAATATCGTCGTAGTGGTCGCCGGGGAGGTCATCGTCGCGACACGCGGAACGGCAAAGCCTTGGATAGGGGTACCAGGAGCCGCCGCGGTTCACTCGCCTAGCGTCTGAATCCTCTGTCAGCCAAGCACTTCCGTCTGTTGGTGGTCCTCCGTCCTCCTCATAATTGCCATGCCAGTGATCGGCACACCATTCACACACATTTCCGTGCATGTCATACAGGCCAAAGGCATTAGGAGGAAATTTTCCTACAGAAGTAGTTTCACCAACGTTGTAGTTAACCCAAGCTTCTGTTATCTTCGGCCCAAAATAATAGGGCGTGGTCGTATCTGCTCGACAGGCATATTCCCACTCTGCCTCCGTTGGCAACCGATAGATGCGTCCTGTATGCTTCGACAACCGAGCACAAAACTCCACCGCCTCATGCCACGACACCTGCTCTACCGGGCGCTCATCACCCGAAAATCTGGATGGCTCGGGTTTGAGGTCTTCCTCCAAATCTTCTGTGGGCGTCGGCATGGCTGCCACAGCTTTCCACTGGGCCTGAGTCACAGGATACTGGCTAATAAAAAACGGCTTGACTTTTACCAAATGCTGAGGTGTTTCATCCCCGTATTTGTCAGAGTCCTCTTCTCCAGACCCCATCATAAATTCCCCACTGGGAATTGCTACCAGCCGCAGTGGGGTGATAGGGTCTCCCAACAGTTCCTCAAAATAGGAGACAGTATGCGGTTCTCTGGCAATTTCCTCTCCCTGCTCATTCACCGTGACCGTCTCAATATTAACGGTGTATAGCTCACTCTCTTCCATCGGGGCTTGCTCCACCCCAAAGGCTACCGTCGCCACCTCAAACTCCACCCACCGCACCGAGAAACCAGCATTTTGAAGCTGCTCCACCATCTCGGCCTGAGCATCAATCGGCTCTTCCTCGGCGAACTTATCGGCCCATTCCACCATGAAATGCTGATATCCCTGGTCCGCGAGAAAATCACCATAGCTTTCCACCAATGAAGCCAATCGAAATCGGTCTTGTTGGTCTAACGTCTGCTGACGGGCTAAGTGTTGTAGCGCCTGATAGATTTCGTCACGGGCTTTCCCCGGCTGCAAACAAGCCAACGCCGTCCACTGGGGCTTTTCCCCCAACATCAAGGCTCGATTATCCTTTAGCCCCAACACTCGATGGCGTAAATAGGCCGCCATAAAGTCAGCCACCGCCTCAACTTGCCCATCTCCAAACTGATCCCGCAAGTACCGCAACAGGTAGCGACGAGTTGCCGCTTCCATCTCATACAAGTCATAGCCCACCGGAGTACACAATCCTGACAGCAACACATCCGCCGCTGCATACCAGGGACAATCCGGTAAAAACGATTCCCGCAAACAATAGATCACATCCGTCGTCAGCGTCAGCGGAAACGCCGCATGGGCTGCCAAATTCGTTGCCATCCGGCCATAGCGCTGCTCAAACACTCGTATCCGCCGTTCGGTTGGGTCTCGCCGCAGCCGTCTTTCTTGTCGTCTCTCTCGTGCCGAGGGTCCCATCTGCTACCTCCCTACCCAGGCGATCTCAAAAATATGCGATCATTTCCTGCTGGCTTTTTCGCCAATGTCAACACCTGGAACACATTCAAATGGGTCATACGCCCATCCAACCAATAGGCCACCTCCTCCGCCAACGTTCCAGTCCAGCGATAGGGAGGCAATGGGTTTAACCAAATCAAAGACCGCACGCAGGGACACAACCGATTCAAAAAATCGAGCAAGCCCTTACGATGGGCATCCGCCGGATTGGTTTGAGTGACTCCTGCATCGCCCCACACCAGCACAATCGTCCGCCGTGCATGCATCTGCGCCAGCACCTGGTCCAGCGGAATCGCATGGGAGGGCTGAACCCAATCATAGAGATACTCATCCGGGTAAGTAGTAAACCGATACAACTTAGCAGGAGTAATTTGCTGAGTTTCAATGGCACGAACCAGCGGCTGCAACGCAGGCTGATACGGCAACATCACATTGCCATCATCCACTAACACAATCAGCTCCGCCCGTTTATTCTTCACCGGACGCATCACCACGTCGCTAAAATAGCCTACCTGGGAAATGCAGCGGATCGTTGCTGGCAAATCCAATTCAGTGCGAATGCCTTCCCGCAGCGGACGACGCAAAAGCTGCCAGCTATCCAAAATAGTGCGCTGGGGCAGCGGCATCTGTCTGGGCGTCACCTTAAATCGAGGATCATCCATCTGAGGCAAGCCCTCCACCCCCGTTTTGAATGCGGTGGGTACCTTTTCCTCTGCCGTCGTTGCCTCTGGCTGACTCACCGACTTTTTGCGCGGTGGCACCCTAGGCCACTGTCGCATTGGCTGAGCTGGTTTAGGAGGTGCCGTTTTCGCTTCCGGCTGAGTGACGGTCAGTTGTGCTCGAATCTCCTCCTGCTTTTGCCGCACATACTGATCAAACACTTGCTCAAAGGTTTGTCCGTCATAGTTCCGACTAGGCTTTACCCACAACACTCGACAGACCTGCCGCAACTCATCCCACTTCCAGTCTTCCTGCCCAAACCCTTTGCCGATAGCCTGCCGCAACAAATCATACTGCTCCGGTGATAGCTTCATCCCCGCCCCCTGAAGCTGTTGAAATAAGTCCAAAAAAGGAAATGATAGCTCAGCCATCTGATGCACTCACCTCATTGTCGGCCTTCTCTTTAGGTGGATATGTCGCGATATAGCGTTCTTGATCCGCGCTTGTTTTAATCAGCGTTCCTAGTAAATGTAATTCACCGGATAAGTTATCCAGCTCAGTTAACGTGTCGTCGTCTGTCTGCTGGTGTTGTAGTAATGCTGTCACAAACTCCAGAACCTCACTCGTCCCAGGCGGACGACTACCGGGTTGATTCTTCAGTAACTGATACACGTCATTGAATTTATCTAGAGCCCGATCGACAACTGCTTTTTTGTCTATATACTTTTCGCCAAATCGGGCCTTAATAATCTCCCGCAACGTCTCGTCACCTGGAAACGGCACATAGTAGTAAAGACATCGTCGCAAAAACGCCTCAGATAGGGGTTTTTCTCGATTACTCGTAATTAAAATAATCGGTTTATTGCGGGCTTCTGGAGGCTGAACCGTTTCACCTTCCCCTAGTTCAGGAATATCAAATCGCAATTCGTCTAATTGCAGCAGCAGATCATTCGGGAAGTCACTGTCTGCTTTATCAATTTCATCAATAAGCACCACCGGACGATGGGTTTGATCCTTTAGGGCAAGCCCCAAGGGACCAAAATCTAGATACTTGGTCTTGTCCTGCATCCGTTTTTTCAAGGCTGCGGCTTCAAGCTTACCCATATATTGCTGCAGGCGAACGGGATCGGTCCCCATGAGCTGTGCGTCCCGTAGTCGTCCAACGGCATCAAAGGTATACAGCCCATCTTGAGCACGACTGGTAGATGTAACGTTCCAAATATAAAAATTCCACCAGTCTTCTGCGTTTGTTTTGGAATCAGGAGGGTTTCCTTCCAACTGCTTGCAGGTGAGTTCATACACGAGTGAAGCGGCAAGGCGGGTTTTCCCACATCCTGGCTCTCCTTCCAAGAGGAGTGGACGCTGTAGGGCAATGGCCAAGTTCAGCGCTTTTTTAAGCCCAGGCTCTGGCAGATATGGAAAATACTCCCGTCCTTTATGGTCACGCAGCGGTTCTTTACCATCTTCAAAGGGAGGCCGATAGTCCCCGGTGTAGGTGTAATCAATTTCTTGTGTCATCCTGCCCACCTCCACTCTGCCTCAATATCCACCAGATTTACTTTGAACAAATCACAAATGTCATTAATCACCTCCTCAGCATTCTCTAGCATCCCAGGCTCGCTGAGGTCTTTTAAAAACTCATCAACATAATCGTCGTCTTTTCGGATGTCTGGCAACCATTGATTGCTTATGACCCATTGTGTAAGTTCATCACTCGTAATATTAAGAGGAGATAGATCAATAAGGTCTACTAAATTAGGGTTTTCATTTTTCAGAGACTGTAAGTTGTTTGTTTTTCTTCCAGCATCCATCAAACACAAAACCAACCGCTGGCGAAGTGGCGCGACTTTTTGAGCTCGCATTTCAGTCTGCAACGGATACCAAAAATCATTCAGAATTCTACAGAGTAACTCTGGCACTCTCTTGCGTAGACCGGACCGTCGAGGCCAATTTTTGATCACAATAATGATGTTTTCCGATTGATATTTTTTAATAATTGTCTCGATGATCATTTGAGAAGCATCTCTATCAACCGATCTAAGTGATGTATTGACCTTGAAGTGTTTACCTAACCCGTCCCAGAATGTCTCAAAATTATCCAAAACATCACTCGCTGATATGACAGCACAGGCATCAACAAAATTGTTTACTGGAATGGGGAGTTTCTTCAATAAACGCTTTGTTAACCATGATTGCAACAATTCATTCTCTGCTCGTACTGCAACGACTGCACCCCTTCGCATTCTAGGAATACGTGACTCAAAAAGTTGAACCTGATTGGTATAGTCTAGAGTCCATAACGATTCAATTAACCTAGTACCAATCGACTTGGGTTCGTTTGTCTCACTGCGTGCTTGAAAATCTTGAGGAGAAACCTGCTGTATATCAGGAATGCTTAGACTTTCAAGACTAGGTAGAGAATGAGCGGTGTAATCTACTAGCATGAAATCCCCAAGATTCCCGTCAGAACGTCCTTGCGGAGATTGTTCGATACTCAGACGTACAGTATATTCGGCAATTTCTGCCATTACATAACGCTTAAGAGCACTTAGCATCACAACCTTCTGGCCCATCTCAGCTTCACCTGCCAATCCTTTGAGAACAAAGTGGCAAAAAATACTATGGTTTAGACCTGACGACTCCAAGGCTTCTTGGTCTTCGCTGCTAGCACTAATAACCTCAAACCCACTAGCAAGTTCATTGACCTTCTTCAGGAACTCTGTGGGATCTTGCTGGCCTCGGCCCTGTCCCATAAAACACGCATCCAACATTAGCACCTTCTGTTGGGCTCGACTGTTCCGAATTAATGGCTCTAAATCATCAAGAATAGAAATGCCCGATTCTTCCAACCGTTTCTTTCGAGTGTCAGCAGCGATCAGCATTGGCTTTCCCTCCGGGTTTCTAACGCGGTGACACGCAAAATAGACTAGCACAAAATCCTGATTATTAACGTTATCTAGTATTGCTTATAACTCTTGCAAAATATGGACACGACTGGGGTATCTGGG
>JBCCWF010000001.1:0-78358 GCA_039194035.1 Cyanobacteria bacterium P01_E01_bin.6 | reverse complement strand
CAGGATTTTTCATAACCATTTTAAGAAAAGATGCACCAACAAACTATTTTATTTAATTGGCGTCTTCAAGAAATTTTTCAAGGTAGTTAGTAAGATATGTCTGACACCA
Organism: Cyanobacteria bacterium P01_E01_bin.6; assembly: GCA_039194035.1. GTDB lineage: Bacteria > Cyanobacteriota > Cyanobacteriia > CAKZMO01 > CAKZMO01 > JBCCWF01. The sequence continues at coordinate 78,249 of JBCCWF010000001.1, read as the reverse complement.
TTATCCAGGTTGAAAACCTGGGAAAGAAGTATATTATTGGACATCAACAGCAACGAGAGCACTATACTTCTCTTCGTGATGTTCTAACTAACCAGGCAAAAGGTATTGCTCAGTTTATAAGAAATCCAAAATCCAAAGTCCAAAGTCCAAAATCCGAAGAATTCTGGGCACTAAAAGATGTTTCTTTTGAAGTGAAGAGGGGCGATCGCATTGGCATTATTGGGCGAAATGGAGCAGGCAAATCGACATTGCTCAAAATCCTCAGTCGTATTACAGAACCCACAGCAGGTCGAGTTCATCTTAAAGGACGAGTTGCCAGCTTATTAGAAGTAGGAACAGGATTTCATCCAGAACTTACAGGCCGAGAAAATATCTTCTTAAATGGCGCTATTCTCGGCATGAGCAAGCAGGAAATTAGTCATAAGTTTGATGAAATTGTGGCATTCGCCGAAGTAGAGAAATTTCTAAACACTCCGGTAAAACGATATTCATCCGGTATGTATGTTCGTCTTGCATTCGCAGTTGCAGCACATCTGGAGCCAGAAATTTTAGTAATTGATGAAGTGTTAGCTGTTGGTGATTCAGTCTTTCAGAAAAAGTGCTTAGGAAAAATGGAAGATGTAGCTGAGCAAGAAGGTAGGACAGTTTTATTTGTTAGCCACAATATGGGCATGATCCAATCTCTTTGCAATAGATGCATCTATTTGCATCAAGGTAGAATTCTAGAACAAGGAATATCTCAGAAAATTATTCAAAATTATTCAAACCACAATATACACCTACAAGATCAGAATGGTGAAGTATCTTGGTCTATCGAGAAATCTCCAGGGAATGAGGATATTAAACTGAGGAATGTTCGCCTTATAGATTCAAATGGTTTCTCGAAAGATATATTTGATATTAGTGAATCTATCACGATAGAAATAGTATATGAGGTTTTAAGGAGCTTACGAGGTGCACGATTTGTTTTGCAAATACTAACACCAGAAGGAATAGTCGCTTTTGCTTCAACTAACCATTTACAGCAAGAAGAAATTCTCCAGGAAGGTAAATACAAAACATTATGTTCAATTCCTAAAAATATCTTCAACAAAAACAAATATATTGTCAGAATCAATGCAGGAATACCAGGAATTAAGACTTTAATTTTCGGGAAAGAAATCCTCTCTTTTTCCATGACTGGCTTAGGAAATCATGGATCGTATTTTCCCGAAAGTTGGCCAGGGATAGTGGCTCCAAAATTAAAATGGAAAACCATTGAGATAATTTCCGAAGGAGTTATTTCAAACAAGAATTAATCAAACATGTTTAGAAAAATTTTACACCTGAATAAAACTAGAGTCTTTAAGGAGAAGTTTTCTTCTTACTTACCCGCGATCACTTATCCTGACGACGTTTATTTAGTTTCATACCCAAAATCTGGTAATACTTGGGTGCGATTTTTAGTTGCTAATTTATTAAATACCAATCGGGAATCTATTGTTGATTTTCATACTATCGAGTATTTTGTTCCTGAGGTTATCAGGAATAATGATTTAATCAATGAGCTAAATCGTCCTCGAATCATTAAATCTCATGGATGCTACATTAAATACCCAAAAATAATTTATATTATGCGTGATGGAAGAGATGTATATACATCTTATTATTATTATCGACGCAAAAGAGTTCTTGGTAATACAACATTTAGAGAGTTCTTGGAATCTGAAAAGCACTATCCATGCTTATGGGGAGAGCATATTAACTATTGGCTTGATCAGATATCCTCTTCAAATTTATTATTAATTCGATATGAGGACTTAATAGAAAATACATCCTATTTACTTCAAGAAATAGCCAAATTTATAGGCATTGAGACAGATCTTGAATCTATTGAAAGAGCTGTTCAATTATCGAAATTTGAAAACATGAGAAAAATTGAAAGTAAGAGAGGTAGGCCTTACAACGAAACTGATAGCTTTATGAGAAGAGGAACAATAGGGAATTGGAAAGAAGTATTTGGAAATGAAGAAAAAAATATTTTTAAGAAGCGAGAAGGAAAGGTCTTAATTCGTAGTGGTTATGCCTCAGATCTTGACTGGTAAGCAATGAAAGTATTGAGAATTAACCAAACAGATATTGTCGGTGGTGCAGCGATCGCCGCCTATCGACTCCACGAGGGCCTAATTACTCAAGGAGTTGAATCAAATTTCTTAGTTCATTCAGCTCGAACAACGAGCAACCATGTTGCTAAGTTATCTCAAGTTAAATGGACAGATCTTCAACTTGGACGATTAACCCGTAATCTCGGTTTCAATGATATTCATATCACTAGTACGTTTAAGATCACACAACACCCTTTATATCAACAGGCTGATGTTCTCCATCTTCATAATTTACATGGAGGGTATTTTAACTATTTATCATTACCAGCATTGACTAAAAATAAGCCTGCTATCTTAACACTGCATGATATGTGGGCATTTACTGGGCATTGCGCTTATAGCTTTGAGTGTAATCGGTGGCAGCAGGGTTGTGGACGTTGTCCAGACTTGAAAACCTATCCATCAGTTCAACGCGACAATACTCGATGGGAACTGAAGCTCAAGCATTGGATTTATAAAAACTCCAACCTCAAAGCAGTCGTAACAACTAGTCGATGGATGGCTGAACGTGCTCAAAAAAGTATATTAGGACATTTGCCTGTACATAGAATTCCTCCTGGCTTGAATACTCAACACTTTAAGCCTCATGATTCAAAACAATGTCGCATGCTCTTAGGTATTCCAACAGATAAACATGTTGTGATGGCCGCAGCTGATCGATTAACTGACCCACGCAAAGGCGGTGATTTACTAGTCCAAGCACTAAATACGCTGCCTCAATCTTTACGGACTGAGGTTGTTTTGGTGACATTGGGGTATGGAGCCGAGAAACTTTCAGAATCTGTTAATACAAAGACTATTAATCTTGGATTCATTAGCGGTGATCACCTGAAAGCAATTGTTTACTCGGCTGCTGATATATTTTTATTCCCAACTCGTGCTGAAAACTTTGGACTCGTCGCTCAAGAGGCCATGGCGTGTGGAACTCCAACCATTGCCTTTAAAGTGGGCGGAGTGCCTGACTTAGTCCGCCATAACATCACAGGATATTTAGCTGAACCTGAAAATATTCAAGATTTTCAAAGAGGGATTATTCAGCTTCTTGAAGATCATGAGTTGAGAGAATCACTAGGCCAACAATCGCGAAACGTAGCACTAGCAGAATACCGACAAGAGCAATATGCACAAGAATATCTTGCTCTTTATCGAGACATTTTAGAAAGTTCAACCCTCTAGTTGTATCACTCTATTCAAATTGAAGCTTCGTATTCTTCTTATTTCTTCAATCGTTCCGAGAGAAAAAGCAGCGGCAGCTAGCATCGTACTTCATCGTCATCTTGCCAACTTACCCAATATTGAACTCACGTGTGCTAGCGATCGTTTGCAGGATAGCTGCGCTAATGATATTGTAATCGATCCAAATCCAACCATAAGCCGACTTTGTAAAACTCGATTTGCCAGAATTGCTCATAGCATCAGACATCTTGCTATCACAGAGAATCATACTCAACTCCGATTACATATTCAAAATCAACCTCCGCATCTGATTTTGACTGTTGCTCACGACCCCTTGTGCTGGCTTGCTCAAAAGCTGTCACATCGATTTAAGATTCCCTTGGTAACGTTCTTTCATGACTGGCTACCTGACATTGCTTTGGTACCTGATTGGATAAGACCTGTTTTAGAAAAGAAGTTCAGACGCTTATATGCTCGTAGTCAACTTGCTTTTTGCGTTAGTGATGAGATGAAAACAGCGTTGGGTCACTGTAGTCATGCCCGTGTTCTTTATCCTATCCCTGGATATTCAGAGCATATTTTAGTGAGAAGAAATTTCCCCGCCTCCTCGCCATTTAGCATTGTTTATGCAGGCAATTTGTCGAATATTTATAGCCCAGGGCTTAAAGCATTTGCTTCTTTCGTACAAAAAACTGATGATTTTAAGTTGAAGTTGTTTGGTCCCCAACCAGATTGGCCAAACGCAACTATTGAGCAGTATGTCAAAAAGAAGATATACGGTGGGTTTCTATCAAGAAGGAATTTGCTTGACCAACTTTCTCAGGCAGATTCTTTGCTGCTAACGATGTCGTTTAATTCACAAGATAAAAGGCGCACACAAACAAGCTTCCCTTCCAAGCTTTTAGAATATTGCCAGTTCGGAAAGCCAATTGTTATTTGGGGGCCAGAATATTGTTCAGCTGTCCGTTGGGGACGAAAACATCAAGCTGCACTAATTGTGACCTCACCATCAACACAGGATTTAGTAGATGCAATTAGAGATTTAGTAAATCATCCTGAAGAGCAAAAACGTCTTGGAGACAAAGCCTTAGAAATGTCAGAAGGAATATTTTGTTCTGAAAATATTCAACAACAATTTATTGAAGGTATTCGTCAGATAGTTAGCTTCAATAGCTACTAGACAATCCATAGCTAAATTCGAGTACTAGAATATGCTACCAAAAACCACTAGAAATTCCATAGATACTATCTTGATTTCTATTTTTAATAGCTTACCAGAGCGTTTAATGCGTAGAGTTCTTTGGTTGCTACATAATAATCCTCAATTAGGTGATAAATGGGGATACTCCATCCGTCAATTTCACTATTATGAGCCACTACCTAAATTTTCAGAAATAACAAAAGAAAAAATCCTTGAAAGACGCTCTTCAGAATGTATTAATTGGAATTTAGATACTCAGCTTGATCTAATTAAGAAATTAAGTGATTATAGCGTCGAAATTCACAGAATAGATAATAGGCATGATGCGGAGTCAGGATTTAATTTCTTTAATGCTACTTATCCAGAATTAGATGCGGCTGTTTACTATACGCTTCTGAGAGAGCTTAAACCATCAAAGGTAATAGAAATCGGTAGTGGATATTCAACTCAGATTGCGACAAAGGCAATTTCAAAAAACTGTCAAGAAGGTAAGGAAGGAAAAATTATTAGTGTTGAGCCTTATCCTCGACAAATGTTAACAGAGGGAACTCTCGATGTAGAACTAGTCACCCAAAGGGTTGAAACTATTGATCTAAATTTCTTTGAGCAATTAAGTGCTGGTGATATTTTATTTATTGATTCGACCCATACCGTCAAGTTTGATAGCGATGTATGCCGGGAAATCTTAGAAATCCTTCCAACGATTCCTAGTGGTGTTTGGATACATATTCACGACATATTTTTTCCCTACGATTATCCACCAAAATGGCTGATTGAGGAACGGAGAGCATGGAGTGAGCAATATATGCTGGAAGCATTTCTCGCATATAACCATCAATTTGAGGTGACATTAGCAAATCACTGGTTGTCTGTGGACTATCCGCAAGAAGTCGCTAAAATTTGGTCAGGAGTTTTAGAGTGGACAGATAAATATCATCACTGTGGTGGTTTTTGGATGCGTAAGAAGTAACTATTTTCGTATATCTCTTAATATCAACTAATGCCATTTACGTCAATCGTTATTCCTCTTTATAACAAGGTAGATTATATTGTCGAGGCTATTAATTCAGTCATTGCTCAAACCTTTACTGATTGGGAAATGGTCATCGTAGATAACGGTTCTACTGATGGAAGTTGGGAAGAGGTTCAAAAAATTAAGGATTCACGTCTGTGTCTTTTGCAGGCACTAAAGCGTGGGCCGGGCGCAGCCCGCAATCATGGACTCCAGCATTCTAAAGGAGCATGGATTCAATTTCTTGACGCAGATGATTTGCTTGAACCAGACCATCTAGAACAACAGTTCATTAGTATACGACGACACCCAGAGGCTGATATTCTTGCTTGTTGTTGGCAAGAATTTACTCCAGAACATCCAACAGAAAAAAATCTTAAGCACCCTGCTGGCAATGGACATCCTAATCAGGTATTACGAAATAGTGCGATCGCCTTTGCTCCTTGGGCTGTCCATGCTGCCATAATTAAGCGATCAGTGTTGTCTCCCGACTATTACTGGGATGAACGTCTCGACCGATACCTTGGCGAAGATATCGCTTTTTGGTTCAAGCTTGTTACACAATATCAGGTTGCATACAGTAAGAGTTGTGGAGCCTTGTATCGAATTCAAACAACCAACTGCCGCACCCAAAATGAAGATGCACAAAGATGGTTTCAAGGGGTTCATAATGCAATCCAAAGCAACCTTACTTATTTAAAAACATTAAACAGTAAGTATACAACTGGACAATGTGGTGCCCTTGTAAGAGCCTATTCAGAACTTTATCGACTAGCCAACCAGACAAACTGCCAAGTAGTTGCACAAGAGTCTTTAGATCTTGCAAATAAATGGCTAGAAAACTATTTCGCAATTTCAGAGAGACCAACCATATCAATGAAGGCACGAAAATTCCTAGGCATTGATAATTTTCTTAAACTATCAACCCTATGTTCCTATAAGTAATGTCTGTTAAGTACCTGGATGTAATTAGCAAGGTTATTTAAATTACTTCCCTGACAAGTTACTCATTCAAAGTAAGTAATAGAAACATATTATCGTTAGATTCTCTCATATTTATGATTCTTTCGTCACTACGAGATTTTGTTTTTAGAGTCCGATATGGCTTCAAAGGTGTTCCTCGTAAGCTTGATCCATTTATTGTTCGTTTCGATGAATCTTTACGTCGCTGGAATCTGGATAGCGAAGACAATGTCAGACAAGTCATTCACACTCACCTGAATCCTGGAGATGTTTTTATTGATATCGGAGCAAATTTTGGTATGCATACACTGTATGCTGCAAAACATCTTGGGACACACGGAAAAGTATTCTCTTTTGAACCTGTATCTGATAACGTGGCACTTTTGAAGCACCACGTTCATCTCAACCAGCTCCATCAGCAAATTGTTATAGAGCCTTCTGCAGTTTCGAACTCCGAGAAATCTCACTTATCCTTCTTTCTAGCTCCAGAAGCCTGTTCAGTTACAGCATCACTACAGCAATCACAACCTAGCCAATCACGTATCACAGTTCCAAATATTCGATTTGACGATTATTGGAAAAATATTAACCGCCCAATTCAGTTAATCAAAATTGACGTAGAAGGTGCCGAATTAGAAGTTCTGAGAGGTGCAGAAAAGACTCTTAAAAAATGGAAACCGCTTCTACTCATTGAAGTGCATGGATTTGCTTTACCCTCTTTTCATACCTCTCTCCAAGAATTTCAAGATTTTTTGAGACAACTTGATTATCAAGAACATCGACTTTCAGAAAACGACGATCAAAACGACGATTACTTCCAAGCGTTGTATCGAACTGCCTCAAGCAACTAGTTTTAAGTGGAATAACGAAATGATATATGGGATTGTAGTCACTACTATTTACAGTGGTGAGTTTCTTGATGATTATTTTGAGCACTTCAATACGAGACATCAACTGGATCAGGTTCGTTTCTACGTGGTTGGAGATATCTCTACACCTCCTGAGTGTCGCCAAAAGGTCGAAAAATATCAAGCAGAAGGATTACCCTGGATTTACCTTGGACAAGAAGAACAGGAAAAATTTTTGGCTCCTTTTCCAGAATTAGCTGTTGAAATCCCATGGAAGAGCGATAATCGGCGCAACATTGGATTTTTGATGGCGTATCGCGATCGTTGTGATGTCATTGTCGCGATTGATGATGACAATTATCCTCGAAAAGATTGGCCTTTTTTAGAAGGTCATCAACATGTTGGGAAAGAGGTTACGCTTCCTACTGCGATTGGCCATCAAGTCTGGTTCAATCTTTGCACCATGATGGACGTTAATTGCAAAGCTCAAGGTGTCGATGGAACAGTCTATGCGCGAGGATTTCCCTATAAGCGGCGGGATCCTCGCTGTGGATATATCGACGACACGACTCATACACGTTTCGTTGCAATCAATGCAGGTCTGTGGTCAGGCGATCCGGATGTAGATGCAGCAACTCGATTAGTAACAGGCTGTGCAGCAGAGGCTAAATTCAGCCAAAGCGCTCTTTTAGATCCAGGTAGTGTAATGCCGATTAATACCCAAAACACTGCTTTACTTCGGGATGCTATTCCGGCTTACTACTACGTGAAGATGGGGCATCCTGTTGGTGGCATGAAGCTAGACCGATTTGGGGATATTTTTAGCGGATTCTTTGTCCAGAAATGTGCTCAAGCAGTTGGACATGCTGTACGAATCGGAAGTCCAGTAGTAGAACATCGGCGATCGCCCCACAATCTCTACAAAGATTTATGGAACGAGCTTGCTGGCATGGTGGTTATTGATGACATGTTGCCACTACTTGAAGCTCCATTGCCTAAAGCATCAAACTATAGCGACGCCGCTTTAACACTGGCGGAATGGATTTGGAGCTGGTCACAAAAGCAAGAAGGGTTTCTCTGGGATGAAGAATTGAGATTTTACTTCTCAACAGTCAGCAAAAATATTGAACTTTGGACAGCTACATGCGAGGAGTTGAATGCATGATTTCTCTTGTCTCAACAGTACTCAATGATAAGCAAGGATTAGAACTATTCTTTAACCATATGGAAGCTCAAACCCTTCGCCCAGATGAAATCGTTATTGTTGATGGCGGGTCAACTGATGGTACCTGGGAATTTTTGCAAAAATACTCAAACGAAGGGGCGATCGCTCTTAAATGTTTTCAGGAGTTAGGTTGCAACGTAGCACGGGGGCGAAATCTTGCGATTAAGCATGCTTCCTATGATGTGATTGCTTCAACTGACATTGGATGTAAATGGGAAGCAAAGTGGCTTGAAGAACTTACTCGACCTTTGTTTAAAGAAACCTCCTTGGAAGCAGTGATGGGAAGCTGGCAGGTACATTGGAAAGATCTAAAAAGTGACTGGGCACGAGTTGATTACTTGCTAAACAATGAGCTAAGGTTTCTCGCTACTCCTCAATCACATGCTTCATCTCGATCAATAGCTTATCGGAAAACCTTGTGGAAACGGATTGGAGGATATCCAGAGGACCTGACGTTAGCAGGAGATGATATGGTATTTGCACTTTTACTCCATAAAGCAACTAATAAAGTTGATTGCGCCCCTATTCCTCGTTGCTACTGGGAAAGGCCCATCAAGCTAAAGTCATTTTGTAAAGAGGCACAACGTAACTTCCTTGGAGGGGGAGAAGCAGGAATATGGATAGAATATGGTATTTGGGCTGGAGGTAGATTGTTTTTAGAGCTTTTATTATTAATTCTAGGTTTTTTAACTCTTATCTTTTCATTTTATGCTGGTATCAGCATTATTTTGCTAATCTTTGCAAGTATTAGTGTTGGATTTCGGATTTTCGATATTAAAAACTATATTTCCAAGGAAAGGGAGAATATTCCGAAAAACTTTTTCTTGAAAAGCATTGTTTTCCTATATTCAGTTAAATTTTATAGTCTTATAGGATATTGGTCAGGATTTCTAAATGGAAAATTAAAGTCTCAAGATTGTAGAAATAGGTTGGCTCATTCCTAGAAAAACTATTCATCTAACAATTAGCAATTTCCTCAGAAATGCGTGAACCTATTTTGATCACGGGCTCTCATCGTTCAGGAACAACATGGATTGGCCAAACACTTTCCATTTCGCCAGAAGTAGCATTAATCAATGAGCCATTTAGCCCTCTAACATACAAACTATATCGTGGTCGATGTACATCTAAATTTAAGTACTGGCATACGTATATTACAGAGAAGAATGAGCACCTTTACTATGAAGGTCTCAGGAAGACTCTAAAATTTAACTATGCCTTTTGGGAACAAATTTTCTTAGAAAAAAGTTATAAGAATATCAAATTTACATTCAAGGAGCAACTGCAATTTCTATATTTCAAGAAAAAAAAGTTAGTTCCTTTACTGAAAGATCCGCTAGCAATACTATCAGCAGATTGGGTTTCAAGGAAATTCAATGCTCGAACAGTTGTTTTAGTGAGACATCCAGCGGCCTTCTGCCACAGTATTAAAAGATTGGGATGGAGATATGACTTTTCAGAGTTATTTAATCAAACGTTGTTAATGCAAGATTTCTTATCACCTTTTGAAAAAGAAATATTAAATCATCTACAACCTGATACCGACATTATTGAACGCGCTAGTTTGATTTGGAAAATTCTTTATTTCGTTGCATTGAGCTATAAAGATAAAAATCCAAGCTGGATCTATAAACGCTATGAAGATATTGCTCTAAATCCAGTATCAGACTTTAGAGAACTATTCAATCAGCTAAATCTGTGTTTCTCTCAACCTGTTGAAAATTACATTCAAGATTTCACGAATACTTCTAATCCTACTAAAGCATCAGGAAGCGATTGGGCATTTAGAAAACGTAATAGTCGTGAAAATATTATGCGATGGAAAAAAGAACTCGATATTCAAGAAATTACTAAAATTCGAAACTCTGTGGAAGAAATATCTCACTATTTTTACAGAAATGAAGACTGGTAGATACATTGTAAGTAGATAGCCATAATTTAAACGTGTCCTTCAAGATCCTTTGCCGCCTGCGTGCTGCATGGGTGGCAAAGGATTTTTTTTTAGTTTTAATTACGTTCAGGTACTTATTACGCCATAATTATGAGAGTATATGATCCAAGTAAGCCTTTGTTTTCTCTTCATATCCCTAAGACAGGTGGCTCCAGTTTGGAATATGCTCTAAGTAAGTGGTTTAATAAGACTACGTTTCCAAATCTTAATGATCATCCTAGATTAGCTAGTCTATTAACATTCAAAGGTATTGATCTCAAGCTACAACAAGTTCTAGGATGTGGTCTCTATTTACATTACAAAAATCACCGGAAGGTTGCCAAAAAAAGGATAGTTTCTCTGGATAGAACGTATGGATTTATTAGGCGCGTAAAACAACCTGAATGTGTTCATGGACATTTTCAACCCTATATCTCAAATGAAAATGTATTCGATCATTATCCTGATGCATGTCAATTCATAATGACTTTACGTGATCCATTAGAGATGCATATTTCTCTTTTTCACTACATGAGAAAAATGATTTTATCTGGAAATTTATACTGGGAGGGAGAGCTGCAAAATGACTTTGAATTTCCTAATATTGATGAATGGCTTTTGAATAGAGATTTTTACCTGTTAAAGCTTTTACCTTGGGAAGTTTCAAGCAGAAACTTTAAAGAAATAATCAACAAGAATTTCATCCATATCTGTATTCTTGAAAAATATCAAAAATCTATTGACATTTTAGCTTCAAAACTAGGATTTCAATCCATTGAAATTCCCATTTCAAATGTTACAGAAAGGGATAATAGACCTTCTCAGAAGTCAATTATAACTTTTAAGCAACGGCATGAGCTTGAATATGAGATTTATGAATATGCATATCAACTTAATTAAGCTAGCTAATGAAACTAATTTATTACTCTCCCGTTAGCCATGGGGGTATTGCTGACTATGCCCATGAGCAAGCTAACGCATTAGTTGACCTTGGAGCTGATGTCACGCTGCTCACCACACCCCACTACCCAACTGGACGGGGAGAGAAATATAAAATTCTCCCTACGCTGCAAGAGCTGAAGCCCAATACTCCTATCAACAACACAATATTGAAGGTCAGCCGCTACACTATTATCACGATTGCCAATATCAAAACCCTGGTCCAGGTGATTCGGCAGCAGCAGATTCGCCATGTCTTATTCGGCAGCTACTCAGAGTATATTGCCCCCCTGTGGACTGGTCCGCTAAGGCGTTTGGCTCACCAAGGAGTTGTTTTTGGGGCTGTTGTACATGACCCAGTACGTGACTTTGTGTTGGGGCCACTCTGGTGGCACCGTTGGTCAATCGCCAGTGGCTACTCATTTCTGAGAGAAGCGTTTGTCCATGAGGCCATTGAGCTAGATACCGTGCGCTCCATGTCCCAACTGCGAACAACAGTTATTCCTCACGGACCTTATCGTTTTCCAGAGTCAAGTCTATCGAGAGAGGAAATTCGATCGCGCCTCAACTTACCTATTGAAGCTAAAGTCATGCTTGCATTTGGACACCTGCGACCCAATAAGAATCTAGATTTGGTAATTCGCGCTATGGCTGAAGTTTCAGATGTTTACCTGGTAATTGCAGGTGAAGAATCATCATCTAGTCGGCCATTAGCCCGTGGTTACCAGGAACTCGCGAAAGAACTGGGAGTGGGCGATCGCATTCGTTGGCAGATTCGATTTATTCCAGATGGCGAGGTTGCCGACTTTTTTATGGCAACAGATCTGATTTTGCTAACTTACAGCCGCAATTTTCGTTCGGCTAGTGGTGTTCTTAATACGGCAGTTCAGTGCCATAAGCTTTGTCTTGCTTCTGGAGGAGAGGGTTGTCTTACTTCAGTCATCCATCGTCACAACTTAGGAATTTGGGTAGAGCCGGATAACTCAAAAGCAATTGCACTAGGACTGAGTCAATGGCTTTCAGGTTCCGCAACATCGTCCGCGAACTGGAATACCTACATTAAAGAGAACTCTTGGGAAAGCAATGCTCATCTTACCTTAAAAGCATTAGAGCACTGATGAATTAGCTTTTCCTGAAGTTCTAAACTAGCTGTCTATAGTCTTTACAAATGTCTACTCTTTCAACTCTTTTCCAACTTTCAGGTCATGCAAATCAAGGCATTTCTCTCCGAGATAAGAAAGTTGCCTTCCTAATTGCAGGATTGGGGGTAATTGGTCATCATCGTCCTAAAATAAGATCTTGGTTTCGCCAACAAATCGATGCAGTTACCGTTGACAACTTAATCGAAGTTAAACTGGAAATTAGGAATAAGAATAAAAATAAGCAAGTAAAATTTCTGATGCGTCGTGGCAATGAAGGCGACTATTTGATGGCAGGAGAGTTTGTAAGAGGGGGATATCAAGTTCCTAATTTTGAACCAGAGATGATTATCGATGGCGGAGCCAACATCGGAATGTTTGCAATACAAGCTGCGCATCAATTTCCTAATGCAACTATAGTTTGCTATGAACCCGATCCAGACAACTTCCAACTACTCTGCAACAATCTCAAGCGGAACAACTTTCAGGTTAAGACCCATAAACTTGGACTTTGGTCAAAAGATACTACGCTCTACTATCATACAAAGTCTTCTGAAACTGGCTTTGTGAATGAAAACCCACCTGGAGTTCCCATTCGCTGTATTTTGCCTCAAATTCGCGAGAATTGCTGGTTGAAGTTGGATATAGAAGGGGCTGAATATGAAGTACTCCCTACTCTTCTTGAACAAAAACAATATCCTCGTTGGATTAGCATGGAAATTCATGACTTTGACACTAAAGGTAGATCTATTGTCGATTTACTCAAAGTTCATAACTATATTGTTGAAGGTGGGGAGAATGAAGCTTCACCTTGTGAAGTTATATTAGCTTACCAAGCTCAAAAATAATTTGATTCTCTATGAGCTACAAAGTTATTATCGGCTCTATCCTCAGCTTTTCTTACAGTTCTATATTTGGTAATCTTCCCATTAGTAGCCTTCGTCATTTCTATCTAAGGCACTATCTAGCTCTGCTAGGAAAACAATCTTCTGTCCAAATAGGATGTCGGTTTCTAAATGGTCGCAAAGTTTATTTGGGCGATCGCAACATCATTAACTTTGGCTGTTTATTTGATGGTCGCCGCTACACTATCAAAACAGGAAATGATGTATCGATTGGTCCAGAAGCGACAATTCTGACGTTAGGCCATGATCCTCAGTGTCCTAGCTTCAGTGATAAGGGAGGGGATGTGGTGATTGGCGATCGCGCTTGGATTGCTTATCGAGCCATTATTCTCCCTGGTGTCACCATCGGTGACGGAGCCGTTGTCGGTGCAGGTGCTGTGGTCACGAGGGATGTAGAACCTTACACAATTGTAGCTGGCAACCCAGCTCGGAAGATTGGCGATCGCACATCTAAACTTATGTATTCCCTAAATTATGCTCCATTTCTTCTGTAGCCATCCTAATTAAAGAGACCATCACTTGATGCCTAATTGTCTAGGGTCTTTGGCCAATCCAGTTTTGGTAGCCAGCCATCCCCGCTCAGGAACTCACCTCACTATTGATACCCTCCGGAAACAGTTTTTAGCCTGTGCGTCCTGGAAATACCCTGGCGAACCGCTCGATCGTCTTTATGTTCCTCTTGAAGGATTAATAGCTAAACGCAAGGGTATTCCTCTACAAACAGCGATAACCATCCTAGGGCGATCGCCACGTCCTTTGATTAAAACCCATGCGTATCCAGCACTTGCACATCTGACATCTGAGCACGGTGGATTGCAGGAATGGATTCATCAAAAAGCCCACAAGATTTATGTCGTAAGGGATGGTCGTTCAGTATTGTGCTCATTGCACGTATTTATGCAAAGCTTTTCGCCAGAAACTCGATGTTCCTTGAGTGAATTTCTCCAACAACAGGTAAACGGAAAAAGTAGAGTTCGCGCATGGGCTGAGCACGTAAAAGCCTGGGCCGATTTGCCAGATATTTATGTACTGAAATTTGAAGACCTTATCAAAAAACCTCGTCAGACTATTGCTAGCCTCGCTGAAAGTTTAGAGTTGATGCCACGTTACGTAGAACCATTATTGCCTCAATCACCTCAGAATATTTGGCAAGGGCGCTGGGCTCGGTTGACCCAATGGCAACCGGAAAGTAGTGCCATCATTGGTTACTACAATGGTCAAAAGACCCAACAATGGCAAGAGGCGTTTAAGGAGAGCGATCGCGTTTTTTTCCACCAAGAAGCAGGGGATTTGCTGCTCAAACTTGGCTATCTCACGGATGACACATGGGTAAACAACACTGTGTTTCAACCTAAATAGAGACATTTGAGAATGCCTACCTATTCCTGGATTTGTTGCCAAATTGGGGCACGAGAACACTACTCTATTCCTCGCGCACTACATCAGGCGGGGCAATTACAATACCTCATTACTGATGCATGGGTTCCCCCTCGCTCTCCGATTCATCACTTACCTGGTAGCGTTTCTCAATCACTGGCCGAACGCTACCACACAGATCTAAAGACAGCTCATGTTCAATCCTTTACCGCTTCACTGATTCCATTTGAACTGAGGCAAACTGTTTCACAAACCACTGGGTGGTCAAGGATTTTGGCCCGCAATCAATGGTTTCAGCACCATGCACTAATATCTTTGAAAGCATTATCTGCTAAGTTGAAACCGGGCGATCGCCCCATTCTCTTCAGCTACAGCTACGCAGCGTTAGAGCTCTTTCGCTATGCCAAGCAACAGGGTTGGTGTAACGTTCTTGGGCAGATTGATCCTGGCATTGTCGAGGAACAGCAAGTCGCAACACTACATGCTTGCTACGGTTCGCACTACCAATCTTCTTGGACACCTGCACCTGAATTGTATTGGCAGAAATGGCAGCAGGAATGTGAGCTAGCCGACCATATTATTGTGAATTCCACCTGGTCCGAAACAGCACTAGTTCAGGCGAGTATTCCTAAGAAAAAAATAGCGATCGCCCCCCTGGCACATCAAGCTCCGATAGAAGCCACAACGTTTTCCCGAACCTACCCAACCCAATTCACATCCGTTCGTCCCTTACGCGTTTTGTTCTTAGGGCAAATTATTCTCCGAAAAGGCATTGCCGCGTTAATGGAATCACTTCCCTATCTCCACCAAAACCCCGTCGAAATTTGGCTGGTAGGACCATCAGACTTAACTCTCCCATCAGCATTAATGAAACACCCACAACTCAAATGGGTGGAACGAGTTCCCAGAAGTCATGTTCAAAACTATTATCAGCAGGCCGATGTCTTTTTACTTCCGACTCATTCAGATGGATTTGGGCTGACTCAACTTGAAGCCCAGACATGGAAACTGCCAGTGATTGCGTCGCGTCACTGCGGAGCAGTTGTGAATCATCAACAAAATGGCCTGATCCTGCCTGAGATATCTGGTAAAGCAATAGCAGATGCCCTATTAAGCTGCTGTCGACACCCTGAATATCTACAGTACTGGGCAAACCAAATTCATTCGCGGCATGCGATGAGTTGCTACAGCTTGAATCAGTTAGCCTGCACTCTACAAAATTTAGTCAATGCCTCTGCTTAACTACCCAGAACTGATTGGAATACAGCTTGGCTGGCTAGCTATTGGTTGTTTTTGGTTATTGCGCCGCAATGATGAAATTCCCTTGCTAGTTAGCTTTTTCCTTCTGTACGTAACGGGCTATCGGTACTGGGTGGTTTCCATCGGGTTAAACAATTGGGTCAATTTGTCCCAATTTGGTATTCCTCGCGTTACAACCTCTGAATCGCTTGAGGCACTAGCTTACTTAGTATTGGCTCAAAGCTGCTTTTTAATTGCATATCTCTGGAACCAAAAGCGGCGAATGCCAATCGTCGAATCAATGACTCTCAGCCCATTTCTGGTGTGGCTTCGACCCAAGGTAATCACATTTGGCTTATTCTGTCTGCCGTTGGTGCTCATTACTCGTGGCAGTGTTGTGGGACAACTCCGAGCAGGACGATCCTTAGCTTTTCAGGTCAGTGGATATCTGTATCAGTTTCCTTTCGTCTTGGTCGGAATTGCTACGCTGATTATGTGTATGTGGAAATTTGGAGGAATGCCGCGCCGGTGGCATAAAGTCGCAGCCATCATTATTTTGGTGGGTGTTGCGAATTTAACCTTCAAAGTAAGCGGTCGCTTTCAACTTATTGGTTGGCTCGCAACTACAGGTATTATCTTCTCATCTTCTTTCAAGCCAAAATATCGGTTGTGTTTTTTGGGTGGATTTCTTGTTTTAGCCGCCAGTGTATTTGCGATTGCTGGTGCGCTGCGCAGTCACGGCGCTGATGGAACGTTGCAGGCTGTTGCTCTTGAACGTTTCATCGGCGCAGAGGATGCCAACATGCTGGATGGTTTTGTAATCCTCAGGCGCTTTATGCCTAATCGCGTACCCTTTCGCCTCGGAATGACCCATTTGGAGATATTACTTCGACCAATCCCAAGGGCCATTTGGCCATATAAGCCAGTGGGAGGAGGTTATATGGCTCAAGCCGGACTGTCCAGTGCACATGGAGGATTCACCATTGGTATTTCGCCAACCTTATTTGGCGATTTCTACAGCGAAGGCGGCATGATTGCCATGGTAGCTCTGGCAATTGGTTACGGCATTGTTCTGGCTCGACTTGTTCGCTGGACGGTGTGGCTTCATCCCTTTGCAGGTGTATTGGTACGAGCAATGATATGTGCTTCACTGGTGCCTGTTTTACGAGGAGGAGACATGGCAGGGATAGTAGCTTGGTTAGGCATGGCGTTTTGGCCCTGTTTCCTAGTGCTGTGGATTAAGCGCAAAGAGTTTGATTTAAAGCGCCTATACCAGGAGTGGTATCAGCAATCATATGGAGGTTCAGCCCATTCAGTTGGGAGCAATATTTCTAAAAACCATGAAAATGCCTCTGAATGAGGTCTCTAAATACATATAGTGATTACTGGCTGATGGCTTACTAGGAGTTATGCTTTCTTCCATTTATGCATATTGTTGTTTTATTTCATAATATTGGGGGCTATCATGCAGCTCGATTGCGTGCAGCCGAGGCTGTTTTCAGACAGCGAGGGTGGCGGCTGACAGCGATTCAGGAAACAGATAATGCCGACGAACATCCTTGGGGAGACTTAGAGAAAGAGATTAGTTTTCCTCTCGTCACTTTGTTGCCTGCCAAAGAGGTTCCCAATGTTAGACATCGCCATCCCCAATCCACTCTCGCGGCAAAACGATTACCGAATTGCTTACGACACCTGAACCCAGATATTCTGGTCATTCCAGGGTGGGGCTATCCCATGTCGCGAGTGGCCCTGAAGTGGGCACAACATCATCGACGACCGGCCATCCTCATGAGTGAAAGTAAATGGGATGACGCGCCCCGATCGAGGTGGAAAGAATTACTTAAATCGCTTTTATATACGCGCAAGTTTCAATCTGCCTTAGTCGGTGGAGCATTACATAAAGAGTATTTAGTGAAACTAGGGTTTTCAACGCAAGGAATTTTTTACGGGTACGATATCGTTGATAATGATTACTTCACAGAGAAGGCTGCTCAAGCACGGCATAATCCTTGCACGATTCGCCAATATCATCCTCAGATTCCAATACGCCCTTATTTTATTACAGTGACTAGATTTATTCCCCGTAAAAATGTTCTACGGTTGATAGAAGCATTTGACCAATATCGCAAAACCGTGGGTTTAGAAAATGCATGGGATTTAGTCATTTGTGGGAGTGGACAAGAGAGCGATCGCATTAGGACACATATCCAAAATCGTCAGCTCGAGCAAAGTGTACATTTACCTGGATTTCAGCCTTACAAAGCGATTCCATATTGGTTCGGTCTAGCGAGTGGATTTATTCACCCCGCATTAAGTGAGCAGTGGGGGTTGGTCGTTAACGAAGCATTAGCAGCTGGGCTGCCTGCTCTCGTATCAAATCGATGCGGTTGCTATTCAGAGTTGATTATTGAAGGGAGCAATGGTTTTGGATTTGATCCTGAAAATGTAATGCAATTGGCAGCGTTGATGCAAAAACTAAGCAGTCGTAAGGATCTAGATTTAGTACAAATGGGACAGGCAGCGCTGACCCATGTTCAGAAATTCTCTCCAGCTTCCTTTGGTAATGGTCTAGAACAAGCCATTGACTACGCTTTAGAAGCAATGTGAGCCTTCTTTCTCTAATTGATTTTATGAAAATTTTAATGGTTATTCCGTACTTAGCGTCTGCCTATGGAGGAACATCGCAGGTCGTTCAGTCTTTAGCCAATACTTTAGGACAGCTCAACATCAATGTTGACGTTGTGACGACCAACGCAGAAGATTCTCAAACATTATCTGTTCCGATTAATCAGTGGATTAGCGAGCACCATTATCGAGTACGCTATTTTTCCAGTTGGCATCGTAGCGATCTAGTATTCAGTCCATCATTGATTCAATGGCTTGTAGAGAATATCCAACATTACGACATTGTTCACACTCATACTCTTTTTGCGCCGATCGTTACACTAACTCATGCAATTTGTCGTATTCATCAACGCCCTTACATCATGACCCCTCACGGCATGCTTGATTCTTGGGCACTCGCTTACAAAGCATGGAAAAAACGCGTCTATTACGCGTGCTTTGAAAAAAGTGCCCTTGAATGTGCCAAATCCATTCAGGTTCTCTCTCTATCTGAAACTGAACAAGTTAATCAATTAGGACATCTTCAAACAACATTCATCCCCAATGGGATTCATCCACAAGAATTTGAACGATTGCCAAGCGTGGAATTGTTTTATCAACACTTTCCTGAGCTCAAGGGAAAGATACTTATTCTTTTTTTAGGGCGCATTGATCCTAAAAAAGGGCTAGATCTTTTAGCTCCTGCATTTGCTAACGTTCGTACCACGTTTCATAACATTCACTTAATTGTTGCAGGCCCAGATAGCATCAATTTTACACCCACAGTCCAAAGTTACTTTGCTGATAGAAATTGTTTGGATGCTGTAACCTTTACAGGTATGCTGTCAGGATCTCTGAAATATGCTGCTTTGGCAGCAGCTAATCTCTACGTCTCCCCTTCCTACTCAGAAGGATGTAGCATGTCGATTTTGGAAGGTATGGCATCAGGGTTACCCTGCATTATTACAACTGAATGTAATTTCCCTGAGGCAGCAAAGCATGGAGTTGCCCATGTTGTTAATCCAAATCCAAATGCTATTGAAACAGCGTTAATGACTTGTCTCCATCATCCTTCTGAAGCAAAGGATATGGGCGAGCGCGCTCGTCAATTCATTTTTGAAAATTACTCATGGGATCAAATTGCCAGTAAGCTGAAATTGGAATATTCCCGAATTTTGGAAACACCCATAAAGGCTGATGTGACAAGTACTCATTGATAAAGACAATCACGAGAATCATCTACTGCTTGGCTCAAATACTAACTGCTTGGCTCAAATACTAGATGATAATCACTTCTTATAGATAGACTGGAGCGGAATGCTGAAAATCTTTATCAGCCGAATCTCGATGTATCTCCGCTCAAAAAACTATCGCACTATGTGGGTTGCTTTTACCACAAGTATCCTCGTCCTTCTCATTAGTTTCATTCCAATTCGCTTAGTCCTTGCTCAGATGCGATCTCCAATTCCTCAAGTCATCTTTACCCTTGGAGGAGGCTCCGGTCGGGAAGAATTCACTGCACTCTTTGCCCAACAACATCCAACTTTAGATATTTGGGTGTCCTCTGGCGCATCGACCCAACAGGCCAAAGACATTTTTCGACGCGCCGCGATCGCCGATAACCGCATCAACATCGATCGCCGAGCTATCGACACCGTCACCAACTTCACCTCCCTCGTCAAAGACTTTCGCGATCGCGACATTCACCACCTTTACCTCATCACCTCAGATTTCCATATGCGCCGCGCACGGGCGATCGCCTTTTTCGTCTTCGGCAGTCGGGGAATCACCACTACCCCCGTCATCATCCCCTCCCAGCAACCCAATGAATCTCTCATTAAGGTTGCACGGGATATTGGGCGATCGATTCTTTGGATAGTGACAGGTCACACTGGAGCTAGCCTCCATCCTCAATTACGAATGTAGTCACAGCAGCAACATTTTCCACATCAGCTGATCGAACGTGGGGTTTCTGATTCCGGATAACTATACGTAAATTCCACAAGGACGTTCTTTTTTTTTACAGCAAATTTATATTGTTTGACCCCGTTTTCTTCTGACTACCTTGCGGATCATTGAAAGTATAAATGTATGCTCAACGTGTGCTGATTCCAATAGGCCATTGCGAACTAATCAACGATGAGTCAGCCTGATTCTGATTGGCTTTTATGTACCAACGTTATCCCTGCCATATGAGCAAATAAATTTATTTTGTTCTGACACTATTTTGTTCTGACACTAAGTAAAAGGCTTGTATAACACTCTTAGCGTGTGAAACGTGTATAGAAAGCAGGTGTAAAAGCACTGAGATCTAGGTTCCCTGAACGCAAACACCATCGGGTCACATTTCTTCTCCAGGCAACGTTATCTTTCACTTTCCAATAGATTGTTGAGCACTAGGGCAATGCCCTATCTGGCTCAATCATCATGGCTACCTCGGTGCATCTCCAGAACCTTGAGTCCAGGACTAGCAGACATGTGCATTATTGTTGCTCGTGCTCTTGTTGATCCGATGGCCTCTGTGCTCACTTATTCTGGAGGTCTATTCCTCGTGCGATCAGCTCCAAGACTCCACTTCAACAAACAGCACAGTGCGTTGTTTGGCCAGCGATCTACTCCTCAGTCAGAAGACGCCAACACCACCTCACGTACTGTTTCTCCGAGGCTCATTATTCTCAATCAGTTCTTCACGCCTGACTATGCACCCACCGGTCAATTGCTCAGCGAATTGGTAACGAACCTTAGCCAGCAAGGGGTCAGGATTCGTGTCTTTGCAGGACAACCTGCCTATGCCTTTCAATCCACCGATGCACCCAGTCGAGAAACCCATGGCCATGTGAGTATTCGGCGATCGCGCCTTGCGAGTCTCTGGCCCTCCCGAATTCGGGGTAAAGCGGTAAATGGACTATTTTATTGCCTCCGAGCAGCACTCCACCTGATTCGAAACGCTCATCATACGGATCAGATTTTAATTACGACGGCCCCCCCATTTCTCCCCGTATTGGGATATCTCGCCAAGATGTTTCTGGGCATGTCTTACGTTTGTCTTATCTACGATCTGTATCCTGATGTTGCCATTCAGTTGAGCGTCATTCATGAGGACCATTGGGTGTCTCGACTCTGGCGCTGGATCAATCGCCAAGTCTGGAATCGGGCCGATAGTATCATTGTGCTTAGTTCATCGATGAAAGAACGAGTGATCGCCCACTGCCCAGAGGTCTCAGATAAAATTTCGATCATCCACAGTTGGGCAAATCCTGAGGTCATTGTTCCTCGGAAGAAGGACGAAAACTGGTTCGCTCACAAGCATAATTTAGTCACGCCATTTACTGTCATGTATTCCGGGAATATGGGGCGGTGCCATGATGCCCAAACCATTTTGGAGACCATGCAATTGCTCAAGGATGACCCCATCCAATTTGTGTTCATTGGAGGGGGAGCAAAGCGCACGCATCTCATTGAGCAGGCCGACGCTCTGGGATTGAAAAATGGCCTCTTTTTACCCTACCAAGATAAGGCTGACCTGCCCTTTTCGTTAACGGCTTGCGACCTCTCTCTGGTCAGTGTCACCCCAGAAGCAGAAGGTCTTGTCGCTCCCAGTAAGTTGTATTCTGCACTTGCCTCCCAACGACCGATTGCAGCCATTTGCGATCGCCAGTCTTATCTGACGTCTCTGATCCACGATGCAGAATGTGGAGCAACCTTCACGAGTGGAGATAGTCAAGGACTGGCAGATTTTATTCGACTGCTCCATTCAACCCCAGCGATTGCACAACAAATGGGGCAAAGTGGACGACTCTATCTTCAGCACCATTTCACTCCTGACCATATTGCTCGTCAGTATCACAGTGTTTTGTTTGAGGGTGTTGTTCAGTCGGAACGACTTACGTCGTATGCCAACACGCTTACATTAGCCAATCGACCGTGATGTCGATAGTTGCAGGCCAGTCACATAATCACCCGTCTCCAAAGCCTTCTGCAACAAGAATGAAGCGTGCCCATCCTTTAAACCGACTCGATTCATCAGTTCTCTCAACCTATGCATTTGAACCATGCCACTCCTTCCAGACATTGGTTTCAGTCTGCTTTCGTCTTCCCCTCTGTTTGAATCGCGTCCGTCCATCTCCCTGTGGATTTTGCTGGCTCCACTCTGCTCCCTCGGGATTGTCCTGCTGACGATTCCGGCCATTAATCGAACTGCTCAACGCTATAATCAAGTTGATCGGCCGTCCACCCGAAAAGTACATCAGCGCCCCATCGTGCGCCTCGGAGGCATTGCCATCGCAGTTGGAACGCTGGCTGGATTTGGAATGGCAGCGTGGAGTCAGTCTCTGTTGCTCACTGAGTTACCGACACCCATGTGGGGTATTTTACTCGGAAGCACAAGCTTTTTTTTGATTGGCCTGTCCGATGATTTGATCAATCTCTCGGCATTTCATCGCCTGTGGATGCAAAGTGCGATCGCCATCATGGTTTGGGGATTGGGAGTCCGCATTGACTTTGTATCGATTCCCAACATCGGCATCGTGCAATTAGAGTGGTTGAGTTTGCCAATTACGATTCTGTGGCTCACTGGAGTGGTCAATGCAATTAATTGGACAGATGGATTAGATGGTCTTGCCGCTGGGGTGTCTGGCATCGCGGCCACCGTCATGCTCATCATTGGCATCCAAACCCATCAGCCATTTATGGTCATCATATTACTACCACTCATTGGTAGCCTCATTGGATTTCTCTATTACAACTTCAACCCAGCCACTATTTTCATGGGAGATGGTGGGTCTTATCTGATTGGCTTTTTACTAGCGAGTGTTAGCATTCTGGGGCTAGCAAAAACAGCAACCGTAACGGCGATCGCCCTCCCTGCACTTGTGTTAGCGGTTCCGCTGGTCGACATGTCCGCGGTCATTGCAACTCGCCTTTTACACGGACAATCCCCCTTTAGAGCCGATCAGCGCCACCTCCACCATCGGCTACTTTCTGCAGGCATTCCCCACCGCCTAACGGTGTTGCTCATTTATGCGTTAACCGCTTGGGCAAGTAGTTTTGCACTGTTGTTGATCAATCGTCCGATAGGTGTCATTACATTGGCGATCGCCACCATCTGCCTCTTAGGCTTAACCTGGCAGGCTTATCAGCATCGTTGCCCAGCTTGATAAGCTTAAAATTCACGTGTTTTGAGTATTTTGGTAGCTGTACCCTGCCGGATTAGGGGTACAGCCATGCAATTGAATCGCTAACAGCTTATTACCCTAGTCAAAGGAAGCTAGCCCTCCTCTCATTTCTCCATAGCAAGTCGCGGGGGTAATACATGACTTGGCAAACCTCTCACAATGGCAACGAAGAATTAAGGGTTTGGGGCGTGCGTTGCGCGCTCCAAACCCTAGTCCTCTGCAAACGTTGCCAAGTCAGCTTTAATAACCATAGCCATAAATTTTTAATTCATTCTTTGACGCAAAGAACCCGTCATCCATCCCCAGAAATGGTGAAAGAAGTCATCAAAGAGAACTAAGAAAGGGTTCTTCGATCTTGCGTATATGAAACACGATGTGTATGCACAGCAGTCTGGAGAAAAGGCGCTGCCATCTCTCGTTCGTGATATAGGCGTTCGTGACATAGGGTAAACGCTATAAGTACCTCGGCACAATTAGGATCCACATTCACAACCCTTCGCCACCCGAGCAGTGGACGGCGAAGGGTTTTATGGGTTTTGTGGCCACTTACTTAGCTGTCAGTAGATCCGTTAGTTGACACAAGAGACATGTTCACGAGGACACGTAATATCCCCATAAACATCTCTCTCTTCAGACTATGACCACGAGAAGCATGAATAAGACACGGGTAAGATATTGATAAAAGCCCATTGCAATGTAACGAGCCTTTATCAATTTTAAGTTAACTCGCGCTGCCTAAGTCTCCGGTATATGCGGTCAATTCAACACCGCCGATGATGTCCCCAAGCTTCATGGGTTCTGAGCCGGAGGTATGATATTGCAAAGATTGAAGAGGTTGCTTTCCATCTTGGAATGCGTTGGCATCCTCAAAAAGATAGATGAACGTCTTGGATTTGAACTTTTTAGTTCCTGCAATGTCAATATCAGCCGTAAACTCATCCCCGAGGTTGACTTCACCCTCGAAATAAGTAGAGCCTTTGTTGTCTAGAACATCAGACACTTTATTCCGATCGGAAACAACAAAGTAAGCTAAATCATCATCTTCATCGCCATCTCCATTAACGGTTGCTTTTTTAGAATCTTGCCCGGTCACAAGGTCAGTCCCCCCGACATACTCAAATGTCAGAGATTTTGGTTTTCCTAAACGCTCAGATAGATCCGTATTAGAGTCAGGGGAGTTAATGAGTGAATCGTCAATCGTCTCAACTTGAACATTCAGAAGCACCGCCAGAATGTTGTCCTCAAATTGAATGACGGTGTCATTACCCGATTGCTCAATGGATAGTTCATCAAACGAATAATCCTGAAAGAAGAGGCGATCGCTTCCATTTGAGCCAAACTCACGGATGGTTTTAGTTCCGGCACCAGCAATCACAAACGTATCGTTCCCTTTCCCTCCAACCAGTAAATCATCACCTGTTCCGCCATCTAAGAGCGTATTACCGCCAGTAGCAAGTAAGATGTCATCTCCCTTGCCGCCTCGCAGAACATCATCCCCCTGGCCTCCTACAAGCAAATCATCTCCATCACCGCCAGCGATCACGTCATTGCCACGCCCTCCTGAGAGACGATCATCGCCTTTGCCACCATCCATATCATCGTCACCTGAACCGCCTAAAATCCTGTCATCCCCATCTCCCCCAAACAAAGTATCATCACCTTTTGAGCCAATGATGACGTCATTGCCCTTACCTCCATCGATGATGTCATCCCCTTTACTACCAACGAGTCTATCGTTGCCTTTTCCTCCATAAATGTTGTCATTTCCGGAGCCTCCTTTGACTTTGTCGTTCCCGTTATTGCCATAGAGATCGTCGTGACCACCACGACCCACGACCCGATCATCGCCTCCCTGTCCTTTCAAGATATCGTCTAGATTACCACCCAATATCTTATCTTTCTTCTTCCCGCCCACGAGGAAAAACTGGTTCACATTGATATCGATGACCGTATCTGATCGGAAGCTCAGATTTTGGATACGAATGTCTTGATCAATCGTAGTTTCTCGAGTCTTGAATGGGGTTGTGCGATACGTACGAGCTAAATATTCAGCCAATGCATTTTGCTCAGTTCCAAATTTTGCGAACTTTACAATGTTGGTTTGATTTTGGATATTGACTTCTGTGAGGTTAATGCGATTCGAGGCAAGCTGCGGAAACAAATATCCATCCCCACCATTTGCCAAGAAATTGGTGGTTACAACCCGGTAAGACTTGTTTTGCTTTCCCTGGAAGGTACCTTTCTTGACAATAATGTCGAGTATTTTTCCTGCTTCATCGGTCACAGAAAGCGATCGCACGCGCTTACCTACTGGCATCGTAAGGTCATAGCTGAAGGACAGCCCAGTCACCTGAGGAAACAACGACTCTGCACGATTAGCATCACCAGTCGACAGCGCATATTCAAGCAGTTGAACAATGTGTTGTCGGGTAAGGCTCACGAGAACTAATTCATGGTTGAACTTAAGCGATTTCTCAATATCAAGCTGAGAGATATCACCTGATTTCTTGCCAGCAAGTGGATTTTCCTTCGTTGGCATCAGATTGCCATCGTCATCTACATAGCCAATTGAGTCAGTAATTCCAGAGGCACTCGTCATTGAAATGGTCACAGAGGAATCATATTGCTTGGCTACAAAGAGATTCGCAGAGGTCGTTAATCCACCGAAGGTTGTAAATTCTTTGCTGACAACACTACTGCGACCTTCTATAAAGACACTGGTGAATCCAAAGATATTCTTATCTCGTTCAATGATTACCGTTGAGTTATCGTCGTCGTCATCATCATCATCGTCATCGTCGTCGTCGTCATCGAAAGCTCCGAACAGAACATTATTCTTAATCTCTAGCTCTTGTTCAAACTGACTGCTTGATTGCGCTTCAAACATGATATTTCTCCAAAATACTTTGTACTAGAATCTGTGGCTTCTAATCAATAAAAGCCTCGAAAATCACAGTGAGTGAACTAGTCTTACCTACTGCATTCAGTCATGCAGTGGATAACATTGTTTAGGTCATGAATAAATACAGAACACTCTCCCATTTAGAAGGGGAAAGGAAACACAATACTCTTGGACGAACGTAATAAGCCGAACAGAACACGTCTACTTCGTGACATTAAGGCGTTAATTCATTGACAGGTAAAGCCATGTTTCTCAAGGCAGACTGGCTTATCTATTCAATCAGTATGATAGACAGGTCACAAGAGTTTCTAGAACACTCTATCAACAGCATTTCAATAGCTATTGGTTGCCAAAAGAAGCAGCAAAATCGAGTACCGATGGCGGCGAATCTCTGTTGATGAGTCGCGTCAACGGTCGCTAATCATTCATGAATGTTTCCCTAGATGGAAGAAATTTTTCTCCATCCAAAAGAATCGTCTAAATCAACAAACTATCTCAGCTACTGATGAATCGGAACGTATTGCCATCTTCTTCTACTAACGCGATCGCCCTTGCAAGGATAGTGACTATCAATAGAAATATTCGTTGATGGCAGTACACTCAATAACTGATGAATCTAAATGAATCGTTAAATCAATCAACTAACCATTGACTAATTTGATGCCACGCAATGACCGTTAACACCTTATATTCGGTAGACCAAATCCTCTCGACTTCTGATGAATGAGAGACATAATTATCACCCAAGAATTGTCAAATCAAAGTAACGACCTAACAAAAATACCCGAGTGTTCTTGCTCCCTCACTTTATCAGTATGACCATTGAAGAATCAAATAGGTTGCCTACTTCATGGAAAGTTCATGGAAGAACGTTGCCTTAAACTAGAGCAACCACAAAACCATTTCCAGGCAAGGCATTGAATAGATAAAGTTACGGTTTAGATAATGCATTTATTGTTTTAAAGAGGCTTACTCAATACCTGGGCGTCATTAAAACCAAAACCCTAAATTCTCATTTCTTCATTGCAATTTTGATCTGATGCCTTTGAGTTAGTGGTGAAGGGCGATCGCCACTAGGGGTAAAAGGGCAATACCAAACTGCCATGACATAATCGTCGGTGTTGACTCAGCCCAATCACCTGATGCGAGAAGAGCATTAATGCGGACATCTAGGCGATGAGTGGATGAGAGGAGATTGAACGTAGCGCAGTTGGGAAGTGGAGACTGGGCCGAGAGTCGAACAACCTGTAGCAATGATTCCGCCAGCAGAATCGGATCGATACCCTGAACCTGAGTTGCCCACCAATCTGCGCGAATTTCTCGAAGCAATAGCAATTCTTGCCACAATGCACGAGTCTGGGGAAGCCAGCAGGTGAGTGTTCGCAACCATCCCAACCAGAAGAACCAAAAGGTGTCGTGATAGTGCTGATGAGCGTCTTCGTGGGTCAAGACGGTGGCCATTTGTTCCGGTGTAAGGACATCTAATAAGCCCTGACTGACGACCAGTTCTGGGTTCCAGAACCCAACTTGTCCGGCAAAAGGCATCTCCGTATTCAAGACTCGACCTGAGTAACCGTAAATCGCAACATTGGAATGGGTGCGAATCTGGCGGAGCGATCGCCATCCTTGGATTCCCAAATAGGCAGCAATGATTGCTGCACTGCTGATAAATCCAAGGCCAACAATGAAACCGATGTGTCCGACTGGCACACCGAGCATGACTCCCGTTGGCCCCATTTGAAGCATGGTGACAGCAGTAAGCAGCAGCAGCACCGGAGGAATCAAAAAAGCACCTAATACACGACGCCATTGTTGAGCATAGGCGTTGTGTGACAGGGGGGCCGTTGATTGGGCCTCATTGGGCAGCGATAGCAACCATCGTATCCCTACAGCAAGCATGAGACTGACTAGAATTATCCATACATGCATGGCTCACTCCTCCTGCTGCTGAGCTTGGCGAACGTCTCGCAATCGTTGGGCGATCGCCTCAATTTGTTCCAGGCTTGCATAATCGAGGCTATCGGCAAAGGCTGCCACAATATCGGGATTTCCAACGGAGAGAAAATTCTGGAGCTGTTGATGGGCCAAAACCATGTCTGCTTCGTGGCGAGACATCCGCGCCTTCCACCAGAGCGATCGGTCTTTTCGTTCACAGGTGACCCAGCCTTTCTTCTCAATGCGGCGAAGCACCGTCATCACCGACGGGTAGGTCAACTCACGATTCGGATCACGCGTGAGGTGATCGTGAATTAACGTCGCAGTAATCGGTGCCTGTTCCCAAATAATGGCTAAAACTTCTGATTCTAGCGGCCCTAAAGAGAGTTGGTTGGGGCGATGGTCTGGCAAAGGAACCATACAAAATAAAAGCAAATAATGGGTAAAAGCAATAATGGTTGAGTGTAGTCTAACGTGCAGATTTGACCTCACTGCACTACCCACAGAAGCCTCGTTATATGTCGTAATAATTGACACGCTGTCTTTTGACGAGACGCGTGGTCTTCTTCAGTATGGGCATGCAGGGGACGTGTGATGGTCTAGCATTTTTTTGTGAAGGAGTATCTATGAAATCTATGGGTCGTCTTGTTATTGGATTTGCATTAGCCATGGTCATGGTGGTCAGCAGTCTTGGCGCGGCACCTGCGTTTGCAGCTGATTTAGCCAATGGTGCCAGAGTCTTCACGGCCAACTGTAATGCATGCCATGCAGGTGGAAATAATTACGTCAATGCAGCTAAGACGTTGAGCAAAGGTGACTTGGAAAAATACGAGATGGCATCTCTTGAGGCTATCAAAACTCAGGTGATCAACGGAAAAATGGCAATGCCAGCGTTTGGCAGTAAGCTATCCGATCAAGATATTGAAGATGTTGCGGCTTATGTTCTCGATCAAGCGGAGAAAGGCTGGTAACTCACTCGTTGCTTTGATTCCTACTGGTGTTCGGAATTGGTGTTCAGGTTTGCTGAGTCAACGTCTCTAGGATATGTATGAGGGTTAACGATAAGATTGCAGACAAATTGCTTGGCTCCTGTAAATTCTTGACCTCGGAAGGCATGACGTGCCTGAGTCGTATTAGCTCGGTGTTTGGGTTTGGCGAGTCCCAATTTGGACTCGCCAACAATCCTGGGCGACGTCGGCTGTGCTCCATGGCATACAACGTGATCATTAGCCTCCTGATATTGATGCTTGTGGGGGTAAATTCAGGGGAAAGTGTTGCATCGCCAATGGCGAGGGTGACGACAATCGATAACGCCCCCATTAAGCATGAGTTGCCAGCCTTACCATCATCGTTTCAAACAGGCATCCGATTCGCTCAGGAAGGAGACTATCCTGCGGCTCTGATTGCTTTTTCAAAGGCAATTCAGTCCGATGCGAAATTAACTGATGCCTATGCGAATCGATGCCTAATCTTTCTTCAGATGAGTCATTATCACGAGGCGATCGCCGACTGCGACAAAGCCATTGTGCTACAGCCTGATCATATGAACGCACGGCTGAATCGAGGACTCGCACTCTATCGTCAGGGCAACCAATTGAAAGCTGTTCGAGATTTTACGGCGGTTCTCAATCAACGTCCGTATGATGTCCAAGCCCGTTACAACCGGGGGCTAGCCGAGGCTATTCAAGGACAGCATGCCCAAGCCATTGAAGATTTCAACCAGGCCCTTCGTCATGCCAATCATGCGAATGATCTGACCCTTGCCAATATCTATAGCGATAGGGGAATTACTCGACTGCAGCAAGGCAATGCAGTAGGGGCGATCGCCGATTTAAGTATGGCGCTTCGATTTAATGATGAAACAGCCCAGATTTACTATAATCGCGCTTGTGCCTATCATCTTGAGGGGCACTTGTGGCAAGCGCGGCAAGATTTCACTGCTGCCCTAGCACGTGATCCTGGATTTGCCCAAGCCTACTTCAATCGAGGCATGCTCTATCGTCAGCTCGGCCAGTCAGAAAGGGCGATCGCCGATCTGAAAGCGGCGGCTCATCGATTCGAAGAACAGGGCGCATCCATCGCTCAGCACAACACAATCAAGCTAATTCGCCAATTGCATACCCATCTGTCTGCGATTGGCTAAGGAATAAACATCAAAAGACTCCGAGATAATTTAGTGGTGATGGTTGCGCCGCTACCACCAAACGACGTTTTGGTTCTATTGCATGCCTATTCCTAAGACGATGGGAACCCGTTTTAGCGTTGTCGCATATCGACAGAAACCAGACTTACTGACATGACTTGGCAAACGTCTCAAAATTGCAACGAAGAAATAAGGGATTGGGTCGCGCGTGGCGCGACCCAATCCCTTATTTCTTTGTAAACGTTGCCACGTCGTGTTACTGAATCTGATTGCTAGTTTTTTGAGGAAGATTTGAAAAGAAATACCATGAATTCTAAATACGTCAGGCCGACTCTGCTGTTCATCCAAATTTTTGTTGGGCTCTCAATCAGCGCCGTGACCTCCGCTGTGGCCATCCAGCCAACCATAGATTCGTCACTGCCGTCGGAGAGTAACGTCGAGCCTCATGTCCAGACTAATCGAGCAGAGATGATTGCGGAAGGAGAGGGGCATCACCATGAGCAACACGCAGAGCAGGAAGTTCCTCATAGCGATTCTCACGGAGATTCCCATGGGAATGCGGCTGATCATGGTGGTGGGCACCATCATGGTTCCATTGATGTCTCTAGTGCATCAGCCATCCCGTCTGTACAACTGATTGCAAATGACGACCCCATCAATGGCTGGAATCTTCATCTGGTAACAGAAAACTTTGCCTTTGCTCCTGAACAGGTGAATGGGCAAAGCTCAATGAATGAGGGTCACGCGCATCTCTACATTAATGGTGAAAAAATTATGCGTATCTACAGTCATTGGCACCATGTGCCCTCCCTAGAGCCGGGGATGAATACCATTACTGTGACGCTCAACGCAAATGGCCATGAGGAATTCATCAATCAAGGGGAAATTGTTGGTTCAACGGTTATGATTTCTGTGCCCTAGTAATGGCTGACATGCCCTAATCCATTCACGTTCAGCCCATCGCGAGAAACTGGAAGCTCATCCACAAGGGGACGTCTCATTTCTGCACGACTTGGCAAACGTCTCAAAATTGAAATGAAGAAATGAGAGTTTGGGGTGTGCGTTGCGCACCCCAAACTCTCATTGTTCTGTAAACGTTGCCAAGTCTTGTACCTCTATAGCGCTCCGCGCTTAAGTTGAACCAATATTTTTGTGGAAAGCCGCGCTCCGCGCGGCTTTCCACAAAAATATATGTCCTAACCGACGTGCGGACTGCTATAGTGCTGGCGGTGAATTGTCAGTTTGCGATGGGACTGCCGTGATGGTGAATCATGTACCAGCGATCGCCCATTTTCTCAAAAATATTGGTTGCAACAGACTGTGCGGATAGCTGGCGTCCACGAACCACCTGACGAACTGTCTCCGTTAGCACCACATAAGCAATTATTCCATTGACCTCTGTGGCAATCACGTCAATATCAATTTCCAGATACTGCGTGTTTTTGAAAATCTGCTCCCACGAACCACGAATATCGTCCCAACCTTTCAAGGGCGATCGCCCAGGATGAATACAGAGACATCCTGACCCTTTTGACCACCGCTGTTCCATATCGTCGATATTCTTTTTCTCGAAGGCACGGTAAAAAGCTTCATTTGCTGTTTGAACGTCGCGTATATCTGTCATGCTGCGCTTGATGAAAAAAGCATCATATCTGTAGAGGCATCATATAAGTACCTGGACATCATTAAAACCAAAAATCCAAATCCTGGCAGGATTTGGAAGGTTACGTTTAATGATGGCTAGTTACTTATCGCCAATGACGGCACACGTGAGGCCAAACTTCCCATTCGCTTGAGAATTCGCTAGGGTGAAAGCTAGATAGATAAGCCTGAAGATTTCATGTTTATCCATTAGCTGTTCGCTCAGGAGAATGTGACCCGTGTCTGAATCTGCATCTGTCTCTGTATCCGCCCCCTCCGGCGAGGCATCAACGACCTTAGCTCCCAGCTATAGCATCCCAATTGCTCTTGTTCTTTTTTCCATGCCGCTTCTGCTCATTCAGGTTTGGGCAAGTGCAGTCCTTGCATTGTTTGGCCTATTTTTGCTCTATCAAGCCGTGACGCTACGTCTAACGTTCACCTCAACAGCGCTAGATATCCATCGCGGAGAAAGCCTGATACGCCAGTTTCCCTATGCAGAATGGCAAAACTGGCGCATCTTCTCGCAACCTGTCCCCGTGCTGTTCTATTTCAAAGAAGTAAACAGCATTCATTTTTTGCCAATTCTCTTCAATCCAAAAGAATTAAAAGCAGCACTAGAACAGAAGCATCTCCCAGTGATTTGAACGAAAAGTAAAACAATAAGTAGATAGCCATAATTAAACGTATTCTTCCAAATCCTGTACCGCCCGCTGCGCGGGCGGTACAGGATTTGGATTTTGGGTTTTAATGACGTCCAGGTACTTACCAGCTAGAAAAACCAGCCATAGCTGTGCAGTCCCTTGCCCAGAATATTGACGCCGAGATAGCAAATCCACACCACAAAAAATCCTGACGCGGCAAGGATCGCAGGACGACGTCCCTGCCATCCTCGGGTAATGCGAGCATGGAGATAGGCCGCAAACACTAACCACGTAATGAGCGCCCATGTTTCCTTTGGATCCCAGCTCCAGTAAGACCCCCACGCTTCATTGGCCCAAACCGCTCCGGCAATAATGCCGATGGTGAGGAGTGGAAATCCTAATCCAATGATGCGATAGCTAATGTTGTCCAAGGTATCTGCCAAGGTCAATCGCTGGGGAGATAGGGGTGCAGCCGCTATAGGGGAAGGAATGGAGGTCTGCTTGCTCGCAGCAGTTGCCACGGGAGATGTCGCTAAGACAGCTGTGGCCCCTGAAGAGGGAGAAAAAGCTTGGGCCGGGGACGACAGCAAGGACTCACTGGGAATGGATGACGACATCTCTCCATCTTCTGGTAATTGAATCGGTTTCAACTTTTCCCGTCTAGTTCGGAAGCTTCCTGTTCCCACCGAACTCCCTTTTAGCTCAACCGCTTGGCCTCGTGTGATCACCAAAAAGGCGATCGCCATCAGAGACCCAACCATCAGAGCCGCATAGCTGATGAGCATCACGCTGACATGCATCATCAACCAATTGGACTTGAGAGCAGGCACCAGTGGCTCTGATGTCTGCATTGTGTCGGGCAACGAGAGCGCTGCAAATGCTGTAATTCCCATGACAACAGGCGCTGTAACCGTCCCAACCAAACGGCTCTGGCTCATGCGCTCTGCCAGCAAATGAACCGCCGTGATGCCCCAGGCCACAAAAAATAGGGACTCATACAAATTGCTCAATGGGAAGTATCCGCCTTCTATCCAGCGAGCGGTGAGGAGGGCTGCTATCAACAAGTTGGCGATCGCCATCCCAGTTGTTCCCAAGCTGCTCAGCACAGACAGACCAGGAAATGCAGCGCTAACCCAGTAGATCAACATCGTTGCGAACATGACGGCAAAGGACGCATTGTCAAGCCAACCTTGAAGTGTGACCAGATCCATTCGTATCTCTCCCAAACAATCGATTCAAAACAGACAACTTAGACAGCTCACTGACGATCATCCCGCAGCGTCAATACAACATCTAAAATTCTGTAACTATGCTTACTATCCTACCGAGGACATGAGCCTTTTGCAGATTGTTTATCACGATTGCAAAATACGCTCTCACGATACTGAGTGAAGGGGTGGGGAGGACGAAGGGAGTGACGACAGTAAAAGAAGAAATTAAGATGATGAGCAAAAAGGGCGATCGCCCTTTTTGCTCATCATCGGATCATGACCGATCCATGAATCTACAGCACTGGTTACGGCACTGGCTACGGCACTGGCTTTGAGCGGCGTTGATACTGACTCACGACTGTTGCAGTCAAAATACAGACAGCTCCCAGTGCACCTTTTATTCCTAGTCCTTCTCCCAAGAGCCAAAACGAGAAGACCGTAGCAAATACAGGTTCCAGGGTATAAACCAATGCGGCTTCATGGGCTGGAACCGAGCGTTGCCCCATGGCCTGCCCCCATAGAGGACCGATAGTAACAACGATACCTAAGTACACCAAAGCAGGAAGGCGATCGCCAATCATCGCCATTTGACTCAGTAAATCTGGAAGAGCCCACGCGACACCCAACATCAACATGACCCAAATTTGCACAGACGCTAGGGGCAGCGATGGATGTCGAGGGGCGATCGCTTCTAGCAACATAATATAGATAGCAATGCCGAGCGCCGATGCCAGCGAGAGCACGTCTCCGGAACTAATGCCACCGCCATCGCCAGACATGATGCTAACGCCCACGACCGCCAGCCCTGCCGCAAACAACACCTTCTTTGGCACGTGGTGACCAAGCAGTACCCCTAACAAGGGCACCAAAATCACGTTTAACCCAATGATAAATGCCGACCGATTGGCAGAAATAGTTTCTAGTCCTGTGAGCGCGCAGGCTGTTTCCAAAAACAGCACAAAACCAAGCAGCGCCCCATCTCGCAGGAGGCGACGATTCAGATTTCGCAGCCATGGCAGCAGGGCGATCGCCGCAATGCTGTAGCGCACAGCAATCAATACAGAGGGAGATAAGCTGCTAATCGTGTTCTTAAGGACAGGAAACGACGTGCCAAAAATGATAGTCGTCAACAGCAAAAGGAGTATCCCGTTGCGATGAACTTTCTTTTGAGCAACGGTCAGAGATACAGCAACCATAAAACCCTCGATAACAAGAATATGGCTTACTGTAAAAGACTCTGTGCATCATCAACAAACGATTGGGTCTATCGCTTCCATCAGAGAATTCGATAGAACATGGCTTACATTAAATGGACATTAGTTCTCAACAGAGGTTCGCAACAGAGAGTCGCAACAGAGAGTCGCAACAGACAATAGCGGTTATGGCTTCTGTCCATTTTCACTGAACCAAAAGGAATCAGCGATCGCCCCTTCTCCTTCATCAAGGAACTCCCCGATGGGATTGAGCAAGATCGTATATTGCTCGATGGAGTCACCCAACCGACGAGCCACTCGATCTGGAATGCCATAGCCGTAAATCACATGGCCTTGACCCGCCAGCACCACCACTTGATGGCCAGGCTCACGGGTAAGAAACGCAGTAATCTGTTCAGCCATCGTTTCATCCCAAACCACTTGAGCCGAGAAAAAATTCTCAAAACTCATGCCAGAATGGCCACTGTGGTGCGCATGTCCAAACACGGCCCCAACGTATTCACGGTAGCCCTCGTTGTCAGTTCGGATTTCTGACCGGGGAGGAATGACCTGTTGCTCTGATTCGCTTAAACTGTCGAGTCCTTCGCGGGCAATCTTACTCACAACTTCGGATGGAGCATTGAGAGCAAGCAACGGAATTTGATGCTCTCTCGCAAAACGCAGTATCGGAGCGTAGTATTCCCATGGAAATCCCCATCGCAAGTCATATTGAGTTTGTTCGCGAAGCGTTTCTTCGTCGATAGTGCCACTGATATAGTTATCCAGACTTTCCTGGAAAGGGTGTTGAAACATTTCCAGAGCGATCGCCATCTCTGGATTTTGGGCGTAGAGTGCCTGAACAATCTGTAGCTGAGCATCATGATCAGCAGTGCTGTCATGGGTCTCCCCGAGATACACCACATCTACCTGGGCAAAGGGTTGAATGCGATCGCTGACATCAACGGTATCTGACCGTTGAGCAACCACGCTTGGAAGTGATGCCATTTTGCCAACAGTGCTACATCCATACGGGAGGAGTGTCATGAGCAACACTCCCACAAGGCGGATGAGTGCTTTCGAAGTCATCGGTTGCATAACAGTCAATAGGACACCACGTTAGTTCAGTAACTGGGCGTAATTAGAAACAAAAACTCAAATCCTGTGCTGTCCGCTGCGCAGGCAGCGCAGGATTTGGGAGGGTACGTTCAATTATAGCGAGTTGCTTCATAAGCTAAAACTCACCTATTTTGCGTATTTTGTTGGTTGTCTCCCGCCTTCGTCGGAGGGCAACTACGCCATTTATCTTGCGTATTTTGTTGGTTGTCTCCCGCCTCCGTCGGAGGACAACCACGCCATTTCAATAACTAATTCAATAGCTAACAACTTACCCACTAGACGAACTAATGTTTAGTATGTGTAGTCCGAAATAGTAGGTACTGAGAACAATGCCTGAGGCAAGCACAAACGGATCGCTTAAAAACTCTAATGCATCTAGAAGCATTGTCACACTCAGGAGTAACCCCTTAGAAACTTTAGTCATAGCACCTAATAATAGACAGTAAAACCATCTGGGTGAGAGCGCATAACGAATACAGGTCAGGACAACGGTGAGTTGCTGATATCTAAACACCAAGTGCAAACAGATTATCTTTGCAGCTTACTATCTGTGACTGTAACAAATTGCATCATTAATTACTTTGGATGATCGACTCAGATAGGGAAGAATTGCCCTGAAATGCTTTCGTCATCAGCTCGATTGAAACCTCTGGCCATATCGATTCACAGAGTTGAAGATAGGCCATGTAACTTTTCAGCGCTTGCTCTTCGTTGCTTAAACAAGGGCGATCGCCGGGTTGCTCATTTGATATGGTCATGGAGTATATCCAAAATGCGATGACTCAGTAGTGCTCTCTTACATTCATAATTGCTGTAAAAAACAATACTGCAAGCCGCAATCACACGCATTAATTTATTAGATTATTTACGGATTGAGCCATAATCCCGTAAGGAACCCGACCAATAAACGAGCGATGTATTGATTGGTCGTTGTCCAGTAAGAAATACTCAGGGACTCCACCGACATGAAATTGTTCAACTTGCGATCGCCATTTGGGGTCGTCAATATTCAGCATGACAAAATTCAGATCTGCCCCATAGTGAGTGTGCAGCTCCGCAACCGTTAATGCCATGGACTGACAAGTCGTGCACCAGTCTGCGTAGAACTCCATGAAGGTGGGTTTACCGCTGGCGATCGCCTCTTCATAGGGAACGGATGCCTGTGCCATGGCTTTCAGCATCACCAGGCCAGAGACAGGGGACATGCTTGACGAGGCTGTGACTGGGCGGGTTAGAAAAAAGGTTGCAATTGCAAACCCAATCAGAACAATAAACGTGACACCAATGCGTCGCATTGCTGGCGGTTCACTACGTCCAGAAGCCATAGGTTGAAGCCTCTTACCCTATTGATAATAAAACGCGAGGAAAATATGGAAGCCGAGCATGATTGTAAACACACTCACAAGGAAAATATGAGACGACAGCCAAATCGCCCGAAGCCCTCGAATAATAGGGCCTTTTGACATCGCTGCAATGACCCACGGAAGTTTTGCGGCTCCTTCGGGGGTGAAAATCGGCTCGGGTTCAGGGTTGCCAGCCACCATACTAGGTTGCCCAATGGACACGGTTGCAGGAGAGGCCGATACGCTGCCGACGAACTGGTCAGGTGAATGGGCCGCCGCCATCTCTCCAGTCAGCTTGGCGACGGAACCAGCAGGTGCTGGCTTAACGAATCCATCGCGGCGCAAGAACCGGAGTCGTAACACCTGAACAACATCGGTTTCCAAAATACCGGTCTCTGCCACCACGCCAATCAGAGCAGTCAGCGCCACACCAAAAAACACCCATAAAAAAACCGCATTGAAATTCAACCCAGTTGAGCCGATGGTATGAACCAAAACGGCTGCAATTAAGAAGACGCCCAAGAAAATGTGAACACTTCTCCAAAGCATCATCGTTCCTGGCAATTTAACCTTCCACTTCCGGCCTCGCTTCCTGAGCGCTAAGCCCATTTCTGCGAGCACAAGCGCCAACAGTACAAACCCCGTAATTTGCTTATACAGGTCAGTCCGAAACAGCTCGTATAGCGTAAATGCGCGATCGCGCAACAGCGGCAGATAGGTGCTGCTTAGGGCAAACGGAACCAAAATAATGGCCGTTAAAAGAGTTAGGAGAATGAGCGTTGAAAACCTGGGTTTCATGGGTCTTGGATGATAAGCGTGTCGGAACAAACAAGTGAGAAATCGAGCAAAAGAAGAACTCGGTCGATGCTTAATAACGTTAAGGGCACGTTACAGGCAGACATCAAAATTAATCATTTACCTAGTGTCTAGCGACTTGGGGTCGTGAAATGTTCGACATGAACACTTCACGACCCCAGCGAGAAACTAGAACCCCGTACCTCGCTTAAGCACCCTCTAGAGGAAGGTTGATGACAACGCCACCCATCACATCATTCAGTTCGAACACTTTGTCTGGATACCGTTCCTGATGGGTCGGATGATTGTTGTGACAGCTGACACAGGCATCGGCAACCGCAGGGTCGGGGTAAATTGCAGAATAGTATTGTTGACCACCAATTTCTTGATACCCTTTGTAGGGTTCACCAGTGTCAATCACTTCCTGCATCCCAACTTCTTCAAATTCTCCCTTCGGAGCCTGGCTGTCATTAATATTCCAAGGGGAAATGAGACCAATGGTAAAATCGCCACCTTCTGACGCTAGCTCTGCTCCGAGTCGGAACATCTGAGCGGGGAGTGGAATACCGTCGGTTTGCTGCCAAGCTTCGGTGGCTTCAGCTGGAACAACACCATCTGGCTTATCGTTGCCTTCCAATGTTTTCAGACGAGCCACAACATGCTTGGTGTAAGCCGTCCGATCGGATGCAGCAACCGTATGAATATAATCCACAACGATTTCGGGAGAGATGCCGCTAACGGTTTCTCCTGCGTCGGGAGCAGGACTACCACTACAAGAAATTGCAGTAACTGCAACCGCTAGGATAATCGCAATGAATGCGACTGTCCGGGTGCGAATCGCATCCATCCATTGATTGATAGTTTTCATAAACATGAACTCCTTGTCTAGAGAGTAAGACTGTTGTATCGGTGATAATCACGTACCTGACATAACAGGATTTGAGGGCGTGAACGTGTGAGAAAGTTCGTTGATGCGAACACTGGAATTGACGACTGCCGTTATTCGCTATCCTGGCTGGTACGCTGTTTTTCAAAGGTACGCACCAAGTCAAAGGTCTCTAGCGATAGGCTAGGAGGCTTGTCGAAATTTGCCTCTACCAAATCATCGTCAAAAATACTGTTGTAGCTATACTCAACGCCATGGCAGTTCATACAGACTTCAATGACCATGCGATCGCGCGGTAATAGGGTAAACGTGTTGTTGTGATTTACCACAACTTGGGGGCTGCTCGGGCTACCCAAATCTTGGCGGGGCATATGGCAGGTCGAACAACTGACGGCCTGGCTTGACGGGCGAGGCAAGCCTTGATCCGCCATAAACAGCTCAGCGTGTCTGGAATTTTCATAGTTCAACGAGTGTGTATCGTTATGGCAGGTCAGACACGAGTCAACAGAGGCTTGCACGGTATTGACCGAATGAACATCATGGCAAGTATTGCAGGTCATTTGGCGATTGTGCGCGTCAGCCTTCATCGGCAATCGAGCCATGGCAGGAGTCAGTGGACTCATCCCTTCGAACAACCGGATCCC
The DNA here is from genome assembly GCA_039194035.1 of Cyanobacteria bacterium P01_E01_bin.6. GTDB lineage: Bacteria > Cyanobacteriota > Cyanobacteriia > CAKZMO01 > CAKZMO01 > JBCCWF01. The sequence goes on along the minus strand of JBCCWF010000001.1, from coordinate 37,923 downwards.
GTGTTTCCCGAGTAAGAAAGTATCGACCTGTGCGTCATGACAGGATTGACAGCTTTCATGATCAGGATGAGCAATAAATGCATTCGTCTCATCCTGCTGATGACAACTTGAGCAATTCACATCAGCCAGAGCATGAACACTGCCTTCCCAGAGTGTTTGAATCTCCTGAAGGTCAGCCTCAGACGCATGAGCGAAGACTGGCTGTGGATGTCCCAGCATATATCCGACCAATCCCATCAGGATGGCAACCAAGAGAACGAGCGATCGCCTCATGATTCACCTCCTAAAAACTCATCCCACAAATCAGCGTCGGGTGCTGAGTCCAGTGTTGTTATCACGTCCAGGATTGGCAGCTCCTGAACAGGCAACATCGGAGGCTGATCGAGCGTGTCAGCGAGGAACCCAGTGGAAATCGAACGGTGATCGTGGAAGTTATGGCACCCTGCTGTCCAGCAGCCATCAGGAGTAAATCCGTCATGGCTCTGCATATCGCCCTCAATGATGCCCTGATGACAAGCCATACATAAATCTGGCTGAAGATGAACACCCCGCCCAAACATATGCACATGTTCGTTGTGGCAAGTTGTACAGGTCAACACTTCAAGCTTTTCGAGGTCAGCAGCCCAACGAGGATCACGAAACTTCTTGGGGCCATGCTTGTCGTCCGCCATTTCGGCTTCATGACAACGCATGCATGTCTCGTTCGTCACCGGCTTAAACCCCTCATGACAGGATGCACAGGATGCTTCAAACAAAAAATGGCCTTCAGATGTTTCACCAGGTAAGAAGATCGTCTGCTGATCCGTTTCCAGCGCGAAGACCCCAACAAGCCCAACCAGTAAAATAATGCCAGCAGCAATAATGGCCGTTTGAAGACTGAAGAACGATTTTCGTCTAAGCATTCTTCCAAAATTGAACGCCATAACTTATCACTGTTGTCTTAAAGAAGAATAAGCAAAAGAGCAATTAGAATGCCGCCACCCACAAGACCACCGACAATAGGCGCAACATTGGACCCGTCATCTTCCTGCGGAGCAGCAGTGGCAACCGCAGCAACTGGAGTCTCAAGCTGAACGTCTTCCTTGGAATAATCAGCTCCTTCCAACATGAGCGCAGTAATGGCACCATAGGCATCGACCCACGCGCCCTTCACCTCAGGGGTCCAATCTTCTTTGAGATACTGACCAAATGTCTTGAGCAGGCTGTTCCCAACGAGTGGATAGTGCTCTGGCAACGCACCATATTTTACGTGTCGTGCACCCAGCCCTCCCAGAGCCTTGCTGAGCACCTCAGGCTTGCGCAGATTTTGAATCACCATGACCAAACCACCCTTGAGCTGCTGCATTTGCTTGGGCATATCGGTATGCTCAAACAGTGGCTTGGATGCCGGATAGTCGGTGAACAGATTGTCGTAGAAGCTTGCCACAAATTCGTCGGCCTGGGGCGCAACCTTGCCAAAACTTTCTTCTAACAGTTCAACCTTCAACCCGCCTGACTCTTCGGCAGGTTCGTCGACAGCCGCTGCGGCTGTCGCAGGGGGAGCCGCAGAGAGATCCACCTGTTCCTCAGAGTAATCAGCGCCTTCGAGCATCAGCGCGGTGATCGCGCCGTAGGCGTCAACCCAAGCCTGCTTAACCTCGGGCGTCCAGTCTTCCTTGAGGTACTGATCAAAGGTTTTGAGCAGACTGTTGCCGACTAGGGGGTAATGGTCAGGCAGCGCACCATACTTGACATGGCGAGCGCCGAGTCCACCAAGCGCTTTGGTGAGCACTTCAGGGTTGCGCAGATTCTCCACCACCATGACGAGCCCCCCCTTAAGCTGCTGTATTTGTTTGGGCATATCGGTGTGCTCAAACAGGGGTTTTGCTGCAGGGTAGTCAGCGAACAAATTGTCATAAAAACTCGTAACGAATTCATTAGCATGGGGCTTAACTTTCTCGAAACTTGTTTCGAGAAGTTCAACTTGAAGAGACATGACCTAGACTCCTTGGCGACACATAGAGAAGCACTTTTTTGAGGCAAATTTCACGCAAATAAAAGATGCTTTTCTGGCAAGTGTATGGATGAAAAACACTGCTATCAAGATGAGAGATTACGAAAAAAAAATGAGCTGTTTTGCATTTTCTGATACAAATACCAGCAGGTCATGCAGAACTTGCTTGCACGAGTTGCATAAACCGCATCGATGCGAATCGATGTCAGATCTTTAATCATTTCTCACCTTTTTGACATAACATGCCTTTCCCTTTAACCAATAGGAAGAAAGCGATCGCCACAAACATTTAATTGTTTATGGCGATCGCTCAATGAAAAATCACAAGTAAAAAGAATACGCATCTACAAGGTCGCTTTAGGAAAGCATCCTGGCATCGCCGCATGATTGATGGGGAGCAAGTAGAAAGCTCTCATTACCTAAGTAATTGAACAGTGATTTAAGGATTTACGTCGTCCAACTGAATTTGATTCAATTCTTCTATTAATTGAGCCATGAAAGTATGAGGATTTTGGATGTGCATATCTGAAAGGGCAACCATTTCATCAACTGTATAATCATCATCGCCATCAATTGTTTCAGAGATCCATTGGGAGAGTTTTTCAGGATGCTCCATTAATTCTTCAGCTATTTCAAAGGGAGTCTTGTGGGCGATCGCCGTTTCAACTTTCGTAGCAAGGCAAAAATTCAAAAATCGACCCAGTGTTGTTTCAGGTGTTGTTGACATTAACAACGCCATTGTTTGAGCTAAAAGCTGTTTTTTATCATCCATGATGAACGGCTAATAAATGAGCTGAATGAGACAACGAATGGAAAATAGGCTGCTCGATAAGAGACACAATACGAGACAACACACTACGTACCTGGACAGAATGAAACCAAATCCCCAACCCCTATGCCGCCCACTGCGAAGGCGGCATAGGGGTTGGAACAGCACGTTTAATAATGGCCATTTACTGACTAGCTTGGTTGAACCAAGACAAGCTCACCATCAATCGTGGCTTGGAATGTAGCCAGAGGATCCGTTGCCGGACCAGTCGTCACGCTGCCATCCGCTGAAAAAGTTGAGCCATGACACGGACAAGCAAATTCAGAAGCTGATGATTCCCAATCAACAGAGCAACCCTGATGGGTACAAAGGGAGTCCACGACATAAAGGGTATCTGCAGCGTCGGGAGCACGAATCACAAGAACAGCTCCAGAGGAAAACGCTGGTCGGCCTTTGAGGACTCCATTTTCATCTAAATCGGCAACAGTACCCACAACAAATGAGCCGTCGGGTCGAACCGTCCCCACCTCAGATGACGCAGCAGATGATTCTGGAGAATCTGATGCTGTATCGGCTGGGGATGATGACTCGGATTGGCAAGCGGCGATCGCCACCGGAAGCGATGTTGCCAAGGCTCCCAAACCCACCCAGTTCAAAAATTTACGACGATCCATCGGTTTCCTCCTTAAGCAGATTCTGACGCACTCGGAATAGACTCAGCAGTTAGAGATGGCTCTACCGCATTACCTTGGGATGACGCGAACTGAGGCCACCATTGCTTATGACGGATGGCTGCAACCAAGACAAATAACAAGTCGAGGCCGACAAATGCACCAACGATCAGCTCTGATCCACCCGTGCTAAATCCATAGCTGTGTAGGCCTGTTCCCAACACAAAGTTGACGCCGTACCATGCCATCAGCACGGCATTAAATGACACCACACTGGTGACGGTAATACCAAAGTTGCTAATCCACCCGACCAATCGTCCATGCAAGGGAACGAGATAACACATCAGGGCAATGAGTGCCCAGGTCTCTTTTGGATCCCAGCCCCAAAAGCGTCCCCACGAGAAGTGAGCCCAGATACCCCCGAGGATGATGCCAGTGGTCAGCAACAGCACGCCAACTTGGAGAACGCGATAGTTGAATTGGGCAATGGTGCGAATGCGCTCTTTTGCCGCTGGTGCAAACAAATAATGACCAAGGGCGACATGCCCCAGCCCCATGGCGAGGGCGAAGCTTGCATATCCGAGAGTAATGGTCGGGACATGGATACTAAGCCAGAAGTTATCGCGCAGCACTGGAACTAATGGAGAAATGCTCGGGTCGAGAACCGCTGGCAACCGATCGGCAAGCACCAGACAGAGCACCGATAGAGGAGCCGCCGCCAGTAGGTAGTACTTCGCGCGCGAGGTCAGTTCAAACAGAAGGGCGATCGCCGCCACGCCAAGTCCGACCCAGACCACCGACTCATACATGTTGGTGACCGGAGGGCGTCCCGCAATTTGCATCCGTAAGAAAAAGCCGTAGGTTTGGAGGCCAATACCTGCCACAAATAAACCGAGGGATGTCCAATAAAGCCCAAAACGTTCCAATGATTTGACCCAAAGCGCACCTAACATCACGAGAAAAGCTGCGCCATAAAGCATCCAAGCTTTTGCAAAGGGGTGGAAACCGTTGTAATACACTTCCCGAGCCATGGTGCGATCGCCTGGATATACGGCTGGACTCAGAGCGGCTAACCCTTGATGAAGTTCTGAGGCCATCATACCAACCGCATCCGAATGATCGCGGCTCATTCGATAGGCTCGTTTGAGTAGCTCAAACTGAGCCATCACTGGAGCAACCTGGTCAGGTTCATAGAGCTTGGGAGCATCGGGGATGGTTGCCCAGGCTCCTTTCACATCATCTGGATGGGGCACCAGCGGCAAGCTACTTGTGCCCACGGTTCTGAACAAGAGCGTAACGCGGTCCTCAATCGTGAGCGCTTCGCGCTCATTGCGGGTTAGATCCTCATCGGAAAGTTGCCTGCGGTGTGCATCATTGACGACCCGAGCCAGTGGCTCAGAATTTAATAATTCACGGAAGCTAAAGTATTTACGCTCTGGTTCGAGGCCAATCTCTTCTTTGAGAGGGCGATAGCTAAACAAAATGAACGGTTCTTGATTCCAATCCCGATCATTCACTTCCATTGAAAGATACGTTTGCAGATAGTTCAGAGTCTCTCCATCTGCCTGTTTGTAGTGGGTAGACCCATGGAGTTTTTCAACGGTTTCGAGTGCCACGGTATCCAGTGGCTTCTTTCGTCCGTCAAGCTGAACAGTCAGTGTTTTGAGCGAATCCAGCGGATCGGGCTGAAATTGGCTCAACGGGAGAATGAGAATGAGCGCTCCGAGGAGCAGACCGATCAGAAATTTCCAAGGTTTCATGTTTAAAAGAGGTAATCAAATGGGCGGATTCTATCTCGATAGCACCAGAATCGTCTGGTTCAGTATCTTACTCATTACGAAGTACAGAGAGTCGGAAGCATCGTGATTCCTTCGAAAGCGACAGAATCTAGTCTTGGGTAATCAATGCTGGAGCGGGAACTGGAGGGCGATCGCCCTCTGCATTTCCCTGAGTCTTTTCGTTCATCGATGGATCAGTAGAAGTCGTTGGCAGGACCTTATTCACCGCTTTCACCACAGAAGCGCCATAGAACATCACCACAATACCCATCACAACCAGTAAAGAACCGCTCCACGTCAGGGCGGTGACCCACCATGGTTCCCGTTTCACCTGTAAGGTTGATTGGCGTAAATCCCCAGGATTCCAGGAGGCCTGAGCCATTTTCCATCCCTGATACCAGGTTGGGTGATTCATCCATACTCGTCGCTCACTCAGTTCTCCTCGGTGAGCATCTTGGATCTGAATCTGACTCGTCCACATGGCCACAGACTCACTTCCCTCATTGCGTTCCACGATGAAATCATCAAGCGCGACTGCAAAGGGCAACTGCAGCATTTTGGGGCTAAACGCCGCGAAGTAATCCCCAGACGGAGTAGACAGAGTGGTCGGTTCTGCCCAGGTCAACCAATGCGTTTCGCCATCGGGTGTGGCGACCTGGAGCGATGGAGAACCCTGGATTTCATTGGCGTCTACGGGAATCACCTGACGATTGGGCACGGCATGGGACACCACGTCCTCCAGGGTGATCTGAAAATCAACCCAGCCAGGGGAGATGGGTTGACCTACGTCCAACGATCCAGACGTAAACGCTTTCGATGATTGGGCTGTATAGAAGAACTTTTCGTTAGGCGCAGCAATGACCTGGAAGAGATTTTGCTGGCGCTGAGGTTGTGCCGCATATTGAATATCGATATTTTCCAGGCTTGATCCGGATACGACCGTGCGAACAGGATCGAACTCACTACTGGCAAAAACAAACCAACGCTCTTGATTCTCTCCACGGGAAACATCAAGCTGTACAGCGGGGTTCCGCAACTGCTGTGATGCTGTAGCAGGTTGATTTTGAGCATCTAACCGGAAGTCTGGCCAAAACTCCATCACCGTGAGGGTGATGTCTGGCGTGACCTCCACAGGCGTCTGTAAAAACGATTCAATGTCGAGCGATCGCCCATTCCCATCAACCGTCACGGTCAGCGTCCCAAATCGCCCTGCAGCAGTGGGTGCATCAGGCGCAGCCAAATAGTGCTGGAGAACGTCGTCAGAACTGACCCGTAACAATTCAAGCCGCACGGGGCCAAGATTTTCTTGCTGATACATGGAGGGAGATGCCGCCAGCCAGCGCTCCGTCAGCTGCCCCATGCGATCGCTCTTGAGACTGATGCGTACGGCGGGATTTTCGACCGTTTCTCCTTCCTCAAAACTGACCGTGCGAATCGTATTTTCCTCGTAGCCTAGAATAGTCAACCCTGCAACGCGAGACGGAATGATTGAGTTGTCAGGCTTGATCATCAGATCTGTCTGGACAGACTGCCCATCAGGAGTGACCACGTCTAATAAATCCCCGTCCACACGGACTAGGCTATTTGCGCCTTGGTCGGTTCGAAGCAGCATCATGCCTTCTACACTCAGGTGAATGACCGCTGCTGAGCCTGCAATCAGAACAATGAGTCCCAAATGCGCTAGGGCAAAGCCGACCTTTCGAGTGCCTTTCCAGGGGTATCGACTAATGGCTGACACGCCCAAGTTCATGGCCAGCATAAACATCAACGCTCCAAACCAAGGGCTTTTGTAAACCTCTTGCTGGACGAGGGCAGACCCAACAGTTGACTCATAAAGTGTTGCCCAAATCAGAATGCCAACGATGGCAGCCAAGAGAGGCACAGCAAGCTTAATTGAGCCGAGAAAGCGATAGGCAGACGAAACCATAGAGCAGGTATTTGGAAAGATCTCAGAACGTTAGTCAGTCTTGTGAACGTAGCTTGTGCTTATTGTCGAGAGGCGATCGCTAACGATGCCCTCAAAAGCAAGCCAATCAGTATTTTTAGCGTTGATAGATAAGGCGTAGGCTTTCTTAATTGGTTAAGAGATTTTCGCCTTTTACCTTGCAAAATTTGTATCATCCATTTCATTTGCAGGGTGGTTATGCAGTTAAATCATAAAAACAATTCGCGATGCGCATAGAGACACAACATTGTGTTGAAGGACTATGCCACAACGCAGCATCTTGTTGCAGCATCTTGTTTTTGCATAGAAGACTGTCTCATTACGAAGAAATGAGCGATTGAGGCACGCTGAGCGTGCCTCAATCGCTCAACTTTTCCAATCATGTAAACGGTGCTGAGAGAGGTTGTCTCTGAGGCAAAGGACGCGATCGCCAAACCTTATCATTATCATTCAGGCCAAATCATTCAGGCCAAATCATTCAGGCCAAATCATTCAGGCCAAATCATTCAGGCCAACTGTCATCGATGGTTTCCAAAACCCTGTCCACGTCTGTTCCTCCGACATAATCCACCACACCAGTCCAAAACGTTCCGGTGCCAACGGCACCCGGCATCAAATCCGAGCCATCAAACCGAATCGTAACGGCTTCCGCAAGAAGTTCTGCTTGGGTGCGCATGAATGGGTCAGCATAGGCATCGAGCGACACCTGTTGATGGGGCGAAATATAGTTTTCGAGACCCACCCAAATTTCGTGCGGTTCTGGAGTGAGCAGGTAGTTCATAACGGCACGCACATTGTCTCGGTCGTTGAGCATGGCAAAGGCTGTCCCTGCAACCAATACAGGAGTTCCCCACTCTGGCTCAATCGACGGCAGCAAGAACACATCCACATCCTCACCCACAACGACATCATCTGGAAAAAATGATGCGATGAAATTAGTTTGTCGATGGAGATAGCAACCAGGTGGGTTGGTGAACAACGGCTGGGGGGCGTCTCCAAATGGCGTGCTAATCACTCCCACTGTGCCGCCATAGACATAATCAGGATTGAGGGCGATCGCCCCAAACTGTGCAAAGGCGTTGGCAATCTCTGGAGCCGTAAATGGAATCTCATGCCGCACCCACTGGTCATATACATCCGCACCTGCCGTTCGCAGCATGATGTCTTCAATCCAATCTGTGCCAACCCATCCAGTTGCCGAACCACTTTCAATGCCGATGCACCAAGGCGTGGTGCCATCTGCAACCATTTGGTCTGACAGTGCCATCATGGCATCCCACGTCGAGGGAATCTCATAGCCCTGTTCAGCAAAGACATCTGGACGATACCAAACCAAACTCTTCACGTCTGCTCTTGCCCACAGACCATAGAGTCCATCATCGACCAGCCCTAACTGGAGCCACTCTTCTCCATAGGCGGCGCTGAGTTGCGTGCTGTCTAGAAACGAGTCGAGGGGAATTAAGTCTCCAGAACGAGCCAAATCTGCCATCAGCCCAGGTTGAGGAAAAAGGGCTAAGTCTGGGGCATTACCACCATCGACCCGAACAGGAAGGACCGTCGCAAAGGCGTCGGTTCCTTCATACACAACCTGGATGCCAGTCGCCTCTGTAAACGGTTCAAAGATTTGCTCAAGCTTTTCTTGTCCATCACCTGTGATGGAACCCAGGATCGTGACCGTGTCACCATCTGGTTCTTGAGTGGTGGAGGGGCGATCGCCGCAGCCTGCTGCCATCAGCACAATCCCCGTCATGACAATTAAGCCCTTACCTCTAAGAGAGGCATCGTCTGATGCCCGGTTTCGTTGCGATCCATGATCAGCTAACCCTGAACATTTGATATCCACTGCGTGTAAATCACTCATAGAGTTTGAATCGTCTTTCTCTGCCATTGTGCGACATGTTACTGGATTCAAGATGAGTGGAGCCTATGCTGATCGGCCATGTTAGCGAGCAGAGCACAATCCCACAAACCTGCTTCGCCCAAGCTAGACAAGGTTTAGCTCTCGAATTTACATGGTTCCCTTTTGAAGAGAATACTTCAGCTTCGTATGTCGCTAAATGACGTTTTGCAGCGTGCTGTTGACCCTAGGGTGAGACCGGGAACTCTACGCATATCGACTTCTATTCGTATCACCGGAATGTTCATCTCACAATACCTATGAGCAATATAATCTTTAAGGAACTTAGCAATGCTGAGGGTCGGTATCTACAAGATTCGGAATTATCTACTGTTCAAAATTTTGTTAACAGTTATACACAACGAATCAGCACCTATCGCTATTTGCAGGAGAACAAAGACACGCTCATTATAAAGACTCTCCGGAGCTTGATGCCGTCTAATCGGCAGGTTATCCAGCAACACAGCGATATCTGTAAACGTGACATGAGTCATGTTCTTCGCTATGTGGCGCTCTCTATTCTTAAAGATGATGAGAATGGATTTATTGAAGAACTTATCCTTTGGATGCAAAACATACTATTTTCTTTGCACAAGGAAGAGCAGTCGGTTGCATTTTATATTGCGATGAAGACTGTTGTCACTGAGCAAATGATTCCTGGAGAAGCGGCGTTAGTCAATCATTATCTTTCACTCTTTATTGACGCACTCAAAGTTGGTCAACGATAAAGGTTGTAAGTAGCTAGACATAAGTAAAGGTAACTTTCAAACCCTGTGCCGCCCGCTGCGCAGGCTGCACAGGGTTTGAGGTTTTGGTTTTAATTGCGTCCAGGTACTGATCAGACTAAGTAGATAATCATTCATTAAACTGAAAACCCAAAAAACTAGGGAGAGCCTCTCAGGGGTTCTCCCTAGTTTTTTGGGAACTTACACTGAATTGCTCAAGCTCCTTTCAATTGGAGATAAATAAAGGCTGCGTTTGTCCCACCACCTTGACCAACGGCAATTTGGATATTGAGGTGAGCCAAACTTTCAAGATAGCGAGCCGTATAAAGAGGGCCAGTGTCGATGGGCGCATAACCAATATCCTTGGCTAAAGCCATGACCTGTTGTTTTGCCTCATAATTATCTCCGGCAATAAATGCGGTGATGGCTTGCCCGCCTTTCATCGGTTCATTCATGACATCAGCAAAAATAGTATTGAACGCTTTGACAACATAGCTTTCTGGCAGCAGACGACTGATTTCTTCAGATGCGGAGTTTTCTTGTCCAAGCAACGTCGGTGACCAGTCAGCATTGAGTGGATTAGTACTATCAATAACAATCTTTCCTTTTGTTACTTCCGCCAGTTCTGGCAATACAGTGGCACAGGCAGCAAACGGAATGGCGATCGCGATAACTTCGGCAGCTTCGGCAGAGTCTTTGAACGTTGCAGAGAGATAAGGTAATTCTTGGCTTGAGACCGAGCGTAAACCAATAATAATTTCATGTCCGGCTTTGCTGAATAGATTAGCGAACTGCTTGCCAACATTACCAAACCCTAAGATGGCAATCTTCATGAATAATCTCCAAAAAGGTTTAGGTGCTTCAAGAGGGGGATAGCAGAACTATAAGCATCGTCGTATTTGATGTAAACTAGGTACCTGGAGGTGACTACCATGGTTGAACATCATGATCTAGAACTCAAACCTAATGTCTATGCGGCAATCTGCCCTTCTAGAGAGGTGTTGGCATTGATTGGAGAAAAGTGGGTTTCGTTGATCATTGGAGCGCTAGACGGTGAAATCATGCGTTTTGGTGAACTCAAAAGATTCTGCGAAGGAATTTCACAAAAAATGCTGACCCAGACGTTGCGCAAGCTAGAGCGGGATGGACTAGTAACGCGAACCCTTTACACAGAGGTACTTCCAATAAAAGTTGAGTACCAATTGACTGTACTCGGCAAAAGTCTATTGCCTATCGTTCAAGCTGCCAAATTATGGGCAGAAGAAAATCTGCATCAGATCGAAGAGAATCGGATGTTATACAGCAAACGCAATCAATAGCGTTTGCCGTTCACAAGCTCCGGCATAGCTCGAATTCTGCGGTACAGCCGTCTCTACTGATTCCTGCTATATACTTCAGTAACCATAACTTTTTCAGCAACCATAACTCTTCGGCATGAGTGATTCACTAAACCTATTGATTCTGGTCGGAAGCCCCCGTCGAACTGGCAATTCAGCCACACTCGCTGCTGCCGTTCAGCGAGGCGCAGAACAGGTCGGATCGCGAGTAGCGCTGCGTTTTATCGACGACTCAATTTCAAGCTTCCTTCGTGATTGCCGCACATGTCGGCTGCCCAACGGTGAATGTGCCATTGCCGATAGTTTTCGCACATTGTTCTTCGACGACTTCCTTCCTGCAGATGGCGTCGTTTTTTGCTCACCGGTTTATTGGTATGGCTTGTCCGCTCAGACGAAAGCATTTTTCGATCGGACTTTCTGCTACTACGCTGCGTCTCATCCCGATTCTGCGCAAGTCATTGAGCGAATGTCTCACAAACGCATCGGACTGGTGCTCTCCTCCGAAGAAACCTATCCAGGAGCCTCTCTTGGTCTTGTTCACCAGATTCAGGAGTATTCCCGTTACACCCATTCCGAGTTTGTGGGAGTTGTTCGTGGTGTAGGCAATAGTCGCAGCGAAGTGACGCGCGATCCTGGGGAGCCCATTCTAGCGGCTGAACAGCTTGGCCGAGAAATTTTTGAGCGCAAGTATTCTGACTTCCGGATCGATACTCAGCGAAGTGGGCGGGTTTGGCCTCAAGAAAACATTTAGTCGCTCTGAATGACATTTTAGCTATTTTGCCTGAGCGACTGTAGCAACTGTCTAGGCCTAAATAGCTGTATGTTTTCATAACGCTCAGGATGGCGAATCAACATGTAATGCTCGTATTCGTACCAGTGGCGCTCTCCTTTTTCTAAGTTGCAATCACGGCATATAACCCACAAGTTTCGAAAGTCTAGCGATAGCCAAGGGTATTGGGCTCGGGGCAGTTTATGGTCAATTGTCCTACCTCCGACATCAGCAAATCGGACACCACACACTGGACAAAATGGCTCAGAATTATCTCTCGCCCAGTCCTTGCTTGCTTGGGTTGTGCCACATTCAGCCTTTCCATCAACATAGCGCCAATGTTCAAACTTTCGATAATCCTCAAAATCTTTTTGTGTCAGCCTGTGATAGCGCTTCTTCCCAATCTTATCAGCACGTTTAAAGAGCTCTTTTAGGTTTTTATCTTCAAAATCCATCACATTCTCTATTTGACTGTAATCTAAGTAGCTTGGCGTTATTAAACTAAAAAAACAAAAGCCTGGGGAGCGCCCATCCGGGGCACTCCCCAGGCTTTTAAAGTGAGTCTATTTATGCCTATCTACTTAAACCCAAACCATGTTGGGCTTAGTTGTATTTTTCCCGAGAAAATTTATTTTTCATACGAGCGTTCGATGACTGACGATAATCAATAACTTCAACGTCAGTCTCAGGAAATTGCTGATCAATGATTGTTGATATTGCATTCACCTCTGCCGTCATTTGTTGTTTGAATGATTCTAGTTCCTCCGATGTCTGATACTTCTTCCCAATACGATCGGCTTGTAAGAACAGCTCTTCTAATGTGGGTTCATCATCAGATTCAGCAATTAGTTCATTGATTTTTTGATAGAGGTGAATAACATTCTCCCAACCCACATTTTTGTAACCATTCTTCTTCAACCAGACTCGACGTTGTTTAGGTAACTGTTCTCTACGTCGTGAGTTTGATCGCTGAACTTCGCGATAACTCATACCACTAAAATTACGTCGTTGAGGCTTTCGGCTTGTCATAATATTTACGCCCTATCCCAACGTCCAGCGAAATAGTCTAATCAATGCTTTACGAATCTCACTATCCTCGTATTCCAACAGCATCTTGGTGTCTCGAGCTAGCCTTAGCCGAATCTGATCGACAATATTCTTCAAATCTTTATTGTCTTTCTTGAGCTTTTCGTTGGCATCCGTTAATTCATTATTTTGATTCGACAACTGCTGAATCTGATTCGCCAAGGCTTCATTACTAGAAGACAGTTGCCGAATCTTCTCTTCTAAAGCTTTCTGTTCTTCGGAAAGCTTACCTCTTCGTTTATCAAGACCTCCATTTGAACGCTCTAGTTCTGCGATCTCTTTTGCTAACTGAGCATGCTCAACCTGAAGTACTTGAAGTTTTCGCTCGGCCTGGCTTCGTTGCTGACCATACTGACGATTATTGCGGCTCAGTTCTATATTTTTCGCAACGAAGGAATTTACCAGTTTCGTCGTAATCGGTTGCTTCTGCAACAGAAGCAATAGCGATTCACAATCCTCTACTGACAGGGATTGAGTAATGTTTTTGTTAATCCCATACTTAGTTTTCAGGATCTCTTGAAGAGCACTCTTGGTGGGCATGCACTATCTCCTCAGGGGGCTTATTCGTTTAGTATGCCAAAGGCCAATAACAAAGAAACGATGTCAATGAGATTAACCCCTACGTTAAGTATGCCCACAAGCATTACAGCTAGTACTCGCACATTTGGATCAATAAACTCAACCCTTGTCTAGTTGGGAACAGTTGTTGCTCTGACTAGACAAGGTTTCGTTATTCGACTTTTGGCGAATACTGACCTCCGCATCCCTGCGATATCGTGACGGCAATCGTTGGAATGGAGAGTCTGTATGGCCAATGGACAGGATGGGGCGATCGCCCCAATAAACACATCGATGTTGCTGGGAACTGGGTGGGCGTTTCCGCTACGGATTAGCACCCAAGGAAGTCTCCAGTTCAGCTCAGCCGAACGCAGTGTCGAGGAATCCATTTGGCTAATTCTTCGCACCGATGTAGGCGAACGCGTGGGGGAACCCGAATTTGGGTCAGTCCTCACAGATTTTGCCTTTGCGCCGATGAACACCGACACCCTCGTGCAGCTTTGCATCGCGGTAGAAGATGCCCTTGTGCGATGGGAGCCACGCATTGTGTTGGAAGATGTACGGGCTGATCCAGATCCGGTTCGAGGCCGCATTGACTTAGTCATTCAATATCGCTTGATCGATCAATACAACGCTCGTAGTTTGGTCTATCCCTTCTATCTCAGACCAGAAGGAGACGTGGACAAACAGCTCGGGCGATCGCCCGAGCTGGCAACGGATCAGTTATCTGACGCACCCGAATTCACAAGCCTAGAGGTAATGGCGTGATGCAGCAGTGTCATAAGCCGCGCTATCGGGCATCTTACTCACCTCATGATCTGGCTTCACCTCTCGGCCCCATACTCTGAGAAGCGCTATGGAATTCAATTTTTTGCCCAATCTGCCTAAATCGGATCTGGATGACCGCAAGCTCGATGACTTGATGGTCGAATCTCGGTTACGGATTCCTCGCTATTGCCCAGAGTGGACAAATTTCAATCCCAGCGATCCAGGCATGACGCTGATTGAACTGTTTGGATGGATGACGGAGCAAATGCTCCTACGGTTTAACCAGGTACCACGCCGTCAATATGTCTCATTTCTGGAACTCTTAGGCATTCGTCTACAGCCTCCGCTTCCGGCCCAAGCCGATCTTACCTTCTATCTCAATACGGTACTGCCCGAACCCTACATGATTCCAGCCGGAATTGAGGTCGCAACCATGCGCACGGAAACAGAAGAGGCCGTGGTATTTACAACCGATCGTCCATTGCGGGTCGGGAAGCCCCATCTCCAGCATTTTCTTACCTCTTCCCTTACTGAAGAGGTGCCCCAAACCCTGCGAGATCGCCTCACCAATCGCTGGATTCAAGATCCGGATGGGGGATGGGATGGGCCAGAACAACTCCTCTTTGATGATCAACCCGCATCGGGCAACGCGTTTTATTTGGTCTTTGAACCGGATGAAGTATTAGATGGCAACGTTCTTTCTCTCACGGTCAAAGGAGAAGCTGCCACGGCCACTGGCATTAATCCAAGTGCACCTCCCCGTCGATGGGAAGCATGGGATGGCACAGCCTGGACATCCATTCTGCGAACAGAAGAGGATGACGGAACTCAAGGATTTAGCTTTAGCACGATCACCGAAGAAGGCCTGGATCCTCTCCAGGGAGGGGATGTGGTTCTCCATCTACCGCAGCATTGGCCTGTGTCTGCGTTTTCAACCTATCGGGGGCGATGGATTCGGTGTGTGTGTATTCCGTCAACACCTGCTCAACCTGCCTACAGCCGATCGCCTCGCATTGTCGGACTCTCCGTGAGAGCCATTGGCGGCTCGGTTCGCGCCAGCCAAGCCACCCTGATTCGCGATGAATTGTTAGGCATCAGCGATGGTACGTCTAATCAGACGTTTCAGCTATTGAATCATCCTGTGTTGCCCCGCCGAGATGGCGAGTATCTAGAAGTACAGCCACCTGACGGATTGCCCCAGCAATGGCATGAAGTTGCTGATTTTGCCGATTCCACTCCAGAAAGTCATCATTACGTACTCGATTCACAAGCAGGCACGGTGCAGTTTGGCCCCCGTATTCGAGAACCATCTCACGGGCCGAATGCGACTCAGGTGCGTCTCCAAATTCAAGACTATGGCCAAACGGCAACCGCACCCGCCGTATCAACCGAACATCAATATGGCGCGATTCCGCCCCGAGGATCGGTGCTGCGGATGGTGAGCTATCGGACAGGTGGTGGTGTGCGGGGCAATGTTCAGGCGGGAACCGTGCGGGTTCTGAAAACCGCGATTCCCTACGTGGCTGAGGTGGTGAACCATGACCCAACTCGCTACGGAGTCGATGCAGAATCCCTCGAACAAGCGGTCATGCGGGTGCCAAAGCTATTGCGGAGCCGCGATCGCGCCGTCACTCCCGAAGATTTTGAGGCCTTGGTGATGCGAGGCGGCGAAGGGGCGATCGCCCAGGCACGATGCCTGTCGGCCCAGTCCGCTATGGAAGCTGGAACTGTCAAGGTTTTGGTGGTTCCCCAGGTTCCCACCACAGGCGTCACCCAAGGACAGGGGATTGCACCGGATCAGTTCATCCTCACCCCCAGCCTCCGAACTCACCTGACAACCTATCTCGATGAACGAAAGCTCCTGGGAACCCAGGTGGTGTTGGAGCAGCCAACCTATGTCGGCGTATCGGTGCGAGCCGAAATTGGTCTCGCCCCAGCCTACCAATCTCCCCAGGCACAGGATGCGGTGCAGCAATCGTTGCTGGCGACCCTCTACCGCTTTTTGAATCCCATTACTGGCGGGGAAGACGGCACGGGTTGGTCGTTTGGGCGTCCGGTTTACCCATCTGATGTGATTGCTCTGATTCAACAGGCTCCAGGCGTTCAGTATCTGGGCACCGTGCAGTTGTTTGAGCTACGTCATCACCAGGGACAATGGGTTCGGCAAATTTCTCCTGGCTCCGTCTACCCCGGAGCCAATGGCCTCATTTGTTCTTGGTATGACCGAGACTTGCGGTCAGGCCATTTTATCCGATTTGTGAGGATGTAATGGCGATGGTTCAGCGCTCTTGTGATTGAAGGATTTTAGATTAAGGATTTTATGGTTCACACTCGTCCGGCTCCTGCGCTCAATCTCCGGTTTGCCCCCATGCAAACCTCGGAGGCGATCGCCCCGACGACGAGTGAGGACGAATTGGGGCGCGGCGGCCTAAATCTGGTGCTGTTTCCTGGGGAACCAAGCGAACTGCTCATGCTGTTTGAGAATACCAGCGCTGAGCCAATTTCTATCGAAGTCCGGCTGGAAGGAAACTTCCCGTCTCACTGGTATCACATTCGGCTGGAAGCCCACGACATTGCTCCATACAAGCGAATGGAAGGAGTCCTGCGGTTCCAGGTTCCAGACTCCTTTTTTGAAGATGATCATGCCCTCAGCCCTCGGCAAGTCCTCACCCTCGATTACCGCATGGATGTGGTGGTTGCCTATCAACACCAGGTACCGCTGAACGATCCACAGCTAACCGCCCATAACACCGCAAATAACACAGACAATCACACAGAACTTAGGCAACAGCGGCGGCTCGAATACATGGGTCTGAATCTGTTTGTGCGTCCCCGCACAAGACTCTCGGAACTGCTACCCGCGGTATACCGAGAAGTCGATTTCATGCATCGCTATTTGCAGGTGTTTGAGCAAGCACTCCGCCCCATTATCGAAACAACCGAGGCGCTGACACGCTACCTCGATCCTCTCACTGCCCCAGAAGCCCTCCTGCCGTTCTTGGCTCATTGGGTCGCTTGGCCGATGGATGAGCTGCCGCTGTTACCCAATCAGCAGCGACGACTGATGCGTCATGCCATGGAAATCTACCAATGGCGCGGAACTCGTCGGGGACTGAGGTTGTTTTTGCACTATGCCACCGGACTTCCCCTCGATGACCAGTTGTCAGAGGGCGATCGCGCCATTTCCATTCAAGAATCATCCAACCAAGCCTTCACCCTTGGGGATGTTCATCTTGGCCCCAACGCCACCCTCGGCAGAGGCCGTCCCTATCATTTCATCGTCACCCTCCGCCCCGACACGACCGACACCATTCATCCCCCTTTAATTCACCGCATTATCACCCAAGAAAAACCAGCCCACTGCACATACGACCTACATATTGAGCCTCGGCCAACTTAACGGCGATCGCCCTTCGTTTTCATCAACATTCTCGTATTTTCCATACCCGATTAAGGGCGCATGCGATGCGCCCCTCCCCCAGTCATCTAAATCCTTCACTCCCCCAAACCCCATGCCCAATCCTCTCCCCCCTCCAAAACTTGATCCCTTCGAACGGTTGCGAGTATCCGATGGCTTGCTGATTAATGCAGAGCGATGGCAATTGGCTCATGCCTATCACCGACAGCGCCAAAACCTGCATTTTCAATCGGTCAACCAACCTGGCATCGTTGATGGGCTAGGCGTTTGCATTATTCCACCACCGTCTACGGTCGCGAGTCAGTTTCGCGATCAGCGCTGGCTCCAGATTCAGCCCGGTTTGGCCATTGATGTGAATGGCAACCCCATCGTGGTACCAGAGTCTGTAGACTTTCGCATTGCATCCGTTCCAGGAAGTCAGGTCGAAAGCAAACCCGACCACCGGGGACAACCCCGCAACGAGGCTGGCCGCGTTTTATCCAATGGTGAAATTGGTAGCCAGGTTGTTTACATCGTGTTGCGCTATGTCGACCCCGAAACCCTAGAAGGGGATGGTCGCAACCAAATCATGCGCGAGACCTATCGGATTGACGAGAAAGACTGTCCACCTCAAGCCAATGAAATTGAGCTGTGCCGAATTCAGCTACAAGCAGATTTTGTTGCCCTTGAGCCAGTGCGAGATGTTCTAAATCCGACGCCAGGTCGTTTGGATTTGCGCTATCGCCCACAGGTTTGTCCCCGCTCAACGGCCTCGATTCGCGTGGCCATTCGTCATGAGTCCCCACTCGTGGAGGGCATTGAGTCATTGTTGCGATCGCTCCCTGGACTCTATCCCAAACTTCAACCACTGTCGCCACTCATCTTCACAGAAATGACTCCGACAGTGCAAGCCGAACTATTGGATTGTGCGGTTCTGTTCATCAGCCACATCTCCTTTCAACAGATGATTCAACATAGTGCTGCCGCGTTCCAGCACTACATTCAATCTGGAGGCAGCATTATCGTCGAACACCCGATGCAAGAGGATGATCTCGGTGAATTGCTCATGGTGCATCAGCGACTCAGTGATGCCATCAAGCAACTCAGTTCGGTGCAGGATGTCACTGATGCTCGACTGGGGCGATCGCCCAATCAACAAGCTTTTTCGTCCAACGCCCCTCCTGCCAACTCAGACATGGATCGCATGCACAGTGAACTGACTCAAGAACTCGACGAAATTTCGGTGCTCATTGGCGAAAAATTAGCCACCATCAGCATCCACTATGAGCCATTTCTCCAACCCCTCGATATTACGCTGACCCCTTGGGAAGACCTGCCTCCTCTCCATCCCCTCCGATGCCAACCCTTCCATTTTTCAACCCTACCGACCTTTGCCCAGCAACTCCACAAAATCTTGGTAGGACGAGGATTCAGCGTCATTTTAGGCAACGTTACCTCCGCGCTCCAAGGTTATCTAGGTGAACCTTTGTCACGGGGTGATCTTCGTGCCGCCGAAGAACTAGGCATCAATGCCCTCTACACCACCTGGCAACGTCATCGACTCACCCAACTTCAGGCCCCGTCACCATCCTCCCCTCCACCCCCAACACCCTAACTCCTGTAACTCTTTGCCCTTCATTTTCATCAAGATTTCCGTATCTTCAACATCCGACCAAAGGCACATGCCCTGCGCCCCGACCCAAGCCCTCTAAAACCTTTATTCCCACACTCCTACTCCCCTTCCCCTACTCCCCTACTCCTTCCCTACCCACCACCATGCGCCTCCCCATCCGTGTCACCCTCCCTATTCTCATCGTCATGCCCATCTTTGCCGCCGTCGGGTTGGGTAGTTGGCTCTCCTATCTCAGCGAACAAGAAGTGGTGCATGAACTCGCTGAGGAAATTAGTCGTAAAGCCACTGGGTCAATTGAGCGCCATGTGAAAAACCATCTCGCCGATTCCAAGGTGTTGTATCAAACCATGCTGGCCACCTTAGAGGGCAGTGCATCTGATGTCGATTACTCGTCTCATGAGGATTTGGCAGATACACTCTGGAATTTGGTTCAGCAACCCGATCTGCCCAAACGCATTTTCTTTGGCAATGCCAAAGGGAATTACTTGGGATTCAGCGAGGCCGGAGATGGAAGCTGGACGATTCAGCTCCGCAATCAAGACACGGTACCAAATCGCCTAACCTATCGTCTAAATGAGCAGCGAGAACCGACCGAATTGCTTCAGTCGCAGATCTACGATCCACGGAGTCGCGTCTGGTATGAGCAAGCAATCAAATCTGGTGAGTTTGCTTGGAGTCCGGTCTATGCCTTTGCCACAGAAACAACTCTGGGTGTCACTGCTGCCCAACCGATATATACAGCAGATGGAGAGGTGCAGGGCGTTTTTGGACTTGACCTTTCTCTGGCAAGTCTGGGGCATTTCCTTGAAGAACTGGAAATTAGCCCTGCGGGTCATGCCTTTGTGATGGAGCGCTCAGGAGAACTCATTGCAACGTCCATGCATGCGGAGCTTTTTAAGGTAATTGATGTAATTGATCAAGAAAAGCACCGCATTATCGCGACCGAGAGCAACAACCCATTGATTCGAGATATTACGACTCAACTCTTGGATGAAATGGGACAGTTTTCCACCCTGACGACATCTGAAGAATTTGTTCTAAAGATATCCGGCATTGAGCAATACATCGGCGTTGACACGATCTTTGATCCTGCGGGAATCGATTGGATTGTCGTGGTGATGGTGCCATCCACTGATTTCAAGGAAATCACCCTTGCGAGTTTACGTTCCACCATTCAAGTGGGACTGTTGGTTGCCGTTGGTGCAAGCTTAATGGGCATTTTTGTTGCACGCTGGATTACTCAGCCCATCATCCGATTAACACGAGCTGCATGTCTAATTGAAGAAGAAAAGCATGACCCAGACTTGCTGACTCCAGTCCTCCGACGACAAGATGAACTGGGGCGCTTAGCCCGCATCTTTCAAGATATGGCAAAGGTTGTCTATAGCCGTCAGCAAGGACTCCAACAACAGCTCCAACAGTTGCAGCAAGAACATGCCCAACAATCTCTCCGGCATGCTCAATTGACGCAGTTGGGGAATGTCACGGCCTGGCAAAAATTAATTCACCAATCTCAGTCAATTCGCAGTGCGATCGCCCTTGCACAGGCTCCAAACCTAGCGGAGCGCCTCCAAATCGTTTCTTACTTCCAAAACTTTACGTTGGAAGAACGATATCGCCTATTGGAATTTGGGGAAGAGCAGCATGTGCCAGCAGGTACGACTATTTGTCGTGCGGGTGATCAGGGGAATGAACTCTATTTTTTGTTAGATGGCACAGCAGAGGTCTTAACGGATGAAGATTCGCCCCGTTATTTGACATCAATTCAAGCGGGTGAAGTGGTGGGAGAGTTTTCGTTGTTCCTAGATGTGCCGAGGGTTGCCAGTGTCAGAGCGGTCACACCAATAGCCCTATTTGTGTTGAATCGCAATGGATTACGTCAGGTGCTGACCGAGTATCCAGAGTTGGAAGATCGGATCCTCAATACGCTGAAGCAGCGCCAAGCATCCAGCCAAGAGTTATCAAACAATTTGACCACTCTTCAAATGCCCGAATCAGAGGGTCAACACAATTATCTGAACTGGGTACAAAACCGCTTAAGAAGACTGATTGCAGGCGATTGAGGCTGGGAATAACCCAGGCGATTGACTCAGGGAATTGAACCAGGAACTAAAACGCGATGACTCTTACAACAACCGATACACGCATTGGAATTGCGGTTCCACCCCGAACCCTCCACTACACCCCTGGCAGTGAACCGACCCAGTTCGTAGTGGTGGTGGTGAATCAGAGCGATCGTTTTGCGACGTTTCAATTGGATCTCTTTGCACCTGGAAATGAAGACAGCGCCAACGCTTGGTACGACCTCACGCCAGAAATCGCCAGCAAAAAACCACCGGGCGATCGCACCGAATTTCACGTCTCCATTTTGGGATCTCCGATTCCAGGCTTTGCTGGGCTTGTGAATCTCACGGTACGTGTCACATCCTTAGAACTTGGGGAAGAGAGGCGCATTCTCCGTCTACAGGTTGATCCGGGTGGCGAGCTACCCATTGGCATCAAGATGCCCGTGCGCCAGTTTCAGGCAAATCCGCTTGACCAGGTTCAGATTCCGGTTTTTCTGGAAAACTCGTCCCATGAAAAGAGTGAAACGACGCTCTGGATAGACGGAATTCCACCGGAATGGATCGTTGGCGGTGTTGAGCAGGCGATCGATATTCCCGCTGATAGCACCGTTGAAACCTTACTGATAGTCAGACTGCCTGACCATGTCAATGCCATCTGTGGAGCTTATCCGTTTACGCTCCGAGCCATCCAGCCTGAGGGAACCACGTCAGAAGCTCTGGGCAATTTGGATGTGTTGGCTCAAGGTGAGGTGCACTTTGCTTGCACACCCGAAGAGCACACGCTCCCGGTGCGCGATCGCCATTATCAATGGGGACGTCATGGCGTCTACTGGGATGCGACCTTTGACAATGAGAGCAATATTCCCCTGAAGGCGTCTCTCGACGTCGAAGGAGATGATCGCGTGCATCTCCCTCTCCAAGTGGTGCCCGATCAAACGCTTTTACATCCCGGCGAACAAGCAGAGATTCAGCTTGGGGCGCTGATTTCGCGGCACTGGGTCGGGTTCGCAAAAAAGATGCAGTTTGTCATGAAAGGCACCGTCAGCGATACCCGTGTGGATGTCCAAGATGACACCCAATTGGTGACGCTTCGGATTCCGCCTCGCATTCCCCTTTGGCTCCAGGGGCTAGGGGGTTTTATTGTGTTGTATCTGATTTGGTGGTTCTCCTGGCTGAATCCAGGGAATCCCTATTTTGGTCATCGCGCAGCGGTGAATTCCGTTGAGTTAAGCGGTACGACAGATGACGTCATCAGTGGGTCTAGCGACCAAACCTCCATTCAATGGCGGGTGAATGGATTTTTCAACCCCATCATCAATCAACAACTGGGGCGATCGCCCGACGCCGGTAAAGCCATTCGAGTGGTGCGCTATCGCCCAGTCAACAACGACTGGCTAGCCGCAGGACTCGAAAACGGCGAAATCCAAATCAGCTCTTTTACCGGGCAGGGGCATACGACCACCTTCGCCCTCGATCGAGATGATCGAGTGATGGATTTGGAATTCACTCACGATTCTCGACACTTGCTCAGTGGTCATGGCAGCGGTGCCGTTCTGCAATGGGCGCTCGACTATCCCCAGGGCGATCGCAATGACATCGCTCAACTTCCCGTGCGGCTCCATCAGTTTGACTTTGCGGTCTATGGCATTGCCATGGTCGGAAACGAAAAATCGACCCTTGCTGCGGGTGGGCGCTACAACCGTCTTTCGATTTGGGACTGGCAACAAGACACCGTGCTAGACATCACCTACCCGCGCCCCGGAAGCCAAGCACAGTATATTACCAGCGTTGAGGCTGTGTTTTTGCAGCCCTACTTATTGGCCACAGCAGATAATCAAGGCTACATCACCCTATGGGATTTGAAACCATGCCTCATTTCGAATCGTCCGTGCGAAGTGCTCGACGAATGGAATGACGGACATGGTGGTGAACCGTTACGGGATATTGCTCTGAGTCCCTACGGGTGCTACCTCGCCAGTGCTGGAGCAGATGGCCGCGTGATGTTGTGGCCCCTCTCATCCGCCGGAACACGCTCCATCCAATATCGAGACGGTATTCAAGTCGAGCGTGTCCGAACACCATTCAACACCGTTGATATCAAAATCTGGGATGACGACCTTCTCATCGCCTCCGGGAACGAGAACACCCAAGTCAGCGTCCGTCGCCGCGATCGCACCCACGACGCCCTCTGCGACCTTTCCAACGCCCCCTAAATCCCCTATCCCTCATTTACTCCCCATTTACTCCTCCTCCTTCCACTTCTACCTCTTTACCCCGCCAACCCTTCACCCCTTCACTCTCTCCACCACTCCACCCCACTCCATCACCACCATGACCATCTCCCCCCATCCCCCCAACACTCGTCCCATGGATGATTTCTATGGCGATAAATCAAGCGATGCCTCAGCGGCGATCGCCGCCTGTCCGATTGCCACCATTGTCAGTCCATCAGGACAACACGCCATCGAGGCTGGTTCCACCGTTGAACTCAGCGTCATCGTTCACAATCGAGGGGCACACAATGCTCTGATAGATGTGTATTTGAGCGATGTCTCGCAGATAGTGATGCAGTGGTGCAGCAATCCGTTTCAGCGATTGGCATTGATTGCTGGACAAAGTAGTGAGGTGCTGTTTCAACTTCAGGTGCCTCTGCAAATACCACCAGAGGTATATCCCTATCAAGTCGTCGTCGATGCCCCTGATCACTATCCCGAAGACACCCCCATTCAATACGACCAGCGCATCCAGGTCATTCCGAAATACCAAACCACTGTCGAGGTCAATGACCCAACCTTTACAGTGCAGCCGATTACCCGATCAAATCAGCCTCTCCTGATGCAACCGGGCGGGTCAGTTGAAGTCGCACTGATGGTCTACAACCGCTCGGATCGCGTCGATCGATTCCGACTAACCTGCCCTGACTTAGCGCCCAACTGGTATCACATTCGCTATCCAGAAGGATTTGAGACCGTTGGCCTTGTGCGTGACGCGGATAGCTTGGAGTTAAATCCTCGCAGCACGGGAGAAATCCGCCTGACCATCACCCTGCCGATTCATGCCCTTGCTGGACAACATGCACCGACCTTGCGCCTCCATTCAGCCAACAATCCTGACCTGGTGCTGTTAGACATTCTGTATCTGGAAGTTGCCCCCCATTATCTGTTGACCACAGAGCTAAAGACGCTGGTAAGCACTGTCAAGCATCAAGCTGGACTGTATTGGATTCGGCTCAACAATGGGGGAAATACAGCTCGACGAGTCCGTCTCCGAGCCAGGGTTTTGGATGAAGCCACGGATATCTGTCGGTTCCATTGGGCTGAAGTCACCCAGGGAGAAAAGGTGGCTCGTATCGAATCCTACGCAACTCCAACACCAGACACCGCTGTATCTCCAGTTATTCAGGTATTGCCCAACGAATCCATCACGATGAGCTTGGGCATCCAGCCCTATCCAGCTCGAAAACGCCCCTTCCGAGGCGGCGGTCAAGTGTTCAACTTCATGGTGGAACTGGATGATGAGCAAGCACTGCCTCTGACTCAAGACGCCTTGCAAGGAGGAGTGGTTTGGCAGCCAAGACCTTGGTGGCATCTGATGTTATTGCTGTTATTAGGAGCTGGGATGCTGACGCTCGTTGGATTTCCGCTCTGGCTCTTGCTGCGCCCTCCCGCTCCAGCGGAAATTCTGGAATTTTCCTCTGCAGAGGTGTCCTATCAAGAAATGGACGGAATGCCCATTCGGTTGAACTGGCATATTAGTCAGCCCAAGCAAGTACAAATTGTTGAACTGGTAGGGCGATCGCCCACGGATGATGCCATCGTGAGCCCGTCTGTCACCTTTGATTTTTCAGACGGCATCCCTGCCCAGCTCAAACCCTTTTGTATTTCGGGTGCGCAGTTGGTTTGTCACAACGTTCCCACCGATGCCTATCGAGCAGGACTGTATCGCTTTGATCTAGAAGTCAACACCAGACGAGGGCGTCGCCATCAGCAGAACACCCAGACGCTCAACCGTCAAACGGCTCCCATCACCATCCTCCCTACTCCCCTGCCAGACATCACAACCTTCGAGCCGACTCAGGCTCGATACGTGGCGGCGATCGCCCCCGAGTCATCGGACTCTATCAACCGCACCCTTCAGACTCCGTCAACTCTCACTCCCCCCATTCGCCTAAATTGGGCGATCGCCCATCCCGAAGCACTGCATCGACTTGTTCTAATTGGCCGAGACGCGGATCAATCGCCGCTCATTTCCCCCATCGAGTTTGACTTTAGTCGAGGGGTTCCAGCAGAACTAGAAGACTATTGCCAACTAGATGGGACGCTCTCCTGTTGGAACGTGCCGACTCCTGCCCGCAACGTGGGTCACTACACCTTTGAACTCCAGCTCTTCACCCGACCAGATGGTGCTGACATCGAAAGAACTGAAGACGCCCTAGACACCCACATCACCGACCCCATCAAAATCGAGCGTCCCAGTCTGTCCTTTGCCATTACATCCTTTGCTGTGAATGGTGAATCGTCTCAACCCAAGTACGTCATTCCCCTAAACCTGGAGGATCCAGCTCCAGTCATTCCCATCACGTGGAGCGTGGACGGAGATCCAGAAGTCACCGTAGAGTTATTGCCTGCTCCTGGAACCGTCTCCCGACAAGGGGCGATCGCCTACCCACTCAGTCCCCAAGGCGGCATTGAAACCCTGACGCTGCGCGTCACCAATCAAGCGGGAGAAAGCATCAGTCGATCCGTTACCCTCGAAACAATTCCCCCACTGCCCCCCGTGACAGAAGCAAGTGCTCAAGAACGGGTTGACCTCAATAGGCGATCGCCCACCCCTCGTCAAGACGGAGCAGCCACCAACACCCCCGACTCCATCCATACCCCCCGACCCACTGAACCCGATCGCTTAACCCCCACCGAAATCCCACCTCAATTCATCCACTAGCGACGACCTCCCTACTCCCCCACTCCCTCACTCCTCCATTCCCTCGCCCATCCATTCCCTCACCCATCCCCCCCTTCCCATGCGCCTTCTCATCGCACTCCCACTGACACTCCTCCTCACCACCCCTGCCCTCGCCCAGACTCCGGCTAGACTCTACGGCATTGATGACGAGGACTATTGGCGCGATCGCTGTCATATCCTCATCGGCGCCAATGCTCTAGAAACCGCCCGCATCGCCTGCGAACAAGCCCTCGGGATAGAACCCAACGATGACGATCTCTGGCTAACCTACACCGCACTCCTCCAACAGCTCGACGAACCTGCGGAAGCACTCGTTGCCATTTATACCGCCATCAACGAAGGCGCTGACGATTCGCCCAGTTACCTAGCCCAGTGCCAAATTCAGGTCACTCTAGAACAGTATGATGAGGCACTTGCATCCTGTGACGATGCCCTTGCCCACGATCGCCATTGGGGAACAAATAGTCCCGATGATGCTTGGGAATATCGAGGACTCGCCCTCGCGGGAATGGAGGATTGGGAAGGGGCGATCGCCAGTTACAACCACGTTATCCATCTCGATCCAGACCGCTCCGGTTTCCGCACTCGCCGCTGTGAAGCACTCAACTACCTAGGAAAACCTCGTGAAGCCCTGATCAACTGCGATGCGGCTCTCGGGTACAACCAAGATTGGGGCAACACGTCTCCAGAGATGGCGCTCTATCATCGGGCGATTGCTCTTGCTCAGATTGGTGATCCAGACCGGGCGATCGCCGCCTACGACCTCACCCTCAGCGCTGACGACACCAGTTTTGACAGATGGCTAGAACAGGGACTCTTGCTTGCTGCTCAAAACCACAATGACGATAGCCTCCATGCCCTTGAGCAAGCCGTTCGACTCAATCCCAGCTCCAGCAAGGCTCACGTTTTTCGCTGTGATGTGCTCAATCGATTGGAACGCCACAGCGAAGCTCTAGAGGCATGTGAACTGGCGATCGCCGGAGACGGCACGTGGGGGCCTCTGGGTATCGGTCAGGTATGGGATCAACAAAGCATCAGCCATGCTCATCTTGGCAATTTTGACACAGCCCTCGCACTATCAAATCGAGCGGTGGGCTTTTTGCCCACTTATGCCCCCGCTTGGGCCCATCAGGCCGCCATTCATTGGCATCTTGAACAGTATGAGCAGGCGATCGCTGCATCCAATCAGGCACTCACGATTGATCGAAGCCTGGTGACCGCCTGGTTCAACCAAGCCATTGCATACCGAAGTCAAGGCGATTATGAACCTGCGCTCCAAGCCTATGATGAGGTGGTTGCCTTAGCTCCCCAACAAGAAAATGCGTGGGCAAACCGCAGCGTTATTCTCTGGTATCTCCAACGGTATGAGGAAGCGATCGATTCGGCAGATGAGGCGATCGCCCGTCAGCCGGATTCATATATCGGCTGGTATAACCGAGGCACTGCATTGGCGAGCCTCGGGCATTTTCAAGATGCGTTAATTGCCTACAATGAAGCGCTTACGAAAGCCCCAAATCACCCCGACATCCTAGCTGGACAAGGCCATGCCCTATATGCGCTCGGTCAAACAAACGATGCATTAGAAGCTCTTGAAACAGCCATTCGGATCAACCCAGACCATTCACTCACATATTCTTTACTAATAGAAATTGAAGAAAATTTAAACCATACCGAGAGGGGTAATTAACATTTCCCCAAATTCTTTGACAACCTCATATATACGTGTTTTTCTGAAGAAGAAAAATCACAAATCAGTTTCAATACCTTTTGCTACACACGCAATATTTTTTGGGAATATTGAAACAGTCGCCATGAATATTGAGATAGCCTTAAGATCCTATCGAAGTAATTTCTTTGGCAGGGCTTCTATTATTGAATATCTCATTAGCGATGGCGATACCTCGTTGTAGACGAACATTTTCCCAATCACTAGGAGTACAAAAAATGTTAAGAAAAATTGCCATCTTAGGCGTCGCAGCAGCTGCGATTGGTTTTGCTCTTCCTGCAAATGCAGAGTTGGCAGAAACCTATTCTCCTGATGAGGAGACAATTGTTGGAGGCCGTGACGTCTCTCTTCCATCTATTCCTGTCACCCCTTGGAGATATGCGCTTCCAATGGAAATCAGCATTGTTCAAGATGCTTCAGTTACGACCGATACCCCCATTACCGATGCGATGTCTGAGGATGTTGCAGCATGGGGAGAAGCCGTTGCAGGCTGCATGAGCCTATCTCCTGAGATGGTTCGCGAAACTCGTGGTGGTGACCAGCCATTCATCGTGAGTGATGCAACTCGTACAATCAACCTCAATGCAAATAGCACTCCTGTTTGCCCTTTCTAATCACTAAATTGATGGATACAGGTTGTCACATTAATTCAAATTGATGCATTTTTATGAGGATGTTCTACTCTCATAAAATGTTCGAAGTAAGGCTTAAGTACCTGGACGTCATTAAAACCAAAACCCCAAATCCTGTGCCGCCCGCTGCGCGGACGGCACAGGATTTGGAAGGATACGTTTAATTATGTCTATCTACTTATCACGTAAGTCGAGAAAATTTTAACGGGATTGTGAGGTGCTCCGCCCTCCACAATCCCGGCTTAAAATACAATCTCGACATCGTAAGTTATTGCTATAGCGGAAGTCATGATTAATAGACTCGATAGATTCAAATTTACTTGAATCTATCGAGTTTTTTTGTAGTTTAAATTTTTATTCTTTTGAAAATACTGAATAAAAGCGATGATAGGCGATCGCGACGTCATACGCGTGCTCACTGATTCCGGTTTCTCGAGGAGGATGGTGCCGCTGGCGATCGCCTTTTTTGCCTTTTTCTAGTCGTCCGTTTCTTGGGAGTGGGGTTAAGAATTCGTCTTAGCGCCCAAATCCCTTCAGTTGGATAATGGCGACGCACACGCTTACTCGTTGACACCCCCCAATCTGCCAAATAGTGGCTTAGTGCTCCCGCTTCAAGACCAATACCCACGGCAACCCAACCAGATTGATGAGTATGGAGCGATCGCCCAATGATGGTTGCGATATCATTCCATGTCCAGCCAATCTGAAAAACCTCATTGACCAGAGCCATGCTGCCTAAGCACAGCAAAAAAGCCCAGATCAACACGTAGATAACCCGTAAGACCGTCCCTACAATCGGCCAGTGAGAGATGGGCGATCGATGACGCATGCTGCCCCGATAGGGAATCCAAATCCACCGAAGAACTCCCCACCGCTTGTAATGAATTGATCGCGTATCTAAATCTGGCCCTAGCATCAAAGCACCAAACAAAAAACCTGCAAGCAATAGCAACGTGAAGCTGCTGCTTCGGGTTCGTAGAAGGCTTAAGACGGCAACGACAGGAAGGCTCCAAAGCGTAACACGATCGTGAGTGCGACCTGATGGCATAAAAATATGTGATGGCGACGCTGGCTTGAGGCTTAACGTTGGCTTGATGAGTGATGGGCATAGCCCTAAGACCATAGCTTAACTTTTGAACGTTGAGGTGGATGTGACAAATTAGTCTGCTATAATCATTACTCGCGCGTGAAAATCGCGCATTTCCCATTAGGTGTTAACGGCATGCTGTTAGCATATTTGGGCGGTTAGCTCAGTTGGTAGAGCGCCTGCCTTACAAGCAGGATGTCGACGGTTCGAGCCCGCCACCGCCCATTCAGTAAATCCGTTGCCAAAGCCTTTCCCAGCCATTATTCTTTTGGTTAGTGGCTTCCTTCTGATGGCATACGATGTCGCACGATGCCGCCTTTTCTAGTGAAGGATTAGTGAAAAATGGTGAAGCGCAAGCTAACTCTGGAGGCTGTCAATCAACGGCTTAGAGCGTCCGCTGCTGGGTTGGTGGTGATGCAGCGAGGGGAGCGACTCTATCTTAGGGGAACGTTGCCGCCGAAGCCAGGAAGCGGGAAATTGAAGGCACATCAGCAAGAGATTAGCCTCAAAATCTATGCTAATCCAGCGGGACTGGAGTACGCCGAGTCTAAAGCCATGGAGCTTGGGGCACTGATTGCACAGAAGCGATTTAGCTGGCTGGAAGTGCAGGGCGATCGCCATAACGCCGATAGCTGCCAAGCATGGATAGAAGCATTCAAAAAATATGCTCTGCAAAACCTCATCAAGACCACTGGAGAACAAGCGGAAATTGATTGGAAAGAGCGATTCTGGTATCCAGCCTTTACAAAACTAAACCCAAAATCCGATCTCACTGCTGATGCAATTATTTTGGCAGTTCAAAAA
This sequence comes from Cyanobacteria bacterium P01_E01_bin.6, assembly GCA_039194035.1. Taxonomy (GTDB): domain Bacteria; phylum Cyanobacteriota; class Cyanobacteriia; order CAKZMO01; family CAKZMO01; genus JBCCWF01. Next base: position 7,320 of record JBCCWF010000001.1, on the reverse strand, counting down.
ACCAAGGTTGATAGCCGTAGTCGGCAAGTATGCTGCCAGCGAATGAATAAACTTGCCGAGTTCGCTGGAATTAAAATCGATCTCAAGCCGTATCAAGGAAACTACAATCCTAGAAATGTCGATCGTGATATTCCAAGTGATGAAGAAATCGAGAAAGCGATCGACTCAATGAAAAATCCTGAGTGGAAACATGTCGCCGCAATGATGGCAACATATGGACTCAGAGATCATGAAGTTTGGTTTGCGAAAGTTGTGAGTCTTGATACGGGCGATCGCACGGTGATGATGTGTGAAATCACAGATGGCAAAACCGGAGCCAGGAAATCGATTCCACCATTGCCACCAGAATGGGCTGAACGGTGGGAGTTAGCCGAAGGCAGTCCACCTAATCTAAAAGTCAGAACCAATAAAGAGTATGGCGATCGCACTGCCAGAGCGTTTACTCGTCAGAAGAACCCACATAAACCATATAGCTATCGCCATGCATTCGCAATCCGAGCGGCCTTGAAATATGGTTTCCCTACAGCAGTATCGGCCAAATGGTTGGGGCATGATCCAAGTGTTTATCTCAGTACGTACCAGAAACACATTAGCGAAGCTCAAGCGACTGAAGCATTTTTAGAGAAGATTGAATAATATTCGCAAGTCCTATACACTCCTTTTTGCCGGAATAACTTTGTTTCTCTCTCGACATGCTTCTATGTCGAGCCAGTACTCTGGATTGTAGGCACCGGGCGATCGCCGATCCTCAACCTCATGACCTACTCGATAATGGCCATTGATCACCTTTCGGTAGCAAGCCTTGTAGTTCTTGTACCCCAGTTCCTTCCATGCATCTGCCAAAGGCATGCACTTGGGCTTAGGTTGACGATCTACAATAAGCTGCTCAAGTAGTTGGTTATTGCGCTCAAAGGCGCTGGCAAGTCTTTCTAATAAATCTTCTTGACTCATCTCACGCTCTCCTAAAACGGTGCTAATTCATTTCCCCAGGCGTGCCACCCTGGAGCTGTACTGCGTGCAAAAAGCTCAATCCTCGGAACATTGCCCATGAGCTGAACAAGGCGATCGCGCACTTCATCAGGCTTCTGTGAATGCGCCCTGCGTTCCGACTGAATAAATTGCCGCACCCCTGCGTCTATTCGCTTTGGCTTACCCTTAACGGCAATCAAACAATCCTCTGTATTGGCACGGGTGTAGTTGCCCATTGCTATGAGGTGCTTACCGTTCTTACTCACCTTTTCCCAGGTGAACCCCTTCATCGTTTTGAAGGCAAAACCCCAAGCTTCTACAACCTGTAGCGCTTCCTTTGGCATCGGCGGAACCCACCACATCGCCAACAGGCAGTTGTCAGCGGCGATCGCCTGCACTGGCAATGCGCAGATCTCCTCTAATGCCATCACTTTGTATTTGTGAGATGCACCGCGCTTACCGGCGCTTGCTTTGTCTCGATACGTCCAGGGAGGATCGGCGTAGATGATGTTGTACTTGTCATTTGGGAAGGGATGAGTCACTGTTCAACCTCCATCACGGATTGAATAAAGGCGATCGCCAGCGGCGCTACGATTGCGTTTCCGTATCCTTTGATTCGCATCGTGCGGGCTTCCGCCGTCGCTTCTGTCTGAATGCAAGGATTGCCGCCTCGCACCAGATCGGGGGCAATCCCATCAACCAGCGGGAAAATGCCGGATTTAATTGGCCTTTGCTTGCCGTCTTGGCAGGTGATCCAGATCGCGTCACTCCAGATGCCTGAGTTTGCAGATCCTGACCTCCATTGCCGTGCTCCCCTGGTCCATTCGCATTCTGAACCTTTGGCGTTGCCCATCCGCTCAACTGAATCGTTGTCTGTTCCCCTGCATAAGCAATCTTTGACATCACAGCAAGACTTGTTATTGCTTTTCGGTTTGCTTGGCTGCCGTCTCGGACTCCCATCTGCCTCTTCATCTCTAGGTGAGCCTCCGGAGTCCTGTTGTCTTCGTTCGCAGTCGGGGTAGGCCAATGTGCTAGCCTTGCTTGCCCTAGTAGAGACGGAATCACCGAACCATTTCTTTGGTTGTGGCGATCGCGCCCATTGCTGTCTTGAACCGTTGGCGTTTGCCACCCAAAACAATCTTTGTCGGATGTGCGGCGCGCTGATGCCCGCAGCGCATAGATCGAACGCAGTTGCGGCGTAGTTCTCTCCTTCCAAATCAGACTGAACAACGTCCCACCATGAGAGCCCATCCTTTGATGCAACTTGTTCACCAATAATTGTTTGAGGTTGCAACTGCTGGATGTGCCAAAACATTGCCCACCAGAGATCCCGCTCATCGTCAGCCCCTTTTCTTTTGCCTGCGCTGGAGAAAGGTTGACATGGGCACGATCCGGTGACAACGGGTTTGTCGTCTGGCCATCCTGCGCATCGGAGGGCATATGACCAGGCTCCAATGCCTGCGAAGAAGTGGTGCTGAGTGTAAGACCTAAGCTCAATTGAAGGGACATCTACAATACTCCTTTCGTCTACATCTCCAGGGGCGATCGCCCCTAACTTAATTAGCTGCCGCAGCCATTCAGCGGCGTTTGGATCATTCTCGTTGTAGTAGGCGCTCATCGATCGCCCTCCCTTTCGTCAAAATCTTCCACACCAGAAACCCTGACAATGGCGCAAACACCAACAACCGCGCCCAGAAATAACAACACGAAGAACGCTAAAACTGTGGTCATAAATTTCCTCCCACAATCAAGCTTTTCTCTGGTCTCGGCCCAGTACAAACGGGATTATTGTCGTGACATTGCTGGCCTTGACTAAAACTCAAAATGCCTACTAAAAGAATGGAAAGGTAAATCATCATGCTGCTTCGCTACTAAATAGCTCTAGTTCTTGAACTCGCCAAATCAACAGATTATTTCGAGTAGATAAAATCCCTTTTTTGACCATTTCGTTAACCATCACAGCGCCCCATTCCAGGTCGCTTTGTCCTACTTCGTTGGGGTTTTCACCCATAATTAGAGCCATTAATTCTTCAAATAAAAGACCATCTTCGTAATCTAAAAATAGAGTTTTTAGAACCTTCTTTTTTTTCTTTAGAGATGACGACTTTGTGAAGAGTTTTTTAGATCGTGTTGACTTTGATTTCTGAATTTCAGCACGCCGCGCCTTCTCCCTCTTGTAGTGGTCGTGCTCGATCCACTCACTGCCATCAAAATAGGAGTCAAGGCCTGGAATCATCGTGCAACTCCGATGAAGTAAAAGCATCTCAAAGGAAGTTTTAGCAATGGAATACTCATTGCTCCTGAGCTATCGATTGAATGTATTTTCCTTTCAGCAAACCAATCGATAGAAGAGATTTTTCGTTCATCGCCTTGAAAGAAAGTAATGGCTAGGCCAGCTAATGGCCAGCAAATGTCCCCAACTCTGGGAACTATTTCGGCGCAATCAACTGGCAAGAACCGAAAACATCCATCAATATCAAAGGGATATTCAACCAATAAGTTGCTACCAACTTTATCGATTTGAATAAAATTGCATGGAACCCGTTCTTCGTAGTGCCAAACCTGGCGATCAGGATTTCTGAGCAGCAATTCTAAATGATGCTTATCCATAGAAAGAATGGAGGGGTTGTAACCCCTCCGTGCACTCAAACCAACTATGCAGCAGACGAGAGTAAGGCCATCAAAGCCTTGCTTTCTGCGGTTTCAATTTGAAAACGGAATCGAGGATAGTGACGGGTTTTTCCATCCTTTCCAACCGTCTGCTTGACGTTATCAACTGTCAACGTTGCATTAATTTCGTGCCTTTCTCCACCATCATTCCTGGCGGACAGTTGACTTGTTAATGAGTCGAGAACCTGAGCGTTACCATTGACTCGAATAACCTTCCCATCGGGAGCTTTCACTTCAAGTAAGGTTGAGTCCCATGTACGACCGTCGTAAGATGCCGTATCAACAGAGTAAGCAATGACTTGGTAAGTGATGCCAATCTCAAGTTCGTGGATTTTCTTGTAAGAGCCTGATAACTCAATTTCACCCTCTCCACCATTAGCGGTCTTGAACTCGATAACGCCTTCTTTTTTTGTAACCGTCATTGGATACATTTCTGTATCAGCCCAATCGTTGGCCTCGCCGGGCGCAAAAAAGTCTAACTTCTCGCCATCAACAGAGCAAGTCAATATAGCAAACTGACGAGTCTTGTCTTTCGTATCACGAACCTCTTTAACACCTAGAATTTCAAACTCAATATCATTGTCGAGTTCCTGAAACTTGCCAATGCCCTGACCCGATGGAGCAAGGTACTTATGAAGTTGACCAAACGTCATCAGGCTGACGAAATCTTTGTAAAGAGATTTGCGCCCTTCTTCAGACAATCGAATGGTAAATGGAAACTTTAATTGAGCGGGCTTGTAGAAGAAATGACTTCGTTTCTCTGTGGAAATTAAGCGCCACTCGCCGGACATGAGTTGAGTATTGGAATCGATTGGATAAACCTTGTCACCCCATGCGATACCAGCCCCATCTTCATGCTGAACAATGCTTGGCCCCGCGAGATAAGCCGATCCTTTTTCTGTGACTACGAATTGATAAGTCGAATCATTCACCTGATCGTAAGGAATTTTCAATTCACCAGTGACCACTTTGATTCCATCCAAGAGATCACTCAAGTCTCCTACCATCAATTTACTGTCAGGCGGCAGGCTGGTCGTTTCTTTGCATGTGCCACTCAACATGGCGGATAGCTTGTTATATGCCAGATCACAATCCAGACTCTTAGCTCCATCTTGGGATTGGGATGTTCCTTGTACGGAGCTGTCAGCGGACGGGGAAGTCATCTTGAAAGCCATGTGTAATTACCTTTTTTCAATTCACGACGTACTGTCAACTAAAATGGTAACTACAAGTATTGCACATGTCAATCTAACTGCGTTAATGTTGTGGAGCACTCAGTCTTAATTAGCATATGCTAACCGCCAAAAGTATTAACACAAGAGCAAGACGCGAATGGATTGACGAATCTGGCGTTGATGAAGAAATTGTTGACTTGAACCTCAAAACTTCGCACTCTGCATTTGAAGGGAAGAGATTGACAGGTTGGCGATCGTTTTCCGTTGGCGATGGTTATTGGTGGTGTGACACCATAGAACCAAGAACGGGTAGAGAGGTTGAAGTAGGTGAGCTGAAGCTTTTCAACCCAACGACGAACAAGAAAGGCAAGCAAATTAAATATGCTGCCTATCCAGCGGGTAAAACGCCTTTACCAGGATTGCTGAAAATATCCGTCAATCAATGGAAGAAAATTGCTCAACAAAACAATGTAAGTCCTGACACCATCAAAGTTGACAAAACCCGTGATGACCTGGGTTTCTGGGCATGGGTTTTAGAGCAGAGGTTGACCGTCTATGTCTGCGAGGGACGCAAAAAAGCGGCAGCATTACTCACTCATGGATATGCCGCTATTTCGATTGTTGGCGTGTGGAACGGTACTAAGAAATGGCGTGGCGAACACAGACGAATTGTCGATGGACTAATCCCATTCCTTCAGTCGGAATGTGAAATAGGCCTTGTTTACGATTCAGATTTCAGAAGCAATCCCAGCGTGATGGAAGCCTTGAAGTCTTTTGAAAAAACATTGATTGGTGCGTGCCCTTCAATAATCGTGAGCATGGTTACATGGGGCGTCAATGAAGGAAAAGGTATTGATGATCTTCTAGTCGCCTATGGCAAAGAGCGATTGCACGAAGTCATCTCAAAGCGTGAGATTTTCAATGAATGGATTGCGTCTGTTATCTACCCCGATTCATTTGAAACCATCGTGGTTGACAAGATGAAGGAAAGTGGCCATCACTTCATCTACTCACAGAAAACTCTTCACAAGTGGAACGGGACGCATTACAAACCCATATGTGATGAAGCGGTTGCAGACTTAATTTCAAAACAACTGAAAAGCATTGAGGATCCTGACACTGGTGGAGAAAAGTCACTTCCACGTGGGGCGAACAATCCCATATGGAATAGACGAGTTCTTCAGCACATAAAAAACAATTCATGGGTTGATCCAAGTGAGATAAATCCAGCAGGGCATTTTAATTTATTGAATGAAATCATTCAAATCGAAACGAACGTTGAAACAAGAGTAGTGAAATGGGATTCTGTTGAGCGATCGCACGACTGCCCACCCTATTTCGATTATTGTTGCGACTTTGAATACAACCCAGCTCCAAATTTTCAGTACTGGGAGCAAATCAAATCGGCACTGGATGAGCCGTATAGATCAATCCTTTTTAAGACAATAGCGTCTTCCATCGACCTTCAATCCATTAGAGAGGTTCACGGTAGATGCGTCAGGGGTTTGTTTCTCCTGGGTGATGGCAACAACGGAAAAGACACAGCCAAGACGGTTATTAAACAAATATTTGGAAGTACCATGACAGCCGTCAGCATGTCGGAGATACGAAACGCTGACGCGAATGGTGATTGTAACCATTTATGGCCCTTAGAAGGCTCCAAGCTCAATTGGAGCAGCGAAGCTAAAACGGTGCGCCTGGACAAAACAGACATTTTAAAAGCGATCCTGACAGGAGACGAGGTAAGAGTCAGGAGAATGCATCAGAATGGTCACCCAATCCAGCCAGTGTCAGTCATGATTTTCACATCTAATAATGATCCCGTAATTGGCACATCAGCAGAGTCGATCAAATCTAGATATGGAATCATTCGGTTTGAAAAAACTTTCGTGGCAGAACCTAGTGAGCCTGGCCAACTAAAAGCAGATCCCAGATTCAAAGACAGTAAAACATTTCTTTTGAAAGAAGTCGCCCCAGCAGCGTTTGTAGACATGTTAAGGACGTACAAGGCCGTTGTAGAGAGTGGGATTGACTACAGTCCGCTAGATGCAAATTATGCCGAGTTACAAGAAGAGTATAGTCACCTATCTAGGTTCGTACATGATATTGAGTTGAAACCAGATCCTTCAAGCGACGTCTCACTTGATGAGATATGGACTCAACTTAAGGCTTGGTATGCGATCGAAGAAATGGCTGAAATTGTCAACGAAATTCCAAGGCCTATCGAAAACGACAGGTATGACCCAATCGTGACAAGTAAGAGAATGATCAAGAAGAGGTTGGCTGAAGTCAATCCAAAACTCAAGCTTGAAGTGAAAACCGAAAGATCTTCACGCAGAAAAAGCTTTTTAAGAGGGTGGCGAATAAACAATTCTTTGATTAGCTAATTTCCGTTTTTCAATCTAAGGTGCATCAGGCTCTTTCAATTGCACTAAATTCTTGGCTAAAGTGCATCAAACTAAAAAACCCCTGAAAGCTTGCAAAATAAGGCTTTCAGGGGTTTTTT